>NZ_DATBKY010000193.1:0-33241 GCF_036555685.1 Actinophytocola sp. | reverse complement strand
GACCTGGCGACGTCGATCAGTGCCGAGTGGACGTTCCGGTCGTCCCATGTGGACGGCGAGGAGCCGGCGGCGCTGGCGCTGAACACCGTGCACTTCACGCCGGTGCTGGACGAGCAGGACAGCGCGAAGGCCGGCAAGCCGTTCCTGGTGCCGCTGGTGCTGCAGGACGAGACGGGCGCGTACGCGCGGCCGCGGCGGGTGACCGTCGAGGCGTCCTACGACGAGGGCAGGACGTGGCAGCGGGTGCCGGTGCTGGTGAACCTCGTCGCGGCGCTGCAACACCCGGCGGGCGCGGAGTCGGTCTCGCTGCGCGTGTCGGCGTCCGACCGGGACGGCAACACCGTGAAGGAGACCCTGATCCGGGCCTACAAGCTGCGGAAGTGAGTGGTCAGCCGGCGGTCGTCGGCCAGCACGTGGAAGGCGACCGCCGGCGGTAGCTCGAAGTCGATGGGCGTGCTGCTCTCGAAGGGCAGCACGGCCGTCGACACCACGCCGGGCGCCACGAGCAGCGGGCGGCCGGCGAACGTGGACGCGGCGGACGTGTGCGCGTGTCCACAGAGGACAGCCGCCACGTGCGGGTGCCGCTCGACGATCTCCGCGAGGTTCGCCGCCCCGAACTGCCGGATGCCGTCGACGAGCGGGTGGTGCAGGACGACCGGCGGGTGGTGGAAGCACACGAACGCCGGCTCGTCGGCCGGCGCGTCGGCGAGGACCTTGTCGAGCCAGCGCAGCGTCGTGTCGTCGAGGATGCCGTCGTCGCGGCCCGGGATGGTCGAGTCGCACATGGCCACCGTGGCGCCGGGCAGGTGGTGCACCTGGTTCACCGGCTCGCCGCCGTCGTCGGCCGCCTCGAGGAAGTGCCGCTGGTAGGCGACCCGATCGTCGTGGTTGCCCGGGCACGAGAGGACCGGGAACCGCGCGGTGGCCAGGAGCTCGCGCGCGGCCCGGTACTCCGCCGGCGCCCCGTGGTCGGCGATGTCGCCGGTCAGCAGGATCGCGTCGATCTCGCCGGGCAGCGCGTCGAGGTAGCCGACGACCCGCCGCGCGCGGCGCAGCGCCCGGGCCGGGTCGTGGTCCTGGCCGAGGTGGATGTCGCTGAGGTGCGCGAAGGTCACCATGCCGGGGGGTCCGCTCCGGGCCGGTGCGGGCCGGCGAGCGGGGCCGACGCGCCGGGCACCTTGAGGTAGCTGAGCCGGCCGTAGTCGCTGTCGGCCTCGTCGAGGTAGGGCGCGAGGTCGACGCGAGTGTGCGGCGTGGTGTCGCGGCCGAGGTCGTGCAGCCACTCGGCGGTGCGCGCGAGCGAGAGCTTCACCTGCCACGAGCCGCCCTCGACGGCACGCCGGCGCAGCGCGGTCAGCACGCCGAGCGCGGCCAGCCAGCCGGTGCCGTGGTCCAGGGCCTGGGCGGGCAGCGAGCGCGGCCGGTCCATGCCCTGGTCCGCGGCGATGCCGCTCGACATCTGCACCAGGCTGTCGAAGCCGCGCCGGTCCCGCCACGGTCCGGTGTGGCCGTACGCGGAGAGGCTCACCACGACGATGCCGGGTCGCAGCTCGGCCAGCCGCGCGGCCCCGAAACCCTTGCGGGCCAAGGAGTCCGGCCGGTACGACTGGACGAACACGTCGGCGCCGGCGACCAGCTCGCCCAGTGTGTCGCGGCCGGCGGGCGTGTCGATGTCGACGTGGCAGGATCGCTTGCCGAAGTCGGTGTCCATGACGATGCGGTGGAGCACCGGGCGCTTCGGGTCGGTCACGTGCAGGACGTCGGCGCCGTGCGCGGCGAGCGTGCGGGCGGCGACCGGGCCGGCGATCACGTGGGTCAGGTCCAGCACGCGCACGCCGGTCAGCGCGCGGTCGTCCAGCGTCCACACGGCGAGCAGCTGTCCCGGCGAGGACCGGTCGACGAGCGCCTGCTCGGCCAGGATCCGGTCGGTGCGCGTCCGGTCCAGTTGGGGCAGCGGCCGGGGCGGGGCGTCGCCGATGCGCTCCAGCGCGACCAGCGGCTCGGCGCGCACGGCCCGGCCGGGACCGTCGGTGAGCCAGGACTCGCGATCGCGCATGGCCGCGGCCGCGCCGCCCGCGGCGAGGACGGCGTCCTCGACCTCGACGGCGGTTCGCGCGGCCACCGCGGCGCGCACGCCGTCGGCGTCGGTACCGAGCGCGCGCAGGATGGCCTCGGCGTGGTGCGGGTAGTTCGCGTGCAACCGCACCCAGCCGTCCGCGGCCTCGTAGTTACCGGACAGCGACGCCCACAGCGCGCCCGGCTCCTCGCCGGCGACCGAGAGGTGCGCCTCGCTGCGGAACGCCTCCGCCGCGTGTCCGATGTGGACCTCGACTGGTTTCGGGTGGCCGCCGCGCTCGCGGACGAGCTCGGCCGCGGCCAGCGTCGTCGCCGCGACGCACGCCGCGGCCGCGTCGCCCACCCGGTACGGGCCGGGGAGCGGGTGGTCGTCACCGGTGAACGTCACGGGGCCGAGGTCGGTGCCGGTGACGTCCTTCCAGAGCGCGGCGAGCGTGTCTGTCGGCACGGTCGTCAGGGCAGGTTCGAGACGAGCTCCGCGGGAGCCAGTCTGGTGCCGGTGTAGAAGGGGATCTCCTCGCGCACGTGCCGGCGGGCGGTGCTCCCGCGCAGGTGCCGCATGAGGTCGAGCAGGCGGTGCAGCTCATCGGCCTCGAAGGCGAGGATCCACTCGTAGTCACCGAGCGCGAACGAGGCCACGGTGTTGGCTCGCACGTCCGAGTAGTCGCGCGCCATCTTGCCGTGTTCGGCGAGCATCGTGCGGCGCTCCTCGTCGGGGAGCAGGTACCACTCGTAGGACCGCACGAACGGGTAGACGCACAGGTACTTGCGGGCCGGTTCGCCCGCGAGGAAGGCCGGGATGTGGCTCTTGTTGAACTCGGCCGGGCGGTGCAGCGCGACCTGGCTCCACACCGGGGCGGTGGCGCGGCCCAGGGCGGTGCGGCGGAAGCCGGCGTACGCGGCCTGCAGCTGCTCGATCTCCTCGGCGTGCCACCAGATCATGAAGTCGGCGTCGGCCCGCAGCCCGGCGACGTCGTACACGCCGCGCACGACGACGCCCTTGGTCTCCAGCCCGTCCAGATACTCCTGCGCCTCGGTCGCCGCCGGGCCGCGATCGTCACTCAGCTGCCCGGGAATCGCGCGGAACACCGACCACATCGTGTACCGGAGGGTGTCGTTCAACTCGGTGTAGTTCAGGCGGGCCATGGCGCCATATTCCCACTACCCCGCATGTGCCCGCGTCAGAAGGTGCTCCGCGACACGGTCCGCCGCGAGGCGTGCACTGTCCACACACGCGGGGACGCCGACGCCGCGGTAGGTGGCGCCCGCGAGCGCGAGTCCGGGCACCTCGGCTACCGCGCGTTCGATCGCGGACACGGCCGCCGCGTGGCCGACGCCGTACTGCGGCAGGCCGCCGCCCCAGCGGGTGAGCGTCCAGTCGACCGGGGCGGCGTCGACCCCGGTCAGCTCGCGCAGATCGGCCCGGACCGCGGCGAGCAGGTCGGCGTCGTCGCGACGCAGCAGCTCGGTCTCGCCGACCCGGCCGATCGACGCGCGCAGCCGGACCGGCCCGCCACCCCACTTGACGCTCGTGTGCGTGAACGCCTTGGCCGTGAACGGGGTCCCGTCCGCGTGCCGCTCGCCGACCGCGAGCAGCACGCCGCTCGTGGCGGGCAGCGTCGTACCCGCCGGGAGCACCATGCTGAGCACGGCCATGGAGCCGACCTCGACGCCGGCGAGGACCGCGGCCGCCGCGGGGACGGCGCCCTCGAGCAGGCGGCGGGCCGCGGGCGGCGGCACGGCCAGGAGCACGGCGTCGGCGTGGTGGAGCTCGGCGCGGCCCGGGCTGCCGATCTCGAGCTCCCAGCCGCCGGCCACCCGGCGGAGCTCCCGGACCGGGAGGCCGAGCCGGATCTCGGCGCGCGACCGCGTGCGCAACTCGTCCACGAGCCCGGCCATGCCGCCGTCGAGCGCGCCGAACACGGGCGCGCCGCCCGGGTCCGGCGTCCCGAGCACGCGCGCGGCGGCACCGGTCAGCGAGCCGCCGGCCGGACCGAGCGCGTCGACGAGGGCCGGCATGGTGGCGCGCAGGCCGAGCCGGTCGGCGCGGCCCGCGTAGACCCCGCCGAGCAGCGGCTCGACGAGGTGGTCGACGAGCTCGCGGCCGAACCGCTCGGCCAGCACGTCGCCGACGGCCACGTCGTCCGCGATCTCCAGCGGCGGCAGGTCCGGCTCGGCGGCGACCCGCTCGGCGGCGGCCGCGCTGAGGACCGGGCGGACCTGCTCGGCGTCGGCCGGCACGCCGAGGAAGGTGCGCTTGGGCAGCGGGACCGTCCGGCCGCCGGCGCGGACGGTGGCGGCCGCACGCTGCGGGTGGATCAGCCGGTCGCCGAGCCCGAGCTCGCGGACCAGCTCCACGGCCGCCGGGTTGCGCAGCACGAAGGCCTCGGCGCCCACGTCGGTCGGGGTGCCGGCGAGCTCGACCGTGCGCAGCTTGCCGCCGAGCCGCCGGGTCTGCTCGACCAGCGTGATGCGGGCGTCCGGGCCGAGCCTGGTGCGCAGCCGGTACGCGGCGGCCAGCCCGCTGATGCCGCCCCCCACGACCGTCACGTTCATGGCGTCAGGCTGTGCACCAGCTCGACCACCCTGGTCAGCACATCCGGGTCGGTGTTGGGCAGCACGCCGTGGCCGAGGTTGACGATGTGCCCGCCGGCCGCGCGGCCCTCGGCCACGATCCGCCGGACCTCGCCCTCGACGGCGTCGAAGTCGGCCAGCAGGACCGCCGGGTCGAGGTTTCCCTGCACGACCGGCTTCGCCGTGCCGTGCCGCTCGAGGCGGCGGGCCGCCTCGTCCAGCGGCAGCCGCCAGTCGACGCCGACGACGTCCGCCCCCGCCTCCCGCATGGCGGGCAGCAGCTCGCTGGTGCCGACGCCGAAGTGGATCTTCGGCACGCCCTCGATCGCGTCCAGCACGCGGGCGGAATGCGGCAGCACGAACTCGCGGTAGTCCCGTTCGGCGAGCGTGCCCGCCCACGAGTCGAACAGCTGCACGGCCTGCACCCCGGCGGCCACCTGGACCTCGAGGAAGGTCGTCGTGATCGCCGCGAGCGCGCCGAGCAGGGCGTGCCAGGTGGTCGGGTCGGAGTGCATGAGCGCCTTGGTGCGCTCGTGGTGCCGGCTGGGCCCGCCCTCGATGAGGTAGGAGGCGAGCGTGAACGGCGCGCCCGCGAACCCGATCAGCGGGGTGTCGCCCAGCTCCGCACGCAGCAGCCGGATCGCGTCGGCCACCTTGTCCAGCTGCCCTGCCTCGAGGGCCGGCAACGCCTCGGCCGCCGCGCGGGTGCGCACGGGCTCGGCGACGACCGGCCCGGTGCCGGGCACGATGTCGACGCCGATGCCGGCGGCCACGAGCGGCACCACGATGTCGGAGAACAGGATGGCCGCGTCGACGCCGTGGCGGCGGACCGGCTGCATCGTGATCTCGCAGACCAGCTCCGGGGTGAAGCACGCCTGCAGCATCGGGACGCCCTCGCGGACCTTGCGGTACTCGGGCAGCGACCGGCCGGCCTGGCGCATGAACCAGACCGGCGGGTGGGCGGGCTTCCCGCCGGCCGCGGCGACCAGCAGGGGCGCGGTGGCCGCGCGGGAGGCGGTGTCGGACACGGAAGTCATAGCACCATGAATCGTGCCACGCGGGTCCGACAGCGCCCGCCGGAGCCACCGGAGCCACAGTCTGTGCGCATGAACTCGGCGGCCCGTCCGGCGCGCCGTCACCGCTCACCGACTCGGGTGGTCCTACAGTGACGAGTCGTGACCAAGACGTCGGCAGCGCCTGAACTGTTCACTCAGGCCGTCGCGGCGCTCAAGTCGGTGCGCCCGCGGCCCGAGCTGCAGCTCGGCGTCGTGCGCCCGCCGCAGCGCCTGGCCCCGTGGGCGTTCGCGATCACCGCGGAGGCCAACGGGCCCGCGGATGTGCTCGCCACGGGGCGGCTGATCCTGTTGCACGATCCCGAGGGCCAGGAGGCCTGGGACGGGGTGCTGCGGGTGGTCACCTACGTGCGGGCGGAGCTGGACGCGGAGCTCGCCGACGATCCGTTGCTGCCCACCGTGGGCTGGTCGTGGCTGACCGATGCGCTGGCGGCGACGGGCGCGGAGTACACGGCGCTGGGCGGGACCGTGACGGACACGTCGTCGGCCCGGTTCGGCGACATCTCCGGGCCGGCGCGGACCGACGACCTGGAGCTGCGCGCGTCGTGGACACCGGTGAACGCGGACCTGGCGCCGCACGGCGAGGCGTTCTGCGACCTGATGGCGAGCGTCGTGGGCCTGCCGCCGGTCGGCGTCACGATGTTCTCCCAGCGGCAGGGCAGCTGAGCCGTTCTTGTCGGTGGCCGGGTCTAGCGTCCCGGTCATGACGTTCGCATACCTCTTCGTGCTGGACACGCTCTCGGACTGGGAACACGGGTACCTCACGCCGGAGCTGAACACGGGCCGCATGTTCGCCGAACCGGGCACCTCGGTGCCCGTGCGTACCGTGGCCCTGACCCACGACCCGGTCACGACGATGGGCGGCCTGCGCGTCACGCCGGACGTGGCACTCGCCGACCTGTCCCCCGCCGACGCCGCCGTCCTGATCCTGCCGGGCGCGAACACGTGGGCGGAGCCGCGGTACGAGCCCGTGCTCGCGAAGGCGCGGGAGTTCCTGGCCGCCGGAGTCCCCGTGGCCGCGATCTGCGGCGCGACCATCGCGCTGGCCGGCGCGGGGATGCTCGACTCGCGGCCGCACACGAGCAACGACCTCGAGGCGCTGAGGCAGTTCAGTCCGGGCTACCACGGCGCTGAGCACTACGTCGACGAGCCGGCGGTCACGGACGGGGACCTCATCACGGCTTCGGGGACCGCGCCGCTGGAGTTCTCGCGGCACGTGCTGGCTCGGTTGGGCGTGATGTCGGAGGAGACGCTGGAAGCCTGGTACCAGCTCTACAAGACGAGCCGGCCCGAGTACTACTTCGCGATGGTCGACTCCTTACCGCAGCCTGTGTGAGGTCGTCCGCCCGCGGATGGCAAGCCGGCAGCGGTTGATCTTCGGTCGCGGTTCGCGGGCGGAGGGTCAGCTCGACTTCGCTACTTCCTCAGCCGCCTCCAGGGTCCGCAGCACGTTCTCCCCGGCGAGCTTGGCGCAGTCCTTCTCGCTCCAACCGCGCTCCAGCAGTGCCGCGAACAGCGCGGGGTAGCGACTGACGTCCTCCAGGCCCTCCGGGAGGGAGCCGACGCCGTCGTAGTCGCCGCCGATGCCGATGTGGTCGATGCCCGCCACCTCGCGGGCGTGCTCCACGTGGGCGACCACGTCCTCGATGCCGGCCTTCGGCTTCGGCGGCGCCGACCACGTCTGCTGGAACTTCGTCCGCTCGTCGAGGTCCCGGTGGTCCGCGCCGGCGGCGGCCATGGCCTCCTGGAGGGACTTGTCCCACGCGACCACGGCCTCCGACACGAAGTTGGGCACGAACGTCACCATGCACACGCCGCCGTTGGCCGCCAGCCGTGACAGCACGTCGTCCGGAACGTTGCGGGGGTGGTCCGTGACGGCTCGGCAGGAGGAGTGGCTGAAGATCACCGGCGCGGTCGTGCAGTCGAGGGCGTCGCGCATGGTCGTCGGGGCCACGTGGGAGAGGTCGACCAGCATGCCGATGCGGTTCATCTCCGCGACCACCGAACGACCGAAATCTGACAAACCGCCCACAGCAGGCTTATCGGTCGCCGAGTCGGCCCACGGGACGTTCTCGTTGTGCGTGAGCGTCATGTACCGGACCCCTAGGCGGTACAAAGCCCGCAACACACCCAGGGAAGAGTTGATGCTGTGCCCGCCCTCGGCACCGAGGAAGGACGCGATCCGGCCCGCCGCGAAGGCCGAACGGGCCTCCGCAGCCGTTCCGGCAATTTGCAAATGCGCCGAATATTTTGCCGCCAGTGAGTGCACGAGCTCGCACTGCTGCACCACCGCGGTCACCGCAGCGTCACCCACAAGGCGGCATGGGATGTACACAGACCAGAACTGCGCACCCAGTCCACCGGCCCGAAGACGGGGTAGGTCCGTGTGCAATTGCGACTGAGTCTGGGTCAGGTCGATTCCGAAACCATCCGATCGGGAGGCGTCTACACCCGGCTCGGAACGCAACGCCCAAGGTAGGTCGTTGTGTCCATCGACCAGAGGGGTGGACTTGAGCAACGTACGGGCGCGCTCGAACTCCCGGATCTCCACTACCGCGACCTCGTTTCATCGTGTACAGGGGCTAGCGCGTTACGTCACCAACCAAGAGTCACCCGATCGTGTTACATCCGCACACCGGAGTGATGTCTCGATTGGATAGATAACGAATTGATCATCCCGCTAACCCGCTTGGGGGGCTAGGCTGCCTTCGTCGACACCACTTTCGGTCCAATGGCGGCGCGGCTGTTTGGCCGAAGGTCCCGGTGTAGGTCGGGGGGCACGACCGACTCCAGGGAGGTAGTGACGTGGCTGCCGTCGGCTTAGGTCAGGCCGTTCGAACCACGCCAGCCGGCGTCTTGCCGGCGAACATGGTCCCGCACCCGCGGGAAGAGCTGTTCTCGGTGCTGGTGGTCGATGACCATCCGTTGTTGAGGGAGGCGATAGCTGCCCGGTTGACCCAGATGGGCGCGGGTACCGTCCACGAGGCTGCCACGGTGGCCGAGGCGAGGGCGAGGGCGTTGGCCACCGGGCCGTGCGACCTGGCGATACTCGACCTCGGACTGCCGGATGGCAGTGGCATTGAGCTGGTGACCGAGCTTCGTGGCCATGGCTGGCCGCGAATCGTGGTGCTGGCGTCGTCAGACGATCCGTACGCCGTGCGTTCGGCCTTCCAGGCAGGGGCCCAGGCCTACCTGCTGAAGTCGGCCTCGCCGGTGGTCGTGACCGACGGGGTCCGGCGTGTGCTCGAAGGCGGCGTCTACGCCGACCCGAGCGTCGCGCCCATCCTCGCCACGGGCACGCGGGTTCCTGGCACCGACAACACCCCGCGCGAGCTCTCCGCTCGCGAGGTCGAGGTTCTCCAGCTGGTCGCGGACGGTCAGTCCAACAAAGAGATCGGGGAGGGGCTCAACCTGTCTGCGCTGACAGTGAAGAGCCACCTCTCGCGGATCGGCCGGAAGTTGGGCACCGGCGACCGGGCACAGATGGTCGCACTGGCCATGCGGGCCGGTGTGATTCGTTGATCTGACACTCGGTGGATCGGGGCGCGGGGCACAATGCGCTCCCCGATCCACCGGTGTTCGACCCATAACACCTAGTTACGCGCACAGCGTGAACACGCGTCCCGTATGGTCATCCGCCGTGGGTGAATCGGGGACCGGGACGAACGAGGAGGCACGGCCGGAGCCGGTGCTGCTGACGAAACCAGCGGAGGGCACACCGGAGGTCGTCGTCACGTTCGAGGCACTGCGCGAGGCCTCGGACACGCTGGCCGCTGGCCAGGGACCAATCGCGGTGGACACCGAGCGGGCCTCGGGCTACCGGTACTCACAGCGGGCCTACCTGGTGCAGGTGCGCCGCGAGGGCGCGGGCACGGTACTGCTCGACCCGGTCGCACTGAACGACCGAATCGACCCGTTCATCGCGGCGCTCGCCGGCTCCGAGTGGGTGCTGCACGCCGCCTCGCAGGATCTCCCCTGCCTCGCCGAGCTGGGTCTTCGCCCCGCACGCATCTTCGACACCGAGCTCGCCGGCCGGCTCGCCGGCTTCGAGCGGGTCGCCCTCGGCACCCTCGTCGAGCACCTGCTCGGCTACCGGCTCGAGAAGGGCCACGGCGCCGCCGACTGGTCGCGTCGGCCGTTGCCGCAGGACTGGCTGGACTACGCCGCACTCGACGTCGAGCTGCTCGTGCCATTGCGCAACGTGCTGGAGGACGAGCTGGCCCGCCAGGGCAAGCTCGAGTGGGCGCTCGAGGAGTTCGAGGCACTGCGCGTCGCCCCGCCCCCGCCGCCGCGGGCCGAGCCGTGGCGGCGCACCTCCGGCATCCACCGGGTCCGCTCGCCGCGCGGGCTCGCCGCGGTCCGTTCGCTGTGGGAGACCCGCGACTCGCTCGCCCGGCAGCGCGACATCGCCCCCGGGCGGGTACTGCCGGACAGCTCCATCGTGCAGGCGGCCATCGCGGCGCCCGACGACGAGGACGCGCTGTTACAGCTGCCGGTGTTCCGCGGCCGCTCGCAGCGCCGGATCGCCGAGACGTGGGTGCGCGCGCTCCGCCACGCGGCGCGGTTGCCGAAGAGCGAGCTGCCCGACCCGTCGCCACCGCACGACGGCCCGCCGCCCCCGAACCGCTGGGCCGACCGCGACCCGGTCGCGGCCGCACGGCTGACCGCCGCCCGCGCGTCGCTCGCGGTCATCGCGGAGGCCAACAACCTGCCGATCGAGAACCTCCTGCAGCCCGACCTCGTCCGCCGCACCTGCTGGCGCCCGCCCGACCCGCTGTCCAACGACGCCGTGGCCAAGGCGCTGCGGACCGGCGGGGCGCGCGAGTGGCAGATCTCGTTGACCGTCGACGCGCTGGCCACCGCGCTCAACGGCGTCGCGAAGGACTGAGACCGCGGTGGCCGGCCGGATCCGGATCGGCACCTCGGGCTGGGTCTACCCGCCGTGGCGCGGGGTGTTCTACCCGCCGAAGCTCGCCCACCGCCGCGAGCTCGAGTACCTGTCGCGGCAGGTCAACTCCGTCGAGATCAACGGCTCGTTCTACTCGCTGCAGCGGCCGTCGAGCTACCAGACGTGGCGCGAGCAGACGCCCGACGACTTCGAGTTCGCCGTCAAGGGCGGCCGGTTCATCACCCACATGAAGCGGCTGCGGGACATCGACGCGCCGCTCGCGAACTTCTTCGCCTCCGGCGTGCTCGCGCTGGGCGACAAGCTGGGCCCGATGCTCTGGCAGCTGCCGCCGACGCTCCGCTACGACGAGACGCAGCTCGCCGACTTCTTCGACCGGCTGCCGCGCTCCACCGAGGCCGCGGCCGAGCTCGCGCGCCGGCACGACGAACGGCTCGACGGCCGCGACTGGACCACCACCGACGCGGACCGGCCGGTGCGCCACGCGCTCGAGGTGCGCCACTCGAGCTTCACCGACCCGGCCTTTCCGGACCTGCTGCGCCGGCACGGCATCGGCCTGGTGGTCGCGGACGCCGCCGCCGAGTGGCCGTACCTGGAGGACGTGACGGCGGACTTCGCGTACGTCCGGCTGCACGGCAGCACCGAGCTCTACGCCAGCGGCTACACCGACGAGGCACTCGACGGCTGGGCTGAGCGCATTCGCCGCTGGACGGAGCAAGGCGTTGATGCGTACGCCTATTTCGACAACGACATGAAGGTGAAAGCGCCGCGAGATGCGATCGGCCTGTTGGAAAGGCTGCGCAGTGGGTAGCCCTTGGTTACCTGGTGCGCACACGACCAGGTGATCCCGGGGTGCCGACCGAGCGGAAAGGTGCGACCTGTGCTGGTACCGCTCGACGCCGACGACCCCGGCGAACTGGGGCCGTTCACCCTCCAGGGCCGTCTCGGCTCCGGGCCGGTCTACTTGGGCCGGTCGGCTGAGGGCACCGCGGTGGCGGTCCGGGTGCTGCCCGGCGAGTTCCACGGCGACCCCGTGGCGCTCGGCCGGGTGCGGGGTGCGCACGTCGCCGCTCTGGTCGACGCGGCGGACGGCTGGCTCGCCACCGAGTACGTCGACGGCCCGGCACTGGACGAGGTCGCGCCGCTGCCGGCTGCCGACGCGCAGCGCACGACCGCGGCGGTCGCCGCCGCCCTGGTGGTGATCCACGCGGCGGGCCTGGCACACGGGGACCTCACGGCGGCGAACGTGCTGATGCCGGCGGACGGCCCGCGGGTGGTCGGCTTCGGCATGGTGGACGGCGATCCGGCGGCGGACGTGTACGCGCTGGGCGGGCTGATCACGCTCATGGCCGGCGAGCACCCGCCCGAGCCGCTGCGCGGCCTGGCGGCGAGGTGCCTGGCAGCGGACGCCGCGGACCGCCCGGCCGCGGCGGAAGTCGTGCGCCTGTGCCGGACGGAGCCGGCGGGCGATCCGCTCGCCTACGACGGCGTCGCCCCGCCGTCGAACCCGCTCGACCTCTCGGCGGGCATCCCGTCCGACGCGGCGGTCGGCCCGATCGCGGCCCCGCCCCAAGCGGATGCCGGGGCCGAGGACCCGCTGGCATACCCGGCCGCGGCGCCGCCCGACAACCCGCTGGACCTCTCCGCGGGCATCCCCGGCGGCTCGATCGTCGGGCCGATCCCGCCCGACGCGACCGCCGAGGAACCGGAACCCGTCAGCTACCCGGCGGCCGAGCCACCGGCCAACCCGCTCGACCTCTCCGCCGGCATCCCGAACGACTCGATCGTCGGGCCGATCCCGCCCGACGCGACCGCGACCGAACCCGAGCCCCTGGCCTACGCGGCCACGAGCCCGCCACCCAACCCGCTCGACCTCTCGACCGGAATCCCCGGCGACTCGATCGTCGGGCCCATCCCACCCGGCGCGACCGCGGACGGCGCGGCACCGCCCGCCCGTCCGGCGGCCATGCCGCCGGCCGCCGCGGGCTCGCTCGCGTACCCGGCCGCCGAACCGCCGGCCAACCCGCTCGACCTGTCGGCCGGCATCCCCGCGGACGCCGTCGTCGGGCCGATCCCCGCCGAGGCGGCCGCGCCGGCGGGCCCAGCCACACCGCTCCCGATCCCACCGGTCGGCGAGCAGCCGGCCGAGCCACCGGCGGCTGCGAGTGCCGCGATCACCGCGCCGCCCATCGACCCGCGCGACCTCGAAGCGCTCCGCGCGGCGGCCGACGAGGTCGCGGCGGCCGCCGCGACGGAGACAGCCGCGGTCGGCGCCACGGATCGCGGCCACGTCATCGAGCCGGTCGCCTACGCGCCGCCGACCGAGGACACCACGACCGTCGCGAGGCCGTTCTCGCCGGTGCGCCTGCGCCGGCGACCGCGCCTGCTCCTCGCCGGGCTGGCCGCCGCGCTCCTGCTCGCCGCGGCCGCCACCGTCCCCCTGGTCGCGGACCACACGACCGCCGGCACGCCCGTCGCGGTGCCCGAGAGCGCGCGGCCGGCCGAGGGCGGTGCGCCCCGACCCGGTAGCCCCTCGTGCAGCGGCACGAAGAACCTCGACGCCAGCGGCTCGATCCTCCAGCGCGACGCGGTCAACGCGATCGCCCAGCAATGGGTCGCCCGGTGTGCCGGCAGCACGGTCGACTACACACCCGGCGGCACCGCGTTCGGCGTCCAGCAGTTCGCCGCGGGCGAGACCGACTTCGCCGTCGCCGACCACGTGCTCGGTGCCAACCAGGGCGAGATCGCCGCCGCCGCGGCCCGCTGCGCCGGGGCCGGCGCCCCCGCGAACAAGGACCTGGTCCTGCAGGTGCCCCTCGTCCTGACGCCGCTCGTGATCACCTACGACCTGCCGGGCCTGGACCGGCTCCGGCTCGACGCGCCAACCGTGGCCGCGATCTTCGCCGGCCGCGTCAAGAGGTGGAACGACCGCGCCGTCGCGAAGCTGAACCCGCACACCCGCCTGCCCGCGACGCCGGTCACCGTGGTCGCCCGCACCGGCCTCGCGCAGACGACCCAGACGTTCCAGGAGTACCTGACCGCGGCCGGCGGCTGGCGCACCGGCGACGGGCCGGAGTTCACCGGCAAGGCCGCCGTCACGCACAACTCCGACTCAGAGGTGCTCGCCTCGGTCCGGCAGACCGCGGGCGCCGTCGGCTACGTGCCCGCCGGCCGGGCCCGTGCGATCGACTCTCCCGCCGCCACGCTCGTCACCGGCGGCAAGCCCGCGCTGCCCGACTCCGGTGCCGTCAACGCCGCGGTCGAAGCCGCGTTGCTCGACATCGTCGACTACGCGAAGCTGCCCGAGGCGATCTACCGCGCCGAACCCGCGGTCGACGGCACCGTGCCCTACCCGCTGGTGCACGTGGGCTACGTCGCCGCGTGCACGTCGTACCGGGACCCGCGCACGGCCGCCGCGATCCGCGACTTCCTGGTCACCGCGCTCGGCATGCAGGTGTCGTCGGCGAGCGGGTACCAGCTGCCGTTCGGCCGACTGCGGGCCGGGCTCGTCGACCTGGTCGAGCGGACCTACTGACCTACCGGGGGACGGCGCGCCGGCAGGTGCACGGTCACGGTCAGCCCGCCCCCGGGGACGGCCTCGGCCACGACGGTGCCGTGGTGGGCGAGCACCACGGCCCGCACGATCGCGAGCCCGAGCCCGGTCCCCTCGTGCGCGGTCCGGTCGACACCGCCGCGGCGGAACGACTCGAACAGCTCCTCGACGCGCTCGGGGTCCACGACCGCCCCGGACGAGCTGACCCGCAGGCTCGACCACTCCGCCGCCAGGCCGGTCCGCACGTCGATCCAGCCGCCGTCGACGTTGTGCCGCACGGCGTTCTCCAGCAGGTTGCCCGCGACCCGTTCCAGCAGCGCCGGATCGCCGGCGGACGGGGACGGTCCGGTGTGGAACGTCGTGGACAGGCCGCGCTTCTCGGCGTCGGCGGCGATCGGCTGCCACGCGGTGTCCACAACGGACGCCAGGTCGACGGGCTCGACGAGGCCGATGCCCATGCCGTCGGTGCGCGCGAGCAGCAGCAGGGCCTCGACGAGGTGCCCGGCGCGCATGGTCGCGGAGCGCACGACGCCGGCCATCCGGCGCAGCTCGTCGGCGTCGGCGTTCGGGTCGGACAGCGTGACGTCGAGCTCGGTGCGGATCACCGACAGCGGGGTGCGTAGCTCGTGGGAGGCGTTCGCGACGAACTGGCGCTGCGCGGAGAACGTCGCCTGCAGGCGGTCGAGCATCGCGTCGAAGGTGTCGGCCAGCTCGGCGACCTCGTCGCGCGGTCCGCGCAGCGAGATCCGCTCGCCCAGCGACTCGGCGGACAGCCGGCGCGCGGTGCCGGTGACGTCGCGCAGCGGCTTGAGCACCCGGTCGGTGAACGTCCACGCCAGCAGCGCGGTGGCGAGGACCACGCACACGAACGCGATCGACCCGGCGACGAGCACCCGCAGCCGGGCGCTGTCGCGCAGCACCTCGGCGAGCTGTTCCGCCTTGACGGGCACGCCGTCGACGATGACCGTGGTGCCGGCCGGCAGGTTGGGAGTGGTGACGGCGTTGCCGGCGAGCATCCAGCCGAGCCACAGCAACAGCGCGGCGACGAGCGCCACCAACGCGGTCGCGAGCAGCGTGATCCGGCCGCGCAGGCCGGGACCACGCCGGGACCCGGTCACGAACCTGTCGCCGACCCGGCCGCGGGCACCCGGTAGCCGGATCCGACGACGGTGTCGATGAGCCCCGGCTCACCCAGCTTCTTCCGCAGCGTCATCACGGTGACCCGGACGGTCGTGGTGAACGGGTCGGCGTGCTCGTCCCACACCCGTTCCAGGAGCTCCTCGCTGCTGACCACGGAGCCGGACGCGGCGAGCAGCACCTCCAGCACGCCGAACTCCTTGCGGGTCAGCTCGACAGGCTCGCCGCCGCGGGTGACGGTGCGGCGGGCCGGGTCGAGCTCGAGGTCGCCCGCGCGCAGCACCGGCGGGGTGACCGGAGTGGACCGCCGGGCGAGCGCCCGCACGCGCGCGACGAGCTCGTCGAAGGCGAAGGGCTTGGCGAGGTAGTCGTCGGCGCCGAGGGAGAGCCCCTCGACCCGGTCGGCGACCGAACCGGACGCGGTCAGCATGATCACCCGGGTCAGCTGTCCGGACGCGACGATCTCGCGGCACAGCTCGTCGCCGGACATGCCCGGCAGGTCCCGGTCGAGCACGACGACGTCGTAGCGCGTGACGGTGGCCTTCTCGTGGCCCTCGTCGCCGTCGAGCGCGACGTCGACGGCCATGCCCTCGCGACGCAGCCCCCGGGCGACCGCCTCGGCCAGGGGTTCTTCGTCCTCGACGATCAGAATCCGCACGGTACAAAGGTACCGACATTCGCATTCCGGCCTCGCCGGCCTACCGGCGCGCCGCCTTCACGTTGGCCGCGACCGGGCTCAGCCGCAGCCACGCCGGCAGGCCGCGGACGACCCACCGGGTCCCGGTCAGGCCGATGTCGCCGGCGCGGACGGCGTCGAGCAGCTCGATCTCGCCGAGCCACATGCGGTACAGGGTGGGCAGGTCGGCCGCGAGCACGGCGTCGATGTCGAAGCCCGGGTCGGTGTAGCAGACCGACGCGTCGCCGGGTTCGAGCACGAGCCAGTACTTGCGGCGGTGGTCGGCGATCTCGATCTGAATGACCGCGCGCTTGTCGATGTCGTCGGTGTCGACGCGGCCGTGCATCCACCACATCAGGACCTCGGGGTCGAGCTCCTCGGGCTGCGGATCACCGAACGCGTACCGGGCGCCCCAGTCGGCGAGGCCGAACACGAGCGGGCGCAGATCCGCGCCGGCTCGGGTGAGCGCGTAGCCGTCACCGGTTCGCTGGACCAGGCCGGCGTGCTGCAGCTGGCGCAGCCGCCGGGACAGCAGCGCGCGGGAGAGGCCGGGCAGGCCGCGGGAGAGCTCGTTGAACCGGGTGGCGCCGACGAGCATGTCCCGCACGATCAGCAGCGTCCACCGGTCGCCGAGGACCTCGACCGCCCGGACCACCGGGCAGTACTGGGCGTACGGCTTCATCGCGCCCTCCAGTTCAGTTTCTGTACTACTTCGCGGGCGCCGCGCTTCCTAGCGTCCTCCTCATGACAATCGCTCAAACCAGA
Source organism: Actinophytocola sp. (assembly GCF_036555685.1). Taxonomy (GTDB): domain Bacteria; phylum Actinomycetota; class Actinomycetes; order Mycobacteriales; family Pseudonocardiaceae; genus Actinophytocola. The sequence continues at coordinate 16,481 of NZ_DATBKY010000193.1, read as the reverse complement.
ACAACCAGTACGTTTCCAGTTCCGTCACGACCTGACGACGCTGCGTTCGTGGATCTCGCCGAACGAGTCGGCGCGGTCGCCGCCGAGCACGCGGCGGAGCACGATCGCGACGCGACGTTCGTCGCGGAGGCCTACGCCGCGATGCGCGAGAACGGCTACCTGGCGCTGACCGTGCCGAAGGAGCTGGGCGGTCTCGGCGCGACGATGCGCCAGGCTTGTTACGCGCAGGCCGAGCTCGCGCGGCACGACGGGGCGACCGGGCTGTCGGTCGCGATGCACACCTACCTGACGCTCATGCAGGGCTACCGCCGGCGCAAGGGCGCGCCGGACGCGGAGGCCGTGCTGCGCCGGATCGCGGCCGAGGGCATCGTGATCGCGACGAGCGGCGGCTCGGACTGGCTGTGGCCGACGACGACGGCGGTGCCGACCGACACGGGCTACCTGGTCAGCGGGCGCAAGACGTTCTGCAGCCAGTCGCCGGGCGCGACCGTCGTCGCGACGTGCGCGGTGCTGGGCGAGCCGGGGTCGGGCGCCGACGTCATGCACTTCAGCGTGCCGCTGGCCGCGCCGGGCGTCCGGATCGTGGAGACCTGGGACACGCTGGGCATGCGCGGCACCGCGAGTCACGACGTCGTGCTCGAGGACGTCGCGATCCCGGCGGACAAGATCTCCGGTCACCGCCCGTACGGCGAGCTCGGCGCACCGCTGCTGGCCGCGACCGTCCACTTCGCACCCATCGTCGGGGCGACGTACTTCGGCATCGCGGCGGGTGCGCGGGACGCCGCAGTCACGGCGGCGTCGGGCGGGTCGCGCGGTTCGGTGCCGACGGCCGAGCTGCCGCGGGTGCACCGTCAGGTGGGCTTGATGGACGCGAAGCTGCGCGGTGCGTGGTGGGCGCTGATGGGCGCGCTCGACGAGCTCGGCGAGGACTACACGGCGGCGCCGGAGGCGCTCGCGACCGTGATGGTGGCCAAGCGGCAAGCGGTCACCGAGGCGATCGAGGTCGTGAACCTGGCGATGGATGTGATGGGTGGCCGGTCGTTCTTCACTCGGTTCGGCATGGAACGGGCGTACCGCGACGTGCGGGCGGGGACGTTCCACCCGCTCACGCCGGAGGCGACGCTCACCTACGCCGGGAAGCTCGCGCTGGGCGACCCGGGCGTCAGCGAGTAGGCCGGTAGCGCAGGCGCAGCAGGATCGGTGGTACCAGCAGCATCAGCAACGCGAAGTAGCCGACGCCGGGGATGAACGCGAGTCCGAACGCGACGACGAGGCTGGCGGTGGTGAGGCCGGCGTTGACCACCTGCCGCTCGGTGAACCCGTCGCCGCGTAGCTCGGCGTCGCGTTGCACGAGGAGGGTGAGCGCGAGGAGGCAGCCGCTCGAGGCGAGCACGGTGCCGATGTAGAGCAGCGGCGTGAGCCGATCTTCGCCGAACCCGGCGATCATCGCGGTCGGGAACGGCAGCACGACGATCGTCAGGACCCACGCGAGGTGCCAGCGCATGAGCGCCGGGCGGTAGGCGGTGACGTGCTCGAAGATGCGATGGTGGGCGGCCCACAGCTGCGCGATGACCGCGAAGCTGAGCAGGAAGGTGTAGATCTCGCCCTGCAGGTCGCCGAGGAAGTCGATCGTGGACCGGTGTTCGTGGATGGCCTCGGGCACCGCCTCGGTCAGCGGCAGGACGAGCACGGTGATCGCGATGGCGACGGCGGCGTCGCCGAAGACGACCATGCGCTCCGGGGACTTGGTTCCGCTCACGTGGTGAGGGTAGAGGCGAAACCGCTCACGCCCGGCCCGGACGCGGGCCGGTACCCAGGTCTTTTCGCAAGCTCCCGGACAGCCGCGCGGACCTGGTGCCGGCTGTTTCCCCGCGGCCGGTGCCGCGGTCGACCTTCTCGAACAGGGCCGCCGCGCGACCGGCGGAGTCCAGCGCACGGCGGGCGGTGCTGATCAGGCCTAGGACGAGGATGCCCACGCCCAGCACGAGAACCAGCCACCACACGCCGCGCGCGGCGCTCGTGAACTCCGTGCCGCTGTGGGACACGATCGTTCCGGCGATCGCGACGCCCAGCGTCGTGCCGGTCTGCCGGCCCGTCGACGCCAGCGACGCGGCCACGCCGGCCATGGAGCGGGGCATGCCGGCGACCGCCGTGTTCGTGATCGGCGGGTTGAGCGTGCCCAGGAAGACGCCGAACAGCAGGTAGATCACGAGCACGGCCGGCAGCGGCGTCGCCGGTTCGAGCCAGAGCGACGCCACACCCCCCAGGACTAGCGCGACCCCGGACACCACCAGCGGCAGCCGCGGACCCCGCGTGCCGACGAGCCGGCCGGTCAGCGGCGAGAGCACCAGCACGACCACGCCCACGGGCAGCACGCACAACCCGGCCGTCAGCGCCGGCAGGCCCCGCACGTCCTGCAGGTACAGCGTGGTCACGAACAGGAACGCACCGAACGCGCACAATCCCCCGAGCGCCATCACGATCGCGCCGCTGAACGGCACGCTGCGGAACAGGCGCAGTTCCAGCAGCGGGTCGGCGCGGCGCGGTTCGTAGCCGAGGACGCCGAGCACGCCGAGCACCGCGAGGGCGAGCAGGCCGAGAATGACCGGCGAGGTCCAGCCCAGCCTGCTCGACTCGATGATCGCGTAGACGACGCAGCCCAGTACCAGGATCACGAGCGCCTGGCCGACCGGGTCGAACCGGCGGGCGCGGGCGGCGCGGGACTCGGGCACGAACAGCGCGGTGCACACGATCGCCGCGGCCACGATCGGCACGTTGACCCAGAAGACCGCGCGCCAGCCGAGCCCGTCGACCAGGACGCCGCCGAGGATCGGGCCCAGCGCCAGCGCCAGGCCGGACATCGAACCGAAAACGCCGATGGCCCGCGCCCGCTCGGCCGGGTCGGTGAACGTGTTGGCCACGATCGCCATCGCGACCGGGTTCAGCATCGTGCCGCCCACGGCCTGCACCGCACGCGCGGCGACCAGCCAGCCGATGCCGGGCGCCAGACCGCACAGCAGCGAGCCGAGCCCGAAGGCCGCCAACCCGATCTGGAAGACGCGCCGCCGCCCGACCCGGTCGGCGGTCGACCCGGCCAGCACCAGAAAGCCGGCCAGTACCAACGTGTACGCGTCGACCGTCCACTGCAGACCGGACACCGAGGCGTTCAGGTCGCGACGCATGGCCGGCAGCGCGACGTTGACGATGGAGATGTCCATCACCACGACGATGATGCTGGCGCAGCAGATCGCGAGCACCAGCATCCGCCGCTGCGGACTCAGCTCCGTCGGAGAACCCATGACACGAAGCTAGGATCTAGAGCGTGCTCGAAGTCAAGCCGAACGCCATCCCCGCCGCGGGCCTGAGTATCGGCGAGGCGGCGCGCCGCACCGGGGTCAGCGTGCACACGCTGCGCTACTACGAGCGAGCCGGCCTGGTCGTCACGACGGTCGACCGCACGGCGGGCGGCCGTCGCCGCTACCGCAAGCTGGACCTGGACTGGATCCTCGTCTGCACGCGGCTGCGCGCCACCGGCATGCCGATCAAGCTGATCCGCCGCTACGCCGAGCTGGTCCGCGCGGGTCAGGGCAACGAGGAGGAGCGGCTCGAGCTCATGGAGGCCCACCGCGCGGACGTGACCGCCAAGATCGCCGAACTGCAGGACTGCCTCAAGCTCATCGACCACAAGATCGACGTGTACCGCGGCCGGCTCGCCGCCGGCGACGCCGACCAGCTGTGGGCACCGAACGCGGGGTGAGGTCAGCCTTCCGGTCGGACGTGCTGTGCCGGGGCCGGCTCGCCGATCCGGTCCACCGTCCACTCGGTCACCTTGCGCGCGACCTGCTGGGCTGTGAGGCCGAGCCGGACCAGGACCTCCGCGCGGGTGCCCTGGCTGTGGAACTCCTGCGGGATCCCCAGGTCGCGCAGCGGCGTCTCCACGTCGGCATCGCGCAGCGCCGCGGCCAGCGCCCACCCGAAGCCGCCGTGCCGGCCGCCGTCCTCGACGGTCACCACCAGGCGGTGGACCGAGGCCAGCTCCACCAGCGCCGGGGGCACCGGGGTCACCCAGCGCGGGTCCACGACCGTGACGCCGATGCCCTGGTCCTCCAGCCGGTCCGCGGCCGCCAGGCCGAGCTCGGCGAACGCGCCCACGGTCACCAGCAGCACGTGTCCCTCGCCGGCCGGGCAGCGCAGGATGTCCACGGTGCCCTGGCGTTCCAGCGCCGGGATGTCCGCGCCCACCGACGCCTTCGGGAAGCGCAGCACCGTCGGGCCGTCCGAGATCGCGATCGCCTCGCCGAGCTCCTCCGACAGCGTGCCCGCGTCGCGCGGCGCGGCGATCCGGATGCCCGGCACCGCGCCGAACACCGAGAGGTCCCACATGCCGTGGTGCGACGCGCCGTCCGGCCCGGTGATCCCCGCGCGGTCGAGCACCACCGTGACCGGCAGGCGATGCAGCGCCACGTCCATGAGCATCTGGTCGAACGCCCGGTTGAGGAACGTCGAGTAGATCGCCACCACCGGGTGCAGGCCGGCCATCGCCAGCCCGGCCGCCGACGTCACCGCGTGCTGTTCCGCGATCCCCACGTCGAACCAGCGGTCCGGGTACGCCTCCGCGAACGGCGCCAGCCCGGCCGACCGCAGCATCGCCGCGGTGATCGCCACGACGTCCGGGCGGTGCTCGCCGATCCGCACCATCTCCTGCGCGAACACCGACGTCCACGTCGCGCCCTTGGCGGTCGTCGGCTTGCCGGTCACCGGGTCGATCGGGTCCGTCTGGTGCATCTGGTCGACTTCGTCGTTCTCCGCCAGCGGGAACCCGCGCCCCTTGCACGTCGCCGCGTGCACGATCACCGGGCCGCCGAACTCCTTCGCCCGGCGCAGCGCCGCCTCGAGCGCGCCCATGTCGTGCCCGTCGACCGGGCCGAAGTACTTCAGGCCCAGGTCCTCGAACATCATCTGCGGGCTCAGCGCGTCCTTGATCCCCCGCTTCGCCGCGTGCAGCGCCGCGTAGATCGGCCGCCCCACGACCGGCGTCCCCTGCAGCACCCGCTTGCCGCCCTCGAGCGCACGCTCGTAGCTCGGCAGCAGCCGCAGCGACGCGAGGTGGTCGGCCAGCCCGCCGATCGTCGGCGAGTACGAGCGGCCGTTGTCGTTGACCACGATGACCATCGGACGGTCGCGGCCGGCGGCGATATTGTTGAGGGCTTCCCAGCACATGCCGCCGGTCAGCGCGCCGTCGCCGACGATCGCGACCACGTGCCGGCGCTCACCACGCAGCTCGTACCCCTTGGCCAGCCCGTCCGCATAGGACAACGCCGCCGACGCGTGGCTGTTCTCGACCAGGTCGTGCTCGCTCTCGTGCTGGCTCGGGTAGCCGGACAGGCCGTCCTGCTGGCGCAGCGAGTCGAACTCGTCCCGGCGGCCGGTGAGGACCTTGTGGACGTACGCCTGGTGCCCGACGTCGAAGACGATCGCGTCCCTCGGGGAGTCGAACACCCGGTGGATGGCCATCGTCAGCTCGACCACGCCGAGGTTCGGGCCGAGGTGGCCACCGGTCGTTGTCACCTTGTCAACGAGGAACTCGCGGATCTCGGCTGCGAGCCGGGTCAGGTCCTCCGGGCTCAGCCGCTTCAGGTCGGCCGGTCCGTGCACGGACTCGAGCAGGCTCGCATGGTCGGTCACCGCTGGTCACCTCGGTTTCTGGCCGCCATCGCCGGCGGCTCGCAAGTCTGGGCCGGTTGCGGCCAGTCTACGAGCGCACGCGAGGAGTGCCTCGCCCCTACACTCAGGGCGTGCCTGTCGCATTCGACACCTCCGGAATGGAGCAGTACGACGAGCGCACGTGGTTCTGTCCACGGACCGGGGACCAGGTCAGCCTGACCTACATCGACCTGGTTCCGGACCTGCCGGCGCCGCTCGACGACCTGCCGCTCCTGCGCCACCGTCTGGCTCTCGAGACGGCGGAGATCGGTGCGCTCATCGAGGCACACGTCGTGACGATCGACTCCGTGCCGACGCTGTACCAGCTGCTGAAGCTGCCGATTCCGGACCAGGAGTCCGGGCAGGCGTTCATCGCGGCGTTCACCGTGGCGAAGGCGAACTGCTCGGCCGTCCTGCGCATCCAGTGCGCCGAGGGCTCGCCGACCGGTGTCCGGGAGTCCGCGGTGATCGGACAGGTCGGGCCCGGGGCGTTCGTCCGACCTCATCCCTACGCGCCGGCGCTCGAGGGCCGGCTGCCGTGGCACGTCGGCGACGAGGAGCGGTGGGACGGCCGGTTCCCCGACCACCCGCTGAGCAGGGCCCGGGCGTGGGCCAACCGCACGATGGCCACGGCGCGCATCGACCCGGCGTTCGCGCAGCTGCCGCCGTTCACGCTGGGCGGGCCCGGCCCGAACGACCACACCGACTACCACCAGGCGGTCGAGCGTCCGGCGCTCCCCCCGGCGGTGAACAACGGGCGCCGGGACCCGGACAGCGGCGCGCATGCCAAGCCGGATCGCGGCGAGTCCGCGCAGGTCAACGGCCGGTCGCGCCCGGACTCACCGCGCGCGCCGCGGCGGTCGAAGCTGGACTCGGCGTCGGCGTGGCAGGTGCCACCGCCGGACCCGGAGCCGTCGTCGGTGCCGTCATCACGGCCGTCGTCGGTGCCATCGTCGGGGCCGTCGTCGAGGCCGTCGTCGGAACCGGCCGCCGAGACGATCGGGGCGCGCGCCTCCCACCGCCGCCGGGCGGCGGAGGAGGAGAAGGCGAACTCGCAGAGCGCGACGCACCGGATGCCCAGCCCGGACGACCTGAAGGTGCCGCCGCTGGAGTCGCCCAAGGTGCGCTCCGAGCCGGCGGGCTCGCCGATGGATCGGCTCTTCGCACGCTCCGACCAGCTGAGCTCGCCGCGCGGCGGGGACTCCGCGGATGCGTTGGCACGACCTTCCGGTAGGACTTCCGGGCCGCTTCGCCGTCCGACCGGAGGCGGCGCCGACCAGCCCGGCCGGCACGGCGCGGAACCAGTCGGCCGCCACGGCAACGGCGCGGATCCCATGGGAGCGCCCGGCGCCGAGCCGGCCGGGCGGCGCGCCAACGGGTCCGACCCGACCGCACGCCCCGGCACTGACGTGCCCGGACGCCACGGCGACGGCGCCGCCATGGCACACCCCGGTGGCGACCAACTCGTTCGCCACGGCGCCGATCCCATGGGATGGCCGGGCGCCGAGCCGCTCGGAGGTCCCGGCAACGGGGCCGACCCGACCGCACGTCCCGCCGCCGACCAGCTCGGCCGCCACGGCAACGGCACCGATCCGATGGCACACTCCGGCGGCGACCAGGCCGGCCGCCATGGCAACAGCGCCGCCACGGCACACCCCGGCGGCGACCAATTCGGCCGCCACGGCACCGACCCCATGGGACGGCCGGGCGCCGAGCCGGTCGGCCGCCATGGCAACGGCACCGATCCGATGGCCGTGCCCGGCGCCGCCCCGGTCGGGCGGCCCGCCAACGGGTCGGACCCGCGGGCGCGGCCCGGCGGCTCGAACTCCGGTCCACTGGCCCGGCCGGGCGGTGATCCGCGTGGTCCCGTGGAGCGGCTGGCGCTGGGCCCGGCCTCCTTCGAGCGCACGCCCGGAACGTTCCCCGCCGGCGCGAACCGCATCGTCTCGCCCGACGGGTATCCGTCACCGGATGCCGCCCGGCGGGTGTTCCCCGCGGAGCCGGCGGGCTCGACGCCGGTGCCCCAAACCGGCGCGCCCAACGACCGCCGGGTCGTGCCGCGCGCCGATCCGCTGGCGACCACCGACGTGACCAACAGCAGCCGGCGCCCACCCGGCATCGACTCGCCGACGGTCGGTGCGTCGCCGTTCCCTGACCCGTCGGCCGCGTCGACGGACATCCGGCCGGGGTCGCTGCCCGCGGCGCCGATCTTCCCGCCCGCACCAGGCGCGACGGGGAACAACGCGACGGACTCGACCGACATCACGCCCGGCGCGCTGCCCCCGTTCTCGCGCTCCGCGCCTGACTCGGTCGCCCCTGCGTTCCCGGGTACGGGCCCGGAGCCGACGGGCGCCAGGCCGGGCTCAGCGCCGCCGACCAACCCGCAGCCGCCGCCCGCCACCGGCTCGCCCGAGGCCCTCGCGAACCCGGCCCGCTCCGGGTCGTTCCCCGCGCCAGACCTCCCCGGCTCCCGCATCTTCCCGCCCGACCCGATCGCGGCCGCGACCCGCGGGGCCGCGTCGCCCGACGCCACGGCGAACCGGTCCGGCACCTTCCCGAGCGCCTCCCCCGACTCGATGGCCAACCGTTCGGGCACGTTCGCGGCCGCATCACCCGACCCGACACGCTCCGGCGCCTTCCCCGGCAGCTCGCCCGACGCCCTTGCCAACTGGTCCGGGACGTTCGCCGCTGGGTCACCGGACCCGGCGCGCGGTGCATTCCCCGGCAGCTCGCCCGACGCCGCCAACGGGTCCTTCGCCGCGTCACCGGATCCGACACGCGGTCGTGCGTTCGCCGGCGGCTCGCCGAACGCCGCCAACCCATCCTTCGCGGCCGGATCACCCGACCCGAGCCGAAGCGCATTCCCCGGTGGCTCGCCGGATATCGCGGCCAACCGATCCGGCACCTTCGCCGCCGCATCACCCGACCCCACCCGCAGCGGATTACCCGGCGGCCCACCCGACATCGCCGCCAACCGATCCGGCACCTTCGCCGCCGCATCACCCGACCCCACCCGCAGCGGATTACCCGGCGGCCCACCCGACGCCGCCGCCTATCGGTCCGGTGCCTTCGCCGCGTCACCGGACGCGATGCGTGCTGGCGGATTCCCCGGTGCCTCGGCCGACGCGATGCGGTCCGGAGCATTCCCCGGCGGATCGCCCGGCCCGGCGGCCAACGGGCCCGGCGCGTTCCCCGGCGGCCCGCCCGACTCGGTGGCCAACCCGTCCGGCGCCTTTCCCGGGGTCTCGCCCGATGCGATGCGGTCCGGCGCCTTCCCCGGCGTCTCGCCCGACTCGATGGCCGATCGCGCCTTCCCCGGCGCGCCCGCCGGCGCCGCCAGTCGGTCCGGCACGTTTGCTCCGGCCTCGCCCGACGGGGGCGGGGCCGCGTTCGCGAATCCGAACCGTTCCGGCACGTTCGCGGCCGTCCCGCCCGACGCGTTTCCCGGCCACTCACCCGGCTCCGCGAGCGCGTTTCCCGCCGCTCCGAACGTTCCGATTCCGGCCCAATCGAACCCTGTCGGCCGATCGATGGCGTCAGGCACCGCCTATCCGTCGGGGCGGGGTGAGCCGATCGGCTCACCCCAGGCGGTTGGAATTTCGCCGGGAAGACCGCAGTCGCCCGCCAGTCCCGGTGACGTTATGCATACCGTCCTCATCGGACTGCCAATCGGCGGCTACGTGCCGTTGTGGCACAACGAGTCCGTCAGCTTCTGGCGGTTGACCGATCCGGCCGGACTGCGCAGCCGGCTCGGCACGGGCGTCGAGTCGCGTACCGAGATCGACAACAAGCGGTTTCGTGAGGCCGCGTTGTTCGCGCCGGACACGAACAAGCTGTTCCTGCTGGACCGGCACCGCAACGGCCAGGGAAATCTCGGTGGCGCGAGCACGCAGCTGATCCCCGCGTCCGAGGACGAGGCGTACCGCGCGGCGGACGACAAGGCGATGTCCGAGCTGTACAGCTGGATCGGCGACGTGGTCGTCGCGGCCGGACAGCGTGGCGAGTTCGTGGCGATCGAGACCGGCGGCTGGCACGTCCCGGTGACGCCCGTCGTACTGATCATGCTGCGGACGGACGGTCGCGAGTGGCACTCCGTTGTGGAGACGTCACCGGTGCCGCACGGGGCGCCGGTGTGGCGTGACCAACAACCTGTTGACGGCGACACACAGTTACTGGCGTCGCCGGCCACGGACCGGACGATGCGCGCGGCCGGGCTTCTGACCAGGTTCGCTGTCGCGACGTGGCCGATGCATCCGTTCCAGCTCGGACTGTCGTTCGGTCCAAACCCAACGCTGGGTGATGGACCGACCCGGTAAGGTTCTGCCCACCAAAGGGGATACCAGAGGTGGGGATTAGTGACCGAGCCGCAGCCTGTGATGGACCAGGCGGAACAAGATCAGCTGACCCGGCAGGTGGGTCGCGCCTTGCTGGCTGTGGCGGGGCAGGGCTGGCGGCACGTGCGCGCCGAGTACCGGTCGGCGGGTCGGCACATCGAGGTGGACGTCTACGTCACGGGCCCGGACGGCGTGACGCGGACGGTGCGGCCGCCGATGGAGGTCGTCGACGGGCTCGGCAAGCTGCGGCAGGGGATGTACCGGCCGGGTCGGGGGACGTGGCTGTCGGCGCTGTACCAGCTGGACCCGCCGAGCAGCTTCAACGCGGAGTTCGAGCCGGACGTGGAGCCGCGGTGGCGCCGGGTGCCGCCACCGATCGGCTTCGCGGACGAGCTGCGGTTCTTTCCACGGTCGGAGGAGCACATCCCGGACTGGTTGCGGCGGCGGGCCGCCGGGGAGGCTCCGGGCGGTGGTCAGCCCGGGACGGGCCAGTCCGGTGTCGACGCGCCGGGCCGGCCGGGGCCGCCGGGTGCGGAGGGATCAGCTGGTCAGTCCGGGCCGGGGCAACCGGGCGGCCAGGCTGGTGGACCCGGGCAGCCGGGTGGTGGCCCCGCGCAGCCGGGTGGTGGCCCCGCGCAACCGGGCGGGGGTCAGCCCGGCGGGCCGGCCGGTGGTGATCAGCCCGGCGGATACGGTCAGGTGCCGGGGCAACCGGGCGGCAGACAGACGGGCGAGCCGAGTGCCGCCCAGCCCGGTATGCCCGGCGGAGTTCCGCAGCCCGGTCCCCACATTCCGCCGCAGTCTCCCTATCCCGGCCCACCGCCGCGGCCGGGTTTCCCGCCGCCGCCTCAGCAGCCAGGAATGCCGCCCAACGGCGGATCGATGTCTTTCCAGCACCACCGCGGCTCCGGATATCCGGGTCAGCCTGCCTGGTAACCCGCCCTCGCGGCCGGCGAACGGCGCACTCCGGCCCCCGATTCCAGCCTGATGACGAGCACCGGCAATCGGTTGCCACCACTGCGTGGTTGTCCACAGTGACCATTCCCGACCAATTCCGACCATTTCCTACGTGGTTTTGCCCAGTAGGGCAATGCATTCCATGTGGTGGGTCATCGGGAAGGCGTCGAACGCTCGCAGGTTCTTCAGCTCGTAGCCTTGTGTGGCGAAGGTGGCCACGTCGCGGGCGAGGGCGGCCGGGTCGCAGGCCACGTAGATGACTCGCTCGGGGGCGCGGGCGGCTATTGCTTCCACTACCTTGCGGCCCGCACCGGTGCGGGGTGGGTCCAGGACCACGATCGCCGGGGCTCGGCCTATGCCGGCCGCGAGGACTGCTTCCACTCTGCCTTCGAAGATTCGTACCTGCGGGAGGTCGGAGAGATTGTCGGCGGCGGCTCGGGCCGCGGCCGGAGTCGACTCCACCGCTATAACTTCGCCCGCCGTGCCTACCGCTGTTGCCAGGACTGAGGCGAACAGGCCGACCCCGCAGTACAGGTCCCACGCGGCATTGCCGGGAGACAGACCTGCCCACGCCGCCACGACTTCCGCGTAGACGTCCGCCGCGTCGGGGTGGGCTTGCCAGAACGCCTCCGCCGGGACCTGCCAGGTGCGGCGGGCCGCCGATTCCTCCGCTGCCGACGGGCCTATGTGGGTCGTCGCCGTGGCGTCCACCGCCACCGTCACCGAGGAGTTCGGTGGCCAGGTTTGGCCTACCACCTGGTCGACCGTTCCCGGCGCCGAAATCGGGCATCCGTCGATCGGAATCACCCGGTGGCTCCGGTGCGCTCGAAAACCCGGACGGCCGGACGCATCCGTTGTCAGGCGGGCTCTCGTGCGCCAGCCCAGTGGACCGCCGGGCAACTCCTCCACCGCCACCGACACCGACAGACCGGCCAGGCGCGACAGCTGTTCCGACAGGACCGTCGCCTTCAGGGAACGCTGCAGCGCCGGTGTCGCGTGTTGGAAGTCGCAGCCGCCGCAGCCGCCGGGAACGGCTACCGGGCACGGCGGGGTCACGCGGTCCGGTGACGGGGACAGGATCTGGACCGCGTCGGCCCGGCAGTAGGAGCCGCCTCTGTCCTCCGTTACCTCGACTACCACTTCCTCGCCGGGGAGCGTGTGGCGGACGAACACCACGCGGCCCTCGTGCCTCGCGACGCAATGGCCGCCGTGGGCGACCGGGCCGACCGTGGCCTGGAAGCGGCGACCGAGCCACGAGCTCACCGTTTGTCCTTTCCGGACAGTCCACGGCGGACGGCGCCCGGGGCCACCTCGTAGCGGTCGCGCACGCGCTCCGACGAGGCCAGCTGCCACGGCACCGACGTCACCATCACGCCCGGCTGGAACAGCAGGCGGCCTTTCAGCCGCAACGCACTCTGGTTGTGCAGGAACTGTTCCCACCAGCGGCCCACGACGTACTCGGGAATGTAGACGGTGACCACGTCGCGCGGGTTGTCCGTGCGGACGCGCTTCACGTAGTCGAGCACCGGCTTCGTGATCTCCCGGTACGGCGACTCGACCACCTTCAGGGGGACCGAGAAGTCTTCCTTCTCCCACGACGCCACCAGCGCGCGCGTGTCCGCCTCGTCGACGTTGACCGTGACCGCCTCGAGCACGTCCGGGCGGGTCGCCCGGGCGTACGCCAGCGCGCGGCGCGTCGGCAGGTGCAGCTTCGACACCAGCACGATGGCGTGGTTGCGGGACGGCAGCGTGGCCGACGACTTGTTCAGCTCCACCTCGCGCAGCTCCGCCGCCACCCGGTCGTAGTGCCGGCGGATCGCGGTCATCAGCGCGTAGATGGCCGCCATCGCCGCGATCGCGATCCAGGCACCGTGCGTGAACTTCGTGATCAGGACGATCACCAGGACCGTGGCCGTCATGAACAGGCCCACCGCGTTGACCGCCCGGGACCGCCTCATCCGGCGTGCCTCGGCAGCCGTCGGGTCTGCCCGCAACAGCCGGTTCCAGTGGCGGATCATGCCGCTCTGGCTCAGCACGAACGACACGAACACGCCCACGATGTACAGCTGGATCAGCCGCGTCACCTCGGCGTCGAACGCGATCACCAGGACGATCGCGAACAACGCCAGGCCGATGATGCCGTTCGAGAACGCCAGCCGGTCACCGCGGGTGTGCAGCTGCCGCGGCAGGTACCGGTCCTGCGCCAGGATCGAGCCCAGCACCGGGAAACCGTTGAACGCCGTGTTGGCCGCCAGCACCAGGATCAGGCCGGTGAAGAAGATGACGTACCACACCGCCGGGTCGAAGTTGCCGAACACCGCGTCCGCCAGCTGCGCCACCAACGTCTTCTGCTCGTAGCCGGCCGGCGCGTTGATCAGCTGCGTGGCCGGGTCCTCCGCGATCTTCGCGCGCGACAGCGACGCCAGCAGGATCAGCCCCAGGAACATCACGACCGCGATCGAACCCATCAGCAGCAGCGTCGTCGCCGCGTTGCGGGACTTCGGCTTGCGGAACGCGGGCACGCCGTTAGAGATCGCCTCGACACCGGTAAGCGCCGCACTACCGGACGAGAACGCGCGCAGTACCAGGAAAACCAGCGCGAACCCGGTGAGGTGGTCGCCTTCCTCCAGCAGCTTGAAGTCCGCGCTCTCCGCGGAGATGGTGTCGCCGAGCAGGAACGCGCGCGTCAAGCCCCAGATGACCATGGCCAGGATGCCGGCCACGAACGCGTACGTCGGGACCGCGAACGCCACGCCCGCCTCGCGCACGCCGCGCAGGTTCATCGCGGTCAGCACCACGATCGCGCCGACCGCGAACTCCGTCTTGTGCGTCGCGACGAAGGGCACGACCGACCCGATGTTCGCCGCCGCCGAGGAGATCGACACCGACACCGTCAGCACGTAGTCGACGAGCAGCGCGCTCGCGACCACGAGGCCCCATCTCTGGCCGTGGTTGACCGTCGCGACCTCGTAGTCACCGCCGCCGGACGGATAGGCGTGCACGTTCTGCCGGTACGACGCCACCACCGCGATCATGAGGACGGCCACGATCAGCGCGATCCACGGGCTGTAGACGTACGCCCCGACGCCGGCCACCGACAGCGTCAGCAGGATCTCCTCGGGCGCGTACGCGACGCTGGACATGGCGTCGGACGCGAACACCGGCAGGGCGATGCGCTTCGGAAGCAAGGTGTGGCTGAGCCGGTCGGTCCGAAAGGGCCGGCCGACCAGCAGGCGCTTCGCCACGGATGCGAGCTTGGGCACGAGTGAAGAGGGTATGCGGTCGCGTCACCGGTTCGGAGTAGCCACCGGTAGGTTCATCCTGACACCACCCTAACTCGGTGGAAGCGCTATCGGAGGAGGCCTGGTCGTGCACGTGGTGATCATGGGCTGCGGCCGCGTGGGGTCGTCGCTCTCCGCCGCGGTGGAGCGCCTCGGCCACACGGTCGCCGTGATCGACAAGGATCCGCAGGCCTTCCGCCGGCTCAGCACCGACTTCCACGGCCAGCAGGTCGTCGGCGTCGGTTTCGACAAGAAAGTCCTGATCGAGGCCGGTGTCGAGCGCGCGGGCGCCTTCGCGGCCGTGTCCAGCGGCGACAACTCCAACATCATCTCCGCACGGGTGGCCCGCGAGACGTTCGGCGTGGACCACGTCGTCGCGCGGATCTACGACGCCAAGCGCGCCGAGGTCTACGAACGGCTCGGCATCCCGACCGTCGCGACCGTCTCCTGGACGACCGACCGGCTCATGCGCACGCTGCTGCCCGACGGCGTCGCGTCCGCGTGGCGCGACCCCACCGGCAAGGTCGCGATCGTGCAGCTGCCCGTCCACGAGGGCTGGGTCGGCCACACGGTCGCCGAGCTCGAGCAGGCGATCAGCGCACGCGTCGCGTTCATCATGCGGTTCGGCACCGGCGTGCTGCCCAACCTCAAGACCGTCGTGCAGGCCGACGACCAGGTGTACGTCTCCGCCCTCTCGGGGACGATCAGCGACGTCAGCAACGCCGCCGGCCAACCGCCCGAGGAGGCCTCCTAGATGCGCGTCGCGATCGCCGGGGCCGGCGCCGTGGGCCGCTCCATCGCCGCCGAGCTCATCGCCGGCGACCACCAGGTGATGCTCATCGAGCGGCTGCAGAGCCAGTTCGAGCCGCACACCGTCGAGCAGGCCGAGTGGGTCCTGGCCGACGCCTGTGAGCTCTCCTCGCTCGAGGACGCCGGCATGCAGCTCTGCGACGTCGTCATCGCCGCCACCGGCGACGACAAGGTCAACCTCGTCGTCTCGCTGCTCGCCAAGACGGTCTTCGCCGTGCGCCGCGTCGTCGCGCGGGTCAACGACCCAGCCAACGAGTGGCTGTTCACCGAGGCCTGGGGTGTCGACGTCGCGGTGTCCACGCCGCGCATGCTCGCCGCGATGGTCGAGGAGGCCGTCTCGGTCGGCGACCTCGTGCGGCTCCTCACGCTGCGGCAGGGTCAGGCGAACCTCGTCGAGCTCACGCTGCCCGACGACACCCCGCTCGCCGGACGAGCGGTGCGCGATGTCGTGCTGCCCAAGGACGCCGCGCTGGTCACGATCCTGCGCGGCGGGCGCGTGATCGTGCCGCAGCCCGACGACCCGCTCGAGGCCGGCGACGAGTTGCTGTTCGTGGCCTCGGCGGACGTCGAAGGTGAGATCAGGAAGGCGCTCGGCTACTGACCCAGGCGACCAGGCCCGTCAGTGCCACCCGGTCGAGCAGGAGCATCGGGCCGTCCGCGTTCTTGGAGTCGCGAACGGCCCCTGCCGCCTCCGGCCAGGCCAGCTCTACACAGTCGTTGGGGTCACTCCAAGAACTCTTCCTCCAGCTCAAAGATTGCGGCTGGGCGGTGCGCATGGCGTTCCTCTCCCAGCTTGCTTGCCACGTCGGCAAGCCAGCTGCGGGACCGGTCCTTATCCAGCGCAACCTTACCTAGCTCGATGATCTCCTTGCGGTACGCGGCGATGGTGTCGTCCCGCTCGAGGAACAACACGGACGTCTGGTTCTCGAGGTGGACAACGGGCTTGATCTCGGTGAACTCCATGAGCTTGAAGGGCTTGTGGCCCGCGTGAAAACCGACAGCGTCTGGGACCACTCGGATCTCGATGTACGGGCGCACCGACATCCGAAGCAGGTGGTGCACCTGATCGGACATGATCTGCTTGCCTGGACCCGTCCGCGTGATCACGTATTCGTCGATGAAGAACCGGAACCTCGCGGGGAACTGCCTGTCAAAGATCAACTGGCGCCTACTACGGGCGAGCACCCGCGCTTCTAGTTCCGACTCGGGAATCGACGGCGTTGTGGAGATCAGTGCCCTCGCATATTCGGGCGTCTGCAGCAGACCAGGCACGACCGCGTTCTCGAAGTTGGTGATCGCGAGAGCCGAGTCCTCGTGGTCGCTTAACGTCCGAAGCTCGGGTGGGAGCCGGTCGCCGAAGTCCTGCCACCAGCCGCGCTCGGTGGCGTGCCGCGCC
>NZ_DATBKY010000192.1:0-4258 GCF_036555685.1 Actinophytocola sp. | reverse complement strand
ATGAGGGACGAGCCATGAGGGACATCGTCGAGGAGCAGAAGGAGTACTACCGGGAGCGCGCGGGGGAGTACGACGAGTGGTGGTTCCGCGAGGGCCGCTGGGCGCTGTCCGGGACGGCGGCGCTGGGCTGGCGGGCCGACGTGGCGGAGGTCGAGGCGGCCGTCGACCGGTTCGCGCCGCGGGGCGACGTGCTCGAGCTGGCGTGCGGCACCGGGCTGTGGACGCGCCGGCTCGCCCGCCACGCCGACCGGGTGACCGCGGTCGACGCCGCCGGGGAGATGATCGAGCGCAACCGGGAGCGGGTGCGCGGCCCGGTCACCTACGTGCACGCCGACGTGTTCGCCTGGACGCCGCCCGC
Organism: Actinophytocola sp.; assembly: GCF_036555685.1. GTDB lineage: Bacteria > Actinomycetota > Actinomycetes > Mycobacteriales > Pseudonocardiaceae > Actinophytocola. The sequence goes on along the minus strand of NZ_DATBKY010000192.1, from coordinate 3,900 downwards.
GCGGGCGTACGACGTCTGCTTCTTCTCCTACTGGCTCTCGCACGTGCCAGCGGAGCGGCTGGCGTCGTTCTGGGCGACAGTGGACGCGGCGCTGCGCCCGGGCGGGCGGGTCTTCCTCATGGACAGCCACGTCGCGCAGCCGCCCGCCGGACAGACGCAGGAACGCACGCTCAACGACGGCCGCCGCTACCGGGTGGTGAAGCGGTTCTGGCAGCCGGCCGAGCTGGCCGACCACGTGGCCGGGCTCGGCTGGACTCTGGATGTACGCGTGACGCGGCACGGCGGAATCCTGTACGCGTCGGGGGTACGGTCACGTCGTGGCCAAGAGTGACGATGTCGAGGTGCTCGACGTGGCCGGGCACGACGTCCGGATCACAAGCCCGGGCAAGGTTTTCTTCCCGGAGCGGGGCGAGACGAAGCTGGACCTCGCGCGGTACTACCTCGCGGTCGCCGAGCCGCTGATGGCGGCGATGGGCGGCCGGCCCGTGCTGCTACAGCGCTTTCCCAACGGTGTGGGCGGTTCCTCGTTCTTCCAGAAGCGGGTGTCGCCGACGAAGACCGACCCGTGGCTGACCACCACCCGGGTGTCCACACCGAACGGAACGCTGTCCGACGCGCTGGTCGCCGTCGACCTGGCGCACGTGCTGTGGGCGGTGAACATGGGCTGCCTCGGCTTCCACGTGTGGCCGAACACCGCGGCCGACCCCGAGCACGCCGACGAGCTGCGCATCGACCTCGACCCGAGCCCGGGCGTCACGTTCGCGATGATCCAGGAGGGCGCGGCGGAGACCAGGGCACTGCTCGACGAGCTCGGCGTGGCGAGCTTCCCGAAGACGACGGGCAACCGCGGCATCCACGTGTACGTCCGGCTGCGGCCGCGCTGGGACGGGATCGAGGTACGCGCCGCCGCGGTCGCCGTGGCCCGCGAGCTGGAGCGGCGCCGGCCGGACCTGCTCACCGCGGCGTGGTGGAAGGAGGAGCGGGGGAGCCGGGTGTTCGTCGACTTCAACCAGAACGCGCCACACAAGACGGTGTTCGGCGCGTGGAGCGTGCGCGCCAACCCGCACGGGCAGGTGTCGACCCCGTTCGCGTGGGAGGAGCTGGCGACCCTCGACCCGCGCGCGCTGACCCTGGCCACGGTCCCCGCCCGGCTGGCCGAGCGGGGCGACCCGTGGGCCGCCATGACCCGCGAGTCCCTCGACCCGTTGCTGGCCCTCCACGAACGCGACATGGCAGACGGCCTCATGGACGCCCCATGGCCCCCGGTCTACCCGAAGATGCCCAACGAACCACCTCGCGTCGCCCCGAGCCGCGCCCGCAAGGAGACCTGATCACCAGCGGTCGTGTACGTGTTCGCGGATGTGCTCGTCGTAGACGTCGCGGATGGCGTCCCGCGTGGCGGGGGACAGGGGCGGCAGCTCCCCGGCCGCGGCGTTCGCGTGGGCCTGGGTCGCGTTGCGCGCGCCAGGGATGACCGTGCTGACGCCCGGCTGGTCCAGCAGCCACCGCAGGGCGAGCGCGGCCGTGGTCATCTCCAGCGACGACGCCAGTGCCGCCAGCGAGCGCGCGGCCACCACGCCCACCTCGTACGGCACGCCCGAGAACGTCTCGCCCACGTCGAAGGCCTCGCCGTGCCGGTTGAAGCTGCGGTGGTCGTCCGCGGCGAAGGTGGTCTGCTCGTCGTACTTGCCGGACAGCAGGCCGCTCGCCAGCGGCACCCGGGCGATGACGCCGACGCCGGCCTCGCTCGCCGCCGGCAGCACCCGCTCGAGCGGCTTGTGCCGGAACGCGTTGAGGATGATCTGCACGCTCGCCACGTTCGGCCGCGCGATCGCGGTCAGCGCCTCCTCGCACGTCTCGACCGAGACCCCGTACGCGGCGAGGTTGCCGTCCGCGACGAGCTGGTCGAGTGCGTCGAACACCTCGTCGGTGGCGAAGACAGCCGTCGGCGGGCAGTGCAGCTGCACCAGGTCGAGTGTCTCGACGCCGAGGTTCGCCCGGCTGCGGTCGGTCCAGGCGCGCAGGTTCTCCGGCGTGAACGACTCCGGCACGTGCGGGTCGGCCCGGCGCCCGCACTTGGTCGCCACCACCACGCCCGCGTCCGGCCGCTCGGTCCGGAACCTCGCGATCAGCCGCTCGCTGCGCCCGTCGCCGTAGACGTCGGCCGTGTCGAAGAACGTGACCCCGGCGTCGACGGCCGCGTGCAGGACGCCGAGCGCGTCCGCGTCGTCCACCTCACCCCAGTCGCCGCCCAGCTGCCAGCAACCCAGCCCGACGGCCGACACCTCGTGGCCGGTCCGGCCCAGTACCCGATGCTCCACGGCCGGCGAGCCTAGCCGGAGAACTCCGGCTCGATCGGGATGCGCCAGTCGACGGCGATGCGGTCGGCGACGTCCTGGACGGTGGCCGTGCCGCCGTGCCGGCGGGCGCGCTCGGCCAGCTCGTCGAGCGTCTCGCGAGCTCCGTTCCGGGCCTGCGCGGGGACGGGACCGGCGACTGACAGCCGGACCTCCCGCGCCGACAGCGCGATGGAGATCGCCACCTCCTTGGCCGAGCCCGACCCGGTCGTCGCGAACACCGCGTCGTGCAGGACGTCGAGCACCTCCGCGGCGATCGGGCCCGGCAGCGTCAGGTCGTGGTCGCCGGCCAGGCGCAGCTCCGGCGTGATCGCGAGGTCCTGCTCCAGCAGCACGAGCAGGTCGAGGACCTCGGTGCGCAGCTTGCGGGTGGTGGGCGGACCCATCCGGCCGAGCACCGCCGTCCGCAGCTCCGCGAGCGAGCGGTCGAGGTCGCGGATCACGCCGTCCAGCGCCGCGCGCGCCGCCGGGTAGCGGCCCGCGACCGACTGCACGGCGAGGCTCAGCGCGAACAGGTCGCGGATCGTGGTCTGCTCCAGGTCCCCGGCGATCCGATCGGCCTCCTCCAGCCGGGCGGCCCGCTCGGACTGCTCGGCGGCGGTGGCGGACTCGGCGTGGATGCGCCGGCGCATGGACTCGACGGCGGAGCCGAGCGCGACCACCTCGGTCGGCCCGTCGGCGGTTACGTGCTGGTCGAGGTCCCCGGCGGACACCCGCCCGACGCTCGCGACGAGCCGGTTCACCGGCCGCACGAGCGACATGTGCAGCAACAGGATGAGGATCAGGCCGACGAGCACGGCGACCCCGGCGCAGACGATCGCGATCGTGTTGGCCGCGGCCTGCGCGTTCGCCGAGGACTGCAGTCCCGCCGCGATGAGCCGATCGGTCCGGTCCTGCAGGGCGTCGAGGTCCTCGCGCAGGTTGTCGAAGAGCAGGTTGCCCGCGATCGTCGAGTTGGCCTGGACCTGCGGGGTCAGCGTGCCGGCGCGCGCGGCGTCGATGAGCGGCCGGGCCGACGTGCTGATCCAGGCGTTCCCGGCCGCGTCGACGTCGGCGAGCAGCCCGATCGACGTCGGGTCGTCGGCCAGCCGGTCGGAGATGACCCGCTCCGTCCGCTCGATCGAGGCGCGGCCCTGGTCGTACGGGCCGAGCAGCCGCTCGTTCCGGGTGAGCAGGTAGCCGCGCAGCCCGCTCTCCATGTCGACGTAGCCCTTGGACATGGCGGCGATCGCGACCTGCGCGGGCCGGAGCTGGTCGCGCACGTGGCCGCCGATGTCGCTGGCGTGGTGGCGGGCGGTGAGCGTGGCGACGACGGTCCCGACCAGCAGGCAGAGCATGATGCCCACCAGCGAGTAGACCCGCCAGCGCAACGTCCGCGGACGGAACCGGGAGATCAGGGCCATGCGCGCACTCGGTCCACCCCGCCAGGTCGGTATCCGTTGCGAGAATCCTAAGTGCAGGCAGGCGGGGTGCAAGCGATGCGAGCGGTGCGAAACGCGGCGGCCACCGGGCCGAAGCCCGGCGGCCGCCGCGAAGTGATAGT
>NZ_DATBKY010000191.1:0-4473 GCF_036555685.1 Actinophytocola sp. | reverse complement strand
CCCGGCATGGCCGCCGTCGCGATCTTCAACTTCCTCGGACTGTGGAACCAGTTCCTGCTGCCGGTGGCTCTGAACACCGACCCGAGCAGATATGTGCTGACCCAGGGGATGGCGGAGTTCGCCTCGCAGGCCGGCTACGCGGTCGACTTCGGGGCTCTGTTCGCCGCGGTCGTCATCACGGTCGTGCCGGTGCTGATCGTGTACGTGATCTTCCAGCGGCGGCTGGAGGGGTCGGTGTCCCGGGGCACGTTCCGCTGACCTTTGCGTGACCAGACGCGGGTTCGCGGTCAACGCGTTCGACCTGCCACCGGGCGGACAGCGAACCGCCTGGTGCGGGCTGGGCTGGATTGGGTGAGGTACGCCGCCAGCGGCGTGCGCTAGACGAGCGTGACGTCGACGCCGGCGTCCCGGAGGCGGCGAACCTGTTCAGGGTCGGCGGCGTCGTCTGTGACCAGTCCGTCCACTTGGTCGATCGTGCAGATCCTCGCCAGGGCGACGCCCCCGATCCTCTGTGAATCGGCCACCACGGTGACGCGCTGCGCCCGGGAAACCATCTCGGCGCTGATGCTGGACTCGCCGAGGTGCTCGCAGCTGGCGCCCTCCTCGGCGGAGATCGCGTCCACGCCTAGGAGCAGGTGGTGCAGCAGCAGGTCCTGCAGTACCCGGCTCGCGAACGGACCGTGCAGCTCGTAGGACTCCGGCCGGGCGACCCCGCCGATGCAGACGGTGCGGATGTCTGGCCGCAGCACCAGCTCACTCGCGATGTTCAACGCGTTGGTGACGACGGTGATCGTCTCGCGGCCGCTAGACCGCAGGTCTGCGCGCTGGCCGAGGTGCCGCGCGATGGCGGTGGTCGTCGTACCGCCGTTGAAGCCGACGACCTCTTCGGGCCGGACCAGCTCGGCCGCGGCACGAGCGATCCGCTCACGCGGGTCGCCAGGGGCGATGCGATATCGCGCGGGCAGGTCGTAGGCGACGGTGGTGGCGACCACGCCCCCGTGGGTGCGGGTGGCCAGCTGTTGCCGAGCGAGCTCCTTGAAGTCGCGCCGCACCGTGGCCGTGGAGACGCCGAGCAGCTCGGCGGCCTCGGTCACAGATAGCCGCTTGTGGATCGACAGCGCGTCGAGGAGCATCCTCCAGCGGCTGGACTGGTCAATCACCTCACCCGTCACCCGCACCTCCTGTGTCGGTCATGCGGAAGTCGAGATGCGCGGGGAGTGCGGCGCCCGGATGCAGCGCGTCCCAGACCTCACCGAGGACCGTGTCTCCCTCGGCGAGATCTTCGACGACCAGCGACTCCATGATCCCGGCGGCACGCTCGCGCTCCCCTTCGGCCAGCCGCGCCCGGGCCTCCAGCAGCCGGGTCCGGCCGTGTTCGCGCATCGCGGGGTCCAGGGCCGCGATGGCGTCCAGGCAGTCACCTGACCGTCCGGCGGCGAGCAGCCGCTCGAGTTGCTCCACGGCCAGCCCGCGGCAGTCCGGTCGGAGCCGCCGCGCCCGCGCGTACAGGTCGCACGCGCGATCATCATCGGCCAGCAGCGCCAGCCCTCGCAACGCCCACGAGTTCTCGCGGGCGGCCAGGCTCGCGTCGTACTGCTCGGCGGCGCGGCCTGGCTCGCCCCGTACGTGGGCGTTCACCGCGCGGGCCAGGTGCACCCACTCGGAGTCCGGCGCCTCGTCGAGGACGGCGCGCCAGCGGTCGGAGACCGGGGGCACCGGCAGCCGGCCTGCCGATTCCGCAAGTCCCTTGGTGTCACCGTCGAGCAGGTGGCGTGCCGGGAGGCTGTCGTCGTCGACCGGTGGGAACGGCAGGGCCCGGGTCGGTACAGCCTCCGGACGGGCCCGGAGCCTGAGCTCGACATGACCCCAGCCGGACCCGGTGCTTACGCGCTCGGCGACCGCGGCATCGGCCACCTCTGTGAGCCAGCGCTCGTGGATGGCCTCGAGGTGATCGCGGTCCGCCGCCTCATGCACGGCTGCCTGCGCAGCCGCGCACGCCTCGGCATATCCGCCCGCCACCGCTCCCGGGTCCAGGTCGACGCCACCGAACGCCTCGGTCCACGACACGCTCCCCCCGCCAGGCAGCCGGTCATGCTCGAGCTGCGTCGGGCACCATCCCGCCTGGATCTCGGCGTACCTCGCGCCCGGACCGCAGAGCCACTCCTGCCACCGCGAGCCGGACGGACCGCTGCCCCACAGGAACAGCTTCCGGCCCCGCAGCCCGCGCGTCGACGTCTGGGCGAAGCCGCCGCCGTCGGGCTCGACGGACACGATGTGCCGACCGCGCTGCCCCTGCAGGTCGTAGAAGTAGTCGGCGGGAGACCTGGAGGCCATCGGGTGGCTGATGTCGACGTCCGCGCGATCCGGGTACGGGACAGGCACCCGGATCAGGGCGCCGGTGTACTCGGTGCGCCAGGCGGCGTCCGCCGTGGTCAGCACGCGGGTCCCCGGCGATTCGGGCACCGCGATGTTGGTCCAGTAGTAGAGCGGCTTCTCCTCCGGGTCCGGGTTGATCACCCTGGTCGAGGCGTACAGCCGGTCCGACCCTGGGAGCAGGGAAAGGTCGACCTGCAGCACCAGGTCACGGGTCCGCTCCCACTCCCACAGCCGCAGCACGTCACCGTCCGGACCAGCAACCACTGCGGCGTGCATCGGCCGGCACGACAGCGTCGTGTGGCCGGTCGAGCCGAGGTTCCACTCGATGCCGCCGGCGAACCAGGCATCGGTCAGCCCGAAGTTCGCGAATTGCAGCACCGGATTGCGGAACAGCAGCTCACGCCCGCGGGCGTCGTCGTGCAACGACCAGACCCGGCCGCCAAGCGTCGGCAGCACGGTCGCGCGCAGCACCCCGTTTTCGAGCACGTACGCCGGGAGCTCGACCTCGCGCAGCGACCGGTTGTAGTCCTCCTGCAGGGGGTACGGGAGAGGGCTCTCCAGCCTGCCGTAGGCAACCCGCTCGAGCATGTCCGGCGTGGCACCCGGGCCGACGTCGGGGTAGGGCAGCTCCCGCAGCCGGGTGAACCGGGGCAACGGGCTCGCGGGACCGAGGGTCGCCGCCGGCAGGGTCAGGGCGGTGCGGCGTACCGTCGCCGCCGAGGAGGGCATGGAGACCACGGCGTCAGTCCAGCCGCTCGGGACGGCCGCCGATGACGACCTCACCCTTGGCCTTCTCGACCTGGCTGGCCTGCATCTCTGATTCTCCGCTCCCGCGCCGTATCACCGCGTGTGTTTCGGTTCAGTGCTCGGCCCATGCCGCGGAGCCTGGCCCGTTCCATCATCATGGACTCGTGGACGACGACGACGGGCTCGCACTCGCCCTCGACGTCGGCGGCACGACCATCAAGGCGGAACTGGTCGACCGCGCGGGGACCGTGGTGGCTTCCGAGCAACGGCCGACACCACAGGGGCACCGGGCACGCGACGCGGTCGCCGAGGTCGGCCGCACCCTGCTCGCGCAGCGACCCGGTGCGCCCGTGGTCGGCGCAGGCGTCGTCGTCCCGGGCCTGGTCGACCGCGAGGCCGGCATCGCGACGTACAGCGCCAACCTCGGGTGGCGCCACCTCGAGCTCGTCCGGTCACTCGGCGCCGAGTGGCGGCTGCCGGTTCGGGTCGCCAACGACGTCGCCTCCGGCGGTGTGGCCGAGCACAGGCTCGGCGCGGGTGTCGGCACAGAGGACCTGGTGTTCGTGCCCATCGGCACCGGCATCGCCGCTTCGATCGTTTCCGGGGGGCACCTGGTGACCGGGCACCGCGGCGAGACCGCGGAGATAGGGCACCTGGCCGTCCGGACCGGAGTCCGGTGCGCGTGCGGCCGTGACGGGTGCCTCGAAGCCATAGCGTCCGCGGCGGCGATCGCCCGCCGCTACGCCGGGCTGAGCGGATGCCACGTCACCGGCGCCCACGACGTCGCCGCCCGGCTGAGCACGGACGCCGTCGCGCGACAGGTCTGGCATGACGCGGTGGAAGCGCTCGCGGACGCGCTCGGCATCGTCTCGCTGCTCGTCGGCCCGGCCCTGGTGGTGATAGGCGGTGGACTCAGCCGGGCCGGCGAAGGGCTGCTGGACCCGTTGCGGGTCGCGCTCCGTCAGCGGACCCCCGTCGTCCATCCCGCCGACGTGACCGTGTCGGCCCTCGGCGACCGGGGTGGCGTGATCGGTGCTGCGCTCCTGGCCCGCGACGGATGGGCCCCGGAGTCATGACCGCGTTGGCGCTGGCCGGGCGGCTCGTGACGGCCGCCGGGATCCTGGACGGGGGCGTGCTCGAGGTCCGCCTCGACGGCACGATCGGATACGTCGGCCCGGCGTCCGGCTGGTCGGGCCCGGTCCCCGAGCCGGTCGACGCGGTCGCGCCCGGCTGTGTCGACATCCACTGCCACGGCGGTGGAAGCCACACCGTCACCTCGTGTGACCCGGCCGAGGTCGCCGCGGTCGCGGCGCACCACCTGTCCCGCGGCACCACCACGATGCTGGCCAG
>NZ_DATBKY010000190.1:0-4585 GCF_036555685.1 Actinophytocola sp. | reverse complement strand
TCGGCGGTGCCGACCAGCGGGTGCGGGGTCAGCCACGGCTCGTGCGCGGCGAGCGCGAGCTGGAACGCGTCGGAGATCTCCACGACCGGGTCGGCGCCGATCGGTCCGATCGGCAACCACGGGTGCGGGCCGATGCCGGTGTCCAGCACGGCGACGACCGGCCGGCGCAAGCTGACGAGGTCGCCCGCCGGCGCGCGCACCGGGCGCCGGCCCAGCATGGCGACCGGGTTGCGGCTGCCGGTGTAGAGCGCGATCCGGCTCTGTCCCATACCGCCGCCGTGGTTGACCGGGTTGCCCTCCACCTGGCCGCCGTGGTTGACCGGTGCGCCCTCGACGGTGACCGACGCGGCCGCGACGAGGTGGTTCAGCCCGACCCGGCGGCCCGGCTCCGTACCGAACGCCTGGCGCAGCCGCACGAGCGCGGACCACGGGTCGGTCGCCCCGGGGCCGACCGCGTCGTCCCTGGTCACGAGCTGGAACGGGACGGGCAGGTCGTCGTGGACGACGCGCAGGTTCTCCCGCCAGCCCTCGTCCGCGGCAGGCCGCAGGCGCAGGCCGAGCTGCCGGAGCGGCTCGACGTACTCGTTGTCCTCCTCGGACAGCAGCCGCCGCGCGTCGGTCGCGGGGATCATGAGGCTGTCCGCGCGGTAGGCGGTGGTGAGCGGCCAGCTGCCGTCGGGAGCACGCAGCGCGGTCGGCGGTTCGAGCATCCTCGCGCGGTGCCGGGCGAGGGTGTCGGGCGGGAAGCTGATCACCTCGGGGAAGCGGGCGGTGGGCTGGCCCCCGGTCGCGCTGGTCATGGATCACCTCGGTGCAGTGGGATAGTCGCGCACCAGATACGTCGACCGTTCTCCCGAGGGCGTAACGGGCTGGGCCGGATGGAGGCGGTCCGGCCGGCTCAGGACCGGGTCAGCGCGATGGTGGCGCTGCCGACCACCACATCACCGCCCGCGTCCGGGCGATAGAGCACAACGGCCTGTCCTGGCGCGACACCTCGCAGCTCACCGGTGAGCCGGACGACCAGCTCCCCGTCCACAATGGACGCGATGGCGGGCGCCGTGCCGCCGTGCGCGCGGACCTGGGCGACGCAGTCGAGCTCGCCCGGCAGCGACGTGCCCGACGGCCACACCGGGCGCCGGCCGACGATCTCGCGCACGGCGAGCTTGTCCGCCGAGCCGACGCGCACCGAACCGGACACCGGCTCCAGCGAGAGGACGTAGCGCGGCCGGCCGTCCGGGGCCGGCACGCGCAGGCCGAGCCCGTGGCGCTGGCCGACGGTGAACCCGTGCACGCCCGCGTGGGCGCCGAGCACCGCGCCGGTCTCGTCGTCGACGAGCTCGCCGGGCCGCTCGCCCAGGTGCCGGTCGAGGAACCCGCGGGTGTCGCCGTCGGGGATGAAGCAGATGTCGTGGCTGTCCGGCTTCTCCGCGACCGCGAGCCCCCGCGCCGCGGCCTCGGCCCGCACGTCGGCCTTCACCGAGGCGCCGAGCGGGAACATCGCGTGCCGCAGCTGGTCGGCGGTCAGCGAGGCGAGCACGTAGGACTGGTCCTTGCCGTCGTCGGCGCTGCGCCGCAGCTCTGGCCGTCCGTCCACAAGCGACAGGCGGGCGTAGTGTCCGGTGCAGACGGCGTCGAAGCCGAGCGCGATCGCCTTGTCCAGCAATGCGGCGAACTTGATGCGCTCGTTGCACTTGAGGCACGGGTTGGGGGTGCGCCCGGCGGCGTACTCGGCGACGAAGTCCTCGACGACGTCCTCGGTGAACCGCTCGGCGAAGTCCCAGACGTAGAACGGGATGCCGAGGATGTCGGCCACGCGGCGGGCGTCGTGCGCGTCCTCGACCGTGCAGCAGCCGCGGGCACCCGTGCGCAGCGTGCCGGGCTTGGCCGACAGGGCGAGGTGCACGCCGACGACGTCGTGTCCCGCGGACACCGCACGGGCGGCCGCCACCGCGGAGTCGACCCCGCCGCTCATCGCCGCGAGCACCCTCATTCCGCCTCCCCGGGATTAAAAGTGTTGGTCGCGTTCCGGCGGATGGTGCGGTTGACCACGTTCTTGTGGCTGGGTTGCGTCACGGTCCCCTGAGGTTCCGTCGGGTGGTCGGAGGCTGCCGGCGACATGCCTCAGACCTCCACCGGCGGGTGGGCGGCGGAGCGGCGCAGGCCCACCAGACCGGCGTTGCGGGCGCGGTCGACGACCGGGCCGATGGCCTCGGCGACCGCGCGCACGTCGGCCGGGGTGGAGGTGTGGCCCAAGGAGAACCGCAGCGAGCCACGGGCGAGCGTGGGGTCGATGCCCATGGCGAGCAGCACGTGGCTCGGCTGCGCCACGCCCGCGGTGCACGCCGAGCCGGTCGAGCACTCGATGCCGCGAGCGTCCAGCAGCATCAGCAGGCTGTCGCCCGCGCAGCCGGGGAAGGTGAAGTGGACGTTGCCGGGCAGCCGCGACGGCGCGCCGTCCACATCGGACTGGCCGGGGTCGCCGTTCAGCACGGCGTCGGGCACCGCGGCACGCACGGCGGCGACGAGCTCGTCGCGCAGGCCGGCCAGGTGCTCCGCGTGCTCCGCACGGTTGGCCACGGCCGTGTGCACGGCGGTCGCCATCGCGACGATGCCGGGCACGTCCAGCGTGCCGGAGCGGACCTCGCGCTCCTGCCCGCCGCCGTGGAGCACGGGCGCACACGGCACGTCGCGGCCGAGCAGCAGCGCGCCGACCCCGTACGGGCCGCCGATCTTGTGGGCGGTCAGCGTGAGCGCGCTCGCCCGGCTGGCCGCGAAGTCGACCGGGATCGCGCCGACCGCCTGCACGGCGTCGGTGTGGAACGGGATGCCGTACCCGGCGCAGCGGGTGGCGAGCTCGCGTACCGGGTTGACGGTGCCGACCTCGTTGTTCGCCCACATCACGGTGACCAGCGCGACCGAGTCCGGGTCGCCGGCGATCGCGGCACGCAGCGTGTCCTCGTGCACCCGGCCGAACCCGTCCACCTCGAGCGGGGTGACCTCGGCGTCCTCGTGCTCGGCGAGCCACTCGACGGCGTCGAGCACGGCGTGGTGCTCCACGGCGGACACCAGGATCCGTCTGCGCCGCGGGTCCTGCGCGCGCCGGGCCCAGTAGATGCCCTTGACGGCCAGGTTGTCGCTCTCGGTGCCGCCGCCGGTGAAGACGACCTCGGACGGCCGCGCGCCGAGCGCCTCGGCGATCTCCTCGCGCGCCTCCTCGACCAGGCGCCGGGCGCGGCGGCCGGAGGTGTGCAGGGAGGAAGCGTTACCCCGGGTGGGCAGCGCCTCGGTCAGGTGCGCGGTCATCGCCGCCACCGCTTCGGGCAGCATCGGCGTCGTGGCCGCGTGGTCGAGATAGGTCATTACGTGGCAAGGGTAGCCCTCGCCTGGCGAAGAAAAGTCACGAAGGCTGCCGCGCGGGACGGAACACCACGGCGCCCGTCAGCGCCAGCGCGGCCATCAGCAGGTTGAGCGGCACGATCGCGGCCGTCGGGTCCGCGGTGGACGCCAACGTGGCGAGCATCACGCCGCCGAGGCCCACCATCGTGGCCGCCATCGTCATGTCCGCCACCTGCAGCGCGGACGAGACGAACCCGCGGTCGCGCGGGGCCGCGTAGTCGAGGCTCAGCACGCTGATCGACGGGTACGCCAGCCCCATCGAGGCGCCCGCGACCAGCCAGAACGGCAGGATCAGCCAGCCGGTGCCCCAGTGCGGGCCGGCGAGCGCGGTGCCGGCCAGCCCGATCGCGAGCGTGGTCAGGCCGAGCCGGATGAGCACGTGGCGGGGGATGTCGACGTGGCGGCCCTGCCAGTTGGACGCGGCCGCCCAGCCGCACGCGCCGACGGTCAGCGGCACGCCGGCGAGCGCGGGCGAGAACCCGTGCACGGAGGTCAGCACGAGCGGGATGTACGCCTCCACGCCGAAGAACGCGCCCGCCAGCACGCCGCGGGCGAGCACGGTCGCCGGCAGGCCCGCCCGGGCGGTGACCGTGCCGCGCGGCAGCAGTACGCGCAGCGCCGGCACGAGCGCGGCGAGCCCGGCGAGGCCGAGCCACAGCGTGCCCAGGGACGGGTGCTGGGCGGCCCACGACAGCGCGGCGATGCCGAAGGCGGTGGCCACCGCGGCCCAGGCGACGCCGCGCCGCGCGGTGCTCGGTGCGCCCTCGGCCGCCGGCAGCGTGCGGATCGCGGGCAGCAGCAGGAGCACCCCGAACACGGCGAACGGCGCGATGCCGAGGAACACCCAGCGCCAGCCGGCGTGCTCGGTGATCAGCCCGGCGGCGGTCGGCCCGACCAGCGACGGGAGCACCCATGCGGCGGCGAGCAACCCGAACGCGGCCGGCCGCCGTGCGGCGGGGTAGACGAGCGCGACGAGGACGTAGATCGCCACCGTCTGGGTGCCCAGCCCGAGCCCTTGCAGCACGCGGCCGGCGAGCAGCATCGGCATGCCGGTCGCGAACCCGGCGGTGACCAGGCCGGCGAGGAACAGGCCCGGCCCGGCGAGCAGCGCGGGTACCGGCCCGAGCCGGTCGCTGACCCGTCCGGAGAGGACGGTCGCCATCACGCTGGCGGCGAGGAACGCGGTGAA
>NZ_DATBKY010000189.1:0-15688 GCF_036555685.1 Actinophytocola sp. | reverse complement strand
GGGCGAACGGACAAGACAGAGATGGGGCCTCTGGCCAGGCTCCTATTAAGTCACAACGCCACGCACGGTGAGTGCACACGAGCACCTCCCGACCAGGGACGACAGATCCCGGTAAAGACCCGAAGTCAGTCAGAACTTGGGTCAGACCCCGTCGGGAGGTGCTCACCTACATCATCTCTGTCAGAACTCGATGTCGATGTCGATGTCAGGGCATGGTGGGCTCCAGCCCCGGGCGATCGTCGAAGAGCTGCACCCAGCGCCCGTCGAACCCGCCGTTGGCGGCGGTGTACCAGGCGCCGCGCAGCCACTGGCCGTTCTCGGTCGAGGCGCTGGTGTTGACGGTGCCGTCGTGCACGAAGAAGTCGTGCTGCCACCAGTAGGAGTTGGGTGAGTCGTAGCGCGCGCTGGCCATCTGCCGGGTCCAGCCGGTGCTGTCGACGCCGGTCCCCTCGTACGCCGGGTAGTGCTCGGAGGTGCCCTCGCGGTCCTCGTCCGCCTCGGCGGAGTAGGCGCCGTAGAGCCACTCCTTGTGGATGAGCCCCTCGCGGCCGTCGGTGAGGTCCGACGCCCCGTCGTCCCGGGAGCCGCTGTAGAAGCGCTGGCGGCCGGTGCTCACCTCGACCGCACCGGCCTCGTTGACCACCGGGGACTCCAGGACCACGTCATCGACCGCGGACGACAGCCAGTGCGTGGACCAGGCCGGGTTCTGCGCCCAGTGGGTCGGGATTATGTCGGCGATGTCCTGCAGCTCGTAGGTGACGCGCTTGGCCTGATACCAGTCGACGGTGTCCTCGTTGTCGTAGCCGCTGCACAGCGTCGAGGCGTTGGCGAAGTTCACCGGCCGCGCGCCCCAGGCGCTGACCGCGGCCGAGGACGCCTGCGGGACGAAGATGTAGTGCACATTCTTGTTCTCGTCCTTGCCGCTGATCTCCACCTCGGCGTCGTTCGTCACCGGCTGGCTCACCAGCGAGCTGTAGCTGTCGTTGACGTACCGCAGCTCGTGCGCATGGGTGGCCAGGGAACTGCCGGCCTCGTCGGCCTGCCAGACCATCAGGTGCCTGCCCGTCGACGTGTTCATGAAGTTGAAGCCGAAGTCGCCGCGTTTGCGGATGATGTGCTCGTGGTGGTGGGTGATCGTCGAGTTGTTCACGTACTCACCGGTCGACCCCGGCGTGCCGGTGACGTTGTTCACGACGAGCTCGACGCGCTCCCAGTCGTGGATGGCGGAGCCTTCCTTGTCCTCCGCGTTGTACACGTGGTAAAGCAGCACCAGCGACTTGCTGCCGCCGTTCATGTACTCGATCAGGGACGTGTAGAGCGTCGGGCGGATACGCCAGCTGGCGTACGGGCTGGTGGTCGCGTTGGCCGCGGAAGCGGCGACGTAGTGCTCACTCTCGAGCCAGTGGACCCGGTTGGTCGCGAAGTTGTGGTCCTGGTCGAAGTCGAAGTTGGTCAGCCAGTCGCGGCCGTCCTGGCCGTCGTTCTCGTTGGCGCGCTTGAAGATCACCGGGGCGTAGTAGTTCAGGTAGGCCTGTCGCTGCGCCTTCGTCAGGAGCGGCACGGCTGCGTGCGCCTGGCGGTTACCGGTCACCGGCAGCGTCGCCAGAACGATCGCCGCGAGCACCAGTGCCCGGGCCAACATTCGCGGCGACCTTCGCGGCGGCCGGTCAGGACGGGAACCGATCGAGACGGGCGCGCGCAGTCGCACGTTTCCTCCGGGCTTGTCGAGAAGGCCTACGAACGAGCCAACGTTACGGGTTGCCCCGCATCCAGTCGAGATCATGATTCGGATCCCCGTGGTGGCCACCGCGGCATACGGAGGACGTTCCAGGAAAATCGACGCCGTGCAGCGGGCAAGGGTGGTTAGACCGGAGTGCCGCAACAGCCGGCTACGGACACCGGCGTGGTTGAGCGGGCGCGTGACCGTCAGTTCGATGCGCCAGGGCACTGGCCGGGATGCCGGCCGGACAGGAAGGTCCGGCGGCACCGCCGATCCGACCGTCCACACAGGCATCAAAGTCAGCCGCCGGCTCGGCGGCGCCGGCGGGAGAGCGACGTGTCGGCGCCGGGCATGCCGCCGATCGAGCAGCACGTCCCTGGCATCCTCCGTCTCGCGGGTCGCGGCGAAGCGGCGCCTCGTGCGCTCCGATGCCGGCGGGTACACACCGCGTCCGCGGCGCGACTGTCACACCGGCCCGACCCGCTGCGACTTACTTCGCCACGTACACAGGACTGCGGAAACAATGACGCTTCCAAGCTTTGGCACGACAGGCTGTTTGTCTTTTTCGATTAACCACACCTGAAATATCCAAGATTCTGATAGTTGAATACGTCCTGAACCGATACCCGCGCTTCGGAGCAGTACTCCTGGTGCTCCTGAGAGAGAATCTGTCCAAGCAAACCGGAAGCTAACATGGAATTGTCTACGTACCTACCTCGGCCACGGTTGCCGCGTTGATGTCGACAACTTGTCGCACAAATCTCGCTCATATCAAATGTATTTCGTCGCGGCTCCTAGCGCCTCCTGCCAAGTCGCGATGATGCTGCTCGAGGAAAGTCGCCCCCGGCTGGACCGTTCTGGCGATGCTCGCGCACGCGTTCCTCACCGCCGTCGCCGCGACCGAACGCACCGAGGGACGACATCGACCACCTGGGTTCCCCTCGGGCCCTGGATCGGTGCTGTTCGAGGGCGGCCAACCGGCGCGGTCGCCGCCGGGTGTGAGGGAAGCTCTGAGAGACCAGCCAGCGGTGGGCGAATGAGACCCGCGTGTCACGGGCACGCTCAAGGGAACGGCCAAGGAGTGCATTTGCGCTGGTCGCAGTGGCGGAGGCGGAGGGATTTGAACCCCCGGACCCGTGAAGGTCTCCTGTTTTCAAGACAGGTGCATTCGGCCGCTCTGCCACGCCTCCCTGCCCAGCAGGGTAGCCGCGCCCGGGCGGCCGGGTCAGGGCAGGTTGCGCAGGTGTTTGAGGACTCGCTCGAAGACGGTCGCCAGGTCGGTCTGCTCGGAATCCGTCAACAGGTCGATCAGGTGGGCGCGGACGCCGAAGACGTGCGTCGGGGCGGTTTCGCGTAGGCGGTCCATCCCCTTCTGCGTCAGCTCGGCGAACACACCGCGGGCATCGTCGCCGCAGTCGACGCGACGGACCAGGCCTGCGTGTTCCAGCCGCGTGATCTGGTGGGACAGCCTGCTCTTCGACGACGCGACCTCGTTCGCCAGGGCCGCCATCCGCATCCTGCGATCGTCCGGTTCGGACAGGCGGACCATCACCTCGTAATCGGCCAGCGTCATTCCGTGACGGTCCTGCAGCTCACGATTGAGCTGCTTGCGCAACAACTCGCTGCCGAGCACGTACGCGCGCCAGGCTCGCATCTCCTCCGGATCGAGCCAGCGCGGCTCCTCCTCCGCCAACGTCACAACGACAAGGGTAGATCGGGTCTGGAAATCCCCGCTCGCGGCGTGCAGACTCTGCCCGCGCCCGCGCGGGAGTCGGGCGTACCGGACGGAGGATCATGAAGTTATCTACCCGCTTCGCGCGCCGGACCGTGGCGGCCACCGCCGCCATGGTCGCGGTCGCCGGGCTCGCGAGCGCGACTGCCACCGCGGCCCCTGCGCCGAAGACCACAGACATCAGGCTCATCTCCATCAACGACTTGCACGGCAACCTCACGCCGCCGTCCGGCTCGTCCGGCCGCGTGACGCTGTCTGACGGCACGACCGTGGACGCGGGCGGCGCGGCGTACCTCGTCACGCACGTCAAGCAGCTCAGGGCGCAGGTACGCAACTCGATGGTGCTCTCCGCGGGCGACAACATCGGCGCCTCGCCGCTCAACTCGGCACTGTTCCACGACGAGCCGACCATCGAGCTGCTCAACCTCCTCGGGCTCACGGCGTCGTCCCTCGGCAACCACGAGTTCGACGAGGGCTACCGCGAGCTGCTGCGCATGCAGTTCGGCGGCTGCCACCCGACAGACGGCTGCCAGTTCCACGACTCCTTCAAGGGCGCCAAGTTCCCGTACCTCGGTGCGAACGTCACGTTCGACAACGGCCTGCCCGCCGCGCTGCCGTTCACGATCAAGGTCTCCGGCGGCGTGCCGATCGGCATCATCGGCCTCCCGCTCGAGGGCGTGCCGGACGTCGTCACCCCCGAGGCGATCGAGGGCCTGAAGTTCGGCGACGAGGTCGAGGCGATCAACCGCACGTCGAAGGTGCTGGACAAGCTCGGCATCCGGACCCAGGTCGTCACGATGCACCAGGGCGACAACACCGAGGGCGGCGGCCCGAACGACTGCCGGACGGTCCCCGGCGCGGCCACCGCGATCGCGCAGGCGGCGTCGCCGTCGGTCGACGTGATCCTCGCCGGCCACAGCCACCAGCAGTACAACTGCGTCATCGACGACCCGGCCGGCAACCCCCGCACGGTCATCGAGGGCTCGTCGTTCGGCCGCCTGGTGTCCGTTGTGGACCTGAAGATCGACAAGCGCACCCGGGACGTCGTGCGTGACCAGACCGTGGCGCACAACGAGATCGTGACCCGCACGGTTACGCCGGACCCGGCCGCGCAGGCGCTGGTCGACGAGGCCACCGCCAAGTCGGCGCCGATCGCGAACGCGCAGGTCGGCTCCATCACAACCGACTTGGTCCGGGCCGCGCCGGAGTCCGGCGAGTCGCCGCTGGGTGACGTCATCGCCGACGGGCAGCTGGCCGCGACCCAGGCGAACAGCCCGGTCATCGCGGTGACCAACCCCGGCGGCATCCGCAACGACCTCACCTTCGCGGGCTCCTCGGCGGGCGAGGGCGACGGCGTCGTGACCTACGGCGAGGCGTTCGCGGTGCAGCCGTTCAGCAACATCATGCAGACGATCACGCTGACGGGCGCGCAGCTCAAGGCGGTCCTGGAACAGCAGTGGCAGCCGCAGCCGGACGGCTCGGTCCAGGTGCGGATCCTGCAGGTCTCCTCGACGCTGCACTACACCTGGTCGCGCTCCGCGCCGATCGGTTCGAAGATCTCGAACATCACGATTCAGGGGCAACCGGTCGACCCGAACGCCTCCTACCGGGTTTCGTTGAACAACTTCATCGCCGCGGGCGGTGACGGGTTCACCGAATTCCGGAACGGTACGGACCTGGCCGGCGGGCCGGTGGATCTGGACGCGTTCACCGCGTACCTGACCGCCAACCCGAACCTGTCACCGCCTCCCGCCGACCGCATCACCGTGGCGCCGTAGAACACCACAGCATCGCGGGAAACCAGCGCCGCCGTCGCCCAGCCGGGCGGCGGCGGCGCTCGTCGTGCCCTGACCGGCTGGAACGTCCCACCCGGACCTCGCACTGTCCCCATCAGACAGTAGCGGCGGAATTCCCCGGGTTCAGGATGCGTGGCGGGGTTGTAACGACGCGATTACGGGTGCATTCTGAATGTACGGTCGGCCGCCCGGACAGGTCACGGCCCACCGGGAAAGGGCAGGTGATGCCGTGGGATTGGGAAACAAGGACGTAGCGGGCCGCCGTTCGCTGTGACCCCGCGGCTGAGCCGGAGGAACCCGTCCCGGTCGCGATTGCGGAGCGGCAACAGGTTCGAGTGCACTCGTGCGCAAACCGCACCTCCGGTGCACCTCGACGAGTTGATTCCCCCGTCGGGCGACACTCAGGTGTGCCCGGTCGGAATCCTCGCCGCCTGAAGCGGCGGCCCCCTACTCGACCTCCGACACCCTGGGTGCGGACGCCACGGCGGCGCCGCGCCCAGGCTTATGTCAGCGCAACTCCACCCTGGTCAGCGGCCCGCCCGGCTCGGCGAGGCTCGTCACCACGGGCGGCACCCGCAGGTCCTCGGCCGCGTACACCGCCCTGATCTCGTCGAGGCCGGCGTCCGGGTCGGCGAGCACCGCGGCCACGCCGTCCATCCGCACGGCGGTCGCCTCGTCGACGTCGGAGGCCATGACGCCCCAGCCGTCCCAGAGGATCATCTCGTGCTTGTTGAGCGCGGCGAGGTCCAGCACGAGGTTGTGCAGCAGGTACGGCCAGCCGCGCAGGATCGGCATCTCGAGCTCCGGCGCGACCACGAACCTCGCCGGGTCGGCGGCGCCGGACCGGCACGCCCGCCACGCGTCCGCCGCGACGAGGAACCGGTCCCGTGGCACGTCGAGCAGGTCGAGGACGGTGCCGGTCGTGGGATCGACGTGCCCCGCCGGCATCTCGGGCTCCACCAGCCGCCAGCGTTCGCCGTCCCACACCTCGGCGATCACGTGGTCCATCGCCCAGCCGGGCGCCAGGTAACGAGCGAAGCCGACCCGTGACCGCGCCGGAATGCCGTGGTGGCGGGCCAGCGCGACGAACAGCAGCGTGCAGTCGCGACAGCAGCCGACGAGCCGGTCGGTGACCGGCCGCGGCGCGTCGGGCGGGTCCGGGTTGAGCTCGTGCAGCCGCGCGAACATCGAGTCGGCGTAGCGCAGGTTGATCTCCGCCATGCGCTCCGGCGCGAACCCGTGGCCGGCGATGTCGCCGTGTGCGCGGTAGTGGAACACGAGCCCGGACGAGGCCAACCGCAGCGAAGGCGGCTCACCGGCCGTCCCGTCCAGCCAGGAGGCCATCGCGCCGGGATCGCTGAACGTGCTGTGCGACCGGTAGAACTCGATCATGCCGACCTCCCGGATGCACGAGGGCGCCCTGCCCGAGCCGGACAGGACGCCCTCGTCGGTGTCTCTCACATCTCGCGGTCTCCCGGAGTATCCAGCGACATCGTGCGCATCGCCGTGGTCCGGGCCTTGGCCCTGGCCTTGCGCGGCGGCACGCCGTTGACGTCCTCCGTGCTGATGGCGTACGAGCCGAGCACGAAGGCCACCGCGTCCGCGTTGCGGTCCAGCGCCGCGCGGTCCACGTTGCCGAGGTTGTCACACGCCTGGTGGTAGCAGCTGTCGAAGGCCTCGCCCGCGACGCCGCCCCACTTGGCGACCTGCGCCTGCGTCTTCACCATCTCGGCGCCGGTGAACAGGCCACCCGCCGGGATGCCGTTCGCGATGAACTCGCCGTAGTCGGAGCGCCCGTCGAAGTCCTTGCCCTCGGTCGGCACGCCGGCCGCGTCGAAGAAGTTCTGGAACGCCGTCTCGATCTGCGCCGAGCCGAACGGACCGGGGCCCGCGCCGACGCCGTCGGAGTCGTCGCCGTCGAACACGAAGTAGCCGGCGTTCGGCGAGCCGATCATGTCGAAGTTCAGGTAGAGCGCGATGTCGAGCTGCTCCTCGAAGGTCAGGTTGTCGACGTAGTAGGTCGACCCGATCAGGCCGAGCTCCTCGGCGCTCCACCAGGAGAACCGAACCGCGTTGTTGACCTTCGGCGTGCTGCCGAGCTGCAGCGCTGTCTCCAGCAGCGTCGCGCTGCCCGAACCGTTGTCGTTGATGCCCGGGCCGTCGGCCACGCTGTCGAGGTGCGCGCCGGCCATCACGACGTTGTCGTGCCGGCCGGTCTGCGTCTCGGCGATCACGTTGTAGGTGGTGCGCTCGTCGACCACACCACGCAGGTCGAGGGTCACCTCGGCCCCGCCCTGCCCGGCGAGCTCCGCGCCTTGCGCCTGCGTGATGCCACCGGCCGGGGCGCCACCCTCGACCTGTCCGCCCAGCGTGCCGGCCAGCGCGCCGGGGACGTTGTTGTAGATCAGCACGCCGGCGGCGCCGACCTGGCCGGCTACGTCGGACTTCTGGCCGAAGGTGCACGCGCCGCGGCTGACGAGGACGATCGCGCCCTCGGCGGCCAGACCGTCGTAGTCGGAGGTCTCACAGCCGGGGGTGTCGTCGGCGGGCACCACCACGAGCGGGCCGGTCACCCCGCCCTCGGGTGTGTTGTTGCTGTAGGTCATCCGCTCGACCGGCACGTCGGTGCCCGCGACGGAGAGCGACTCGGCGAGGGTCTGGTCGAAGAGGAACGGGAACTCCTGCCGGGTCACGATGAAGCCGGCATCCTCCAGCTTCGTCGCGACGTACTCGGCGGACTGCACGTGGCCCTCGGTGCCCGCCGCGCGGATTCGGTCGTTGCGGTCGGCGAAGCGCTGGAGCGCGATCAGGTGCCTGTTGATTCCGGTGATGCCGACCTTCTTGACGAGCTGTCGGGCCAGCGCGGGACCGTCGGGCAGGGACTTCGGCGCGGCGGTTGCGGGCACCGCGGTGAAGCTGAGACCGATCGCGGCTGCGAGCAGCGCGACACCGGCCCGAAATGTCGCCTTTTTGGACGGCATGTGGCTTCCTCTCGTGAACGACGGATAGCCGGCGCGCGATCGGCCCCGACTCGATCAGCGCATCCGGCGTGGACACCCTTGCCGGTACGCCCCCGCGGGTCAAGACCCCCACTTGGAGGGATGTCCACACCCGTTTACCGTCTTGCCATGCATGCGATCAGCATCCGCGAGCCCGGCGGGCCGGACGTTCTCGACTGGACCGAGATGCCCGACCCGCGGCCGGCGCCCGGTGAGGTCCTGCTCGACGTGATCGCGGCCGGCGTGAACCGCGCCGACCTGCTGCAGCGCAAGGGCCAGTACCCGCCGCCGGCCGGCATCAGCGAGGTGCCCGGCCTGGAGTGCTCGGGCACGGTCGCGGAGCTGGGCGAGGGCGTCACCGACGTGCGGGTCGGCGCGCAGGTGTGCGCGCTGCTCGCGGGCGGCGGCTACGCGGAGAAGGTCGTGGTGCCGGCCGGCCAGGTGCTGCCGGTGCCGAGTGGCATGGACCCGGTCACGGCCGCGTCGCTGCCGGAGGTGGCGTGCACGGTGTGGTCGAACGTGGCGCTGACCGCGGGCCTGGTGGCCGGCGAGACGCTGCTGGTGCACGGCGGCGCGGGCGGGATCGGCACGCACGCGATCCAGGTCGGCAAGGCGCTGGGCGCGCGGGTGGCGGTGACGGCCGGGGCGCCGGAGCGCCTGGCGCGCTGCGCGGAGCTGGGTGCGGACGTGCTGATCGACTACCGCTCGCAGGACTTCGTCGAGGAGGTCCGCGCGGCCACCGAGGGGCGCGGCGCGGACGTCATCCTCGACAACATGGGCGCGAAGTACCTGCCCCGCAACGTCTCCGCGCTGGCCCGCAACGGCCGGCTCGTAGTGATCGGCATGCAGGGCGGCGTCAAGGGCGAGCTGAACCTGGCCGAGCTGTTGGGCAAGTGCGGCTCGGTGACGGCGACGACGCTGCGGCACCGGCCGGTCGAGGAGAAGTCGGCGATCGTCGCGGAGGTCGCGACGCAGCTGTGGCCGCTCGTCGAGGCGGGCGCCGTGCGCCCGATCGTGCACGAGGTCCTCCCGGCCGACCACGCCCCGGACGCCCACCGCCTCCTCGAGGAGAGCGGCGAGGTCTTCGGCAAGCTCGTCCTGAAGATGCCCTGATCACGACGGCCCAGGGGAGGCGACGACGGGTCAGCTGCGCAGCGCCGACAGGCCGGCGACGGCCTCGACGAGGGCGTCCACCTCCGCGGAGGTCGTGTAGTGCGCCAGGCCGATGCGGACCGCGCCGCCGACCTCCGCCACGCCAAGGGCCGCGAAGACGCCGCTCGGCACGTCGTCGGCGAACGCGCAGATGCCGCGCTCCGCCAGGTGGGCCACCGCCTCCGACGCCTTCACGTCCGCGACCGTGAACGACAGCGCGGGGATCCGGCGCATCGCGTCGCCGATCACCGTCACGTGCAGCAGGCCGCGCAGCTCGGAGATCAGCTTGCCCAGCATGCCCGCCTGGTACGACTTTGCCGACCCGATCGACGTCGCCAGCCGCTCCCGCCGCGAGCCCGACGCGGCGTCGTCGAGGGCGGCCAGGTAGTCGATCGACGCGACCAGCCCGGCCAGCAACGGGTACGCGTGCTGGCCGAGCTCCAGCCGGCCCGGGCCGCTCACGTTCGGGCCGAGCGCGCACGCCGGGAGCCGGTCGGGTAACGACGGGTCCGCGAACGCCAGCGCGCCGACGGTCGTGCCGCCCCACGCACTCGCCGACAGTGCGATCACGTCCGCGCCGATCGCCTTGATGTCCATCGGCACGAACGGTGCCGCCGACGACGCGTCCACCACGACGAGCGACTTCGTCTCCCGCGCGAGCGCCGTGATCTTCGGCAGGTCCGGGCGGGTGCCCACCACGCCCGACGCCGCGGTCACCGCGACCACCTTGGTGCGGTGCGAGATCAGCGACTCGTACTGCCAGGCCGGCAGCTCGCACGTCTCGATGTCGATCTCCGCCCAGCGCGCGGTCGCACCCGCCCGCTGCGCGACGGCGAGCCACGGCGCGATGTTCTGCTGGTGGTCGAGCCGCGACACGACGACCTCGTCGCCGATCACCCAGCCGCTGCCCATCGCGTCCGCCAGCCGCTGCAGCAGCACCGCGGGGTTCGGGCCGAGCACCACGCCCGCCGGGTCGCAGCCGGCGAGGTCGGCCACCGCGCGGCGGGCGGCGTCCACGATCGCCTCCCCGCGCTGCGAGGCGGGGAACACGCCGCCGGGCCCGGACACCGGGGCGCGCAGCGCGGTCGACACGGCGGTCGCCACCTGCTCCGGAACCTGCATTCCGGCCGGCGCATCCAGGTGTATCCAGCCGTCACCCAACGCGGGAAACTGTCCCCGAATCGCAGCGACGTCGAACGCCATGAGCCACACCGTACGGACGTATCCGGCCCGCCCTTCCCCGGGGGCGGCCGACGCGCTCGGCCGGGCCGGCGAAGGCTACGCTCGGGAACGTGACGCCGATGCCGAACCAGTGGCCGAGCTCGGAGGTGTTCGGCGCGGCCGACATGTCGAGCTGGCTGAGGATGGAACAGATGAACCAGGCAGGCGAACCCGAACGGGGCGGGGGCAGCCGGGGAGAGTCGCAGCACGTGGTCGTGATGGGCCCGGACGGCTCGCCGCTCGGTGCGGCGAAGATTCCCGACGGCGACGAAGACGCGCCCAACGCCGAGTCCGTCGGTGACATGGTCGAGCAGCCCGCGAAGGTCATGCGCATCGGCACGATGATCAAGCAGCTGCTGGAGGAGGTGCGCGCCGCGCCGCTGGACGACGCCAGCCGCAGCCGGCTGCGCGAGATCCACAAGCGGTCGATCGCCGAGCTCGAGGACGGCCTCGCCTCCGAGCTGCGCGACGAGCTGGAGCGGCTCTCGCTGCCGTTCACCGAGGAGAACACGCCGTCCGACGCGGAGCTGCGGATCGCGCAGGCTCAGCTCGTCGGCTGGCTCGAGGGTCTCTTCCACGGCATCCAGACCGCGCTGTTCGCCCAGCAGATGGCCGCGCGCGTGCAGCTCGAGCAGATGCGCCGCGGGCTGCCGCCGGGCGCCGGTGGCGGACCCGACGGGCCGGAGGGCCCGGGCATCCGCGGCACCGGCCAGTACCTATAGCAGCGCGGGCGTGCCGGCCTCCAGCGCGAGGAGGAAGCGCTTGCGCGGGAGGCCGCCACCGTAGCCGGTGAGGCCACCGGACGTCCCGATGACCCGGTGGCACGGCACGATGATGCTGATCGGGTTGTGGCCGTTCGCGTGCCCGACCGCGCGAAACGCGGTCGGGCTGCCGATGGTCGCGGCCAGCTCGCCGTAGGTCGTGGTCTCGCCGTACGGGACCTCGCGCAGCGCGGCCCAGACCCGTTGCTGGAACGGCGTTCCCGCCGGCTCGAGCTCGACGTCGAACTCCGTACGCGTGCCGGCGAAGTACTCGCGCAGCTGCGTGACCGCGTCGGGGAACGCGTCGTCGTCCCGCTCGCCGAACGACGCGGGCGCGTAGCGGTGCTCGGCCATGTAGAGGCCGGTCAGCGCGCTGTCCGTGCCGACGAGCGTGAGCGGGCCGATGGGACTGTCCGTCACGGCGTGAACCATGGTGTCCACCGTGCTCCCCTCCCCGGGCCGCGGCTGGCGGGAATCGGCCCTGGCCGTCGGCGGCGCTCGTTTCTGTCGGTGGGCCGTGCTGGAGTACGGCCATGATTGACGAGTTTCGCGCACTGCACTCGGGCGCCGTCCTGGTGCTCCCCAACGCCTGGGACGTCGCCAGCGCCCGGTTGATCGAGAACGCGGGTGCCCGCGCGGTCGCCACGACGAGCGCCGGCGTCGCCTGGAGCCTCGGTGCCCCGGACGGCGACCAGCTCTCCCGCGACCGGGCGATCGACCTGGTGGCCCGCGTCGTGTCCGGGGCCCGCGTGCCGGTGACCGCCGACATCGAGTCGGGCTTCGGCGCGACGGCCGCGGCGGTCGGCGACACGGTGCGCGCGGTGGCCGACGCGGGCGCGGCCGGCATCAACCTCGAGGACGGCGCCTACCCCGGCTTACGCCCGGTCGGCGAGCAGGCCGAGCGCATCGCGGCGGCGCGGACGGCCGCGTCCCTGTTCGTCAACGTGCGCATCGACAGCTACCTGTTCGGAGTCGGCGATCCGCGGACGCGGCTGGCCGACACGGTGGCCCGCGCCAGGGCTTTCGTCGACGCCGGCGCCGACGGCGTGTTCGTGCCCGGCGTGGTGGATCCGGAGATCATCGCTGCGTTGGCCTCCCGGATATCCGCGCCGCTCAACGTGATGGCCGGGCCCGGCGCGCCGCCGGTGGCGAAGCTCGCCGAGCTGGGTGTGGCGCGGGTGAGCATCGGCTCCGGGATCGCGCAGGCCGCATACGCCCTGGCCGTGCGGTGTGCCAAGGAGATGCTGGCGGACGGAACGTACGACACACAGGCCACAGACCTGGACTTCGGGACGGTGAACGCCCTGCTGGCCTGACCTGGGAAGATCTTGAAACAAACCGGCTGGTCGGTATTGACATACCATGCGGTCGGTTCTTAAATGGGTGGTGGCGCGCGCCCCAGAACAGTTCGAAAACCCGTCGAACTCCGTTGGGGACGATGATGACGACACCGATCACGAACCGGCCCGCTCCATGGTGGCTGCGCGAGCTCGCCCACGGCCGCGCCGCCTACGAGGAACTCCTCGGCTGGCCGGTCTCCGTAAAGGTGGGCGACCGGGTGCTGATCGTGGCGATCGGCTCCTCGGTGGCCGCACTGACCATGCCAGCCGCTCTCGGCGACGCGGTGCGTGGCGAGTTACGCCTCGCGATGCAGGACGGGCCGGTGCTCACCGATCCGGATAGTCGCAAGTGGACATTCCTGACCAAGCCGGTCGAGTGCCTGCGCACGGGCGTGGCGACCGAGCTCGCGAAGGCCGACGTGCGCCTCGCGGCGCGCGGCAGCCACGTGGTCGTGCCGACCGCGCCGACGCCGCGCCCGGCACCGGTGGGGACGGCGTGGCGGTGGATCGAACCGCCCAGGCCGGCCCGCCCCCTGCCACCGGCATACCCGGTGATCGCCGTGACCCGCCGCCTGACCGAACGCGAGGACCTCGCGGCGTAGCGGGAGACCGCGGCACGAAACGAGGTGGTGGCCGCCCACAAGGCGACCACCACCTCGACCCTCGATTCCAATCAGGCGTTGGACATCTCCCAGGGCGCGTGCACGCCGTGGTTCTGCTTGTGGCTGGAGTCCGAGATGTCGGACGTCAGCTGCGGCCAGTGGCCCTGCGGGAAGCCGTCGTTCGACACCACCCGCTGGTTGAGGTCCTTGATGGCCGGGAGCAGCGTGCTCGCCACGAACGCCTCGAGCACGGCGAGCGCGGCGGAGACCAGGCCCCACACCTTCGCGGCGGACACGCCCGCGGCCGCGGCGGCCGGCGGCGCACCCACACCGGTGGCGGCGGCGCCCGCCTCGGCGGTCAGCTCGATGACGAACGACACGACCGCGGACACGACGGCGAGCCACGCGACGCCGATGGCGATCGCCATCTTCGTCAGCAGGTCGTCCACCTCATCGGTGGCGGACTTGACCATGCCGAGCGCCTTCTGCTGCTGTGGCAGCACGTTCTTGTAGGCGTTCGCCGCGGAGCCGGACCAGTTGTCGTCGGTCTCCATCGCGCCGGCCGTGAAGACGTCCTGCCAGTTGCTGGCCTTCGCGCCGACGTCGTCCGTCCACGAGCTGCCGTGGTTCCACAGCGTCCACGGCACGCCCGGCTCGGTGATGAACTTGCCGATCTCGGTGAGAACCTTGCCGATGAAGTCGCTGACCGCCTTCAGCGCATCCGTGATGCGGTCCATGATCCAGCCCGGCAGCCAGTCCAGGACGCTGTTGATGTTGTCCACCAGTCGCTGGAACTGCTTCGGGATCTCGTCCAGCGCCTCCTTCACCCGGCGCAGGATGTCCTCGAACTCGGCCTGCCCCAACACGCCACCCATGTCGTTTCCCCCTACCAGACGTTGTTCATACGGTGGACGCCGGACTCTTCTTCCTGCTGGTAGGTCTGCGCGGACTCGCGCAGCGCCGTGGCGACGTTGGCCGACATCGTCTGGCCCTCGCCGAGCAGGCCGACCATCTTGGTCTGGAACTGCTGGTACAGCGCGGTGACGCCGAGCTTGTCGGCGACGTAGGAGAAGTGCAGCGCCGCCAGGTCCAGGCCGTCCGCGGTGCCCTTCGCGGCGCCGAGGTCGGCCGAGCACTGCTCCCACTTGTCCGCGTCGTTTCTCAGGGCCTGTAAGGCGACCTGGTACTGGTCGGGGGTCGGGGCCATCGAGGTCCTCCTGGTCTTCTTCTGTTGTCGGGAATGAGAGTCAGGCTTGCGGCGGCCGCACGCCGAAGAGCTTCGCGACGAACTCCTGCGGGTCGGCGGTCAGCGACTGCAGCTCGGCGATGGCGCTGTCGGCACGGCGGCGCGGGGCCGCCTCGGCCACGTTCTCGTAGGCCGCGACGAACGCGCCGCGCAGCTCGCTCGCGATCTCCAGGTGGTTCGCGGTGCCGATCCAGCGGGTGTCGGTCTCGATCCGGACCTCGACGACCTTGCGGCCGTCCAGCGCGACCGTGACGTGCCCGCCCGCGCTGCCGCCCCGGATCGGGCGGGGCTTGAACTGCGCCCCGGCCTCGGCGGCCTTCGTCTCGGCCGCGGACTCGTTGCCGACACGGTGCAGCAGGTAGAGCAGGTGGTCGATCATCTCCGTGGACGGCCTGATGTCGACCGGCATGGCGGGCGGCGCCGGCAGCGCGGACGCCTTCGCGGGCGGCTCGTTCTCCTCTGCCTCGGCGACCTTCTCGGCCCAGCCGGTCAGCCGCGCGATGCCGGCGGCCTCGACGGCCTCGACCACGGCGGCACCGAGCTTGCGCGCGTCGAGCTTGTCGTACCACTCGCGATCGAGGACGAAGTCGGTCACCACACCGTCGCCGTCGACGACCGCGGTCACCGCCTCGGTCTCGTCGCGCCCTTCGTAGGTGGCGTCGGGGTCCTGCGCGGCTCCGAGAACCCGGCTCATCCGCTCGGCCTCCCCCCGCAGTTGGTGAAGTGCCGCAAAGCCGGCGGGCATGGTCATGTCCGACCTCCTCGAAAGTCGCCGGAGCCTACGACGGAAACTCCCCAACCGACGTTCCGGCGACCCCCTATTCGTTGCCGATGCAAACCGGGGAACCGCCATCCGGCGCAGTACATCTACTCTCAGCGCAACCCATCCCGGAACGGGGGAGACATGGCCGACATCGAGTACCGGTTCGGCACCGGCGAAGGCGATCCGCACACCCACCGCTCGCAGGCGGACGTCGACGTCGACGGGGACGGCACCGCGGACGGCGTGGCTCTCGACTTCGACGGCGACGGCCGCGTCGACGACGTCATGTGGGACTCCGACGGGGACGGCATCGCCGACACCGCGGTGCTCGACCTCGACGACGACGGCAAGGCCGA
>NZ_DATBKY010000188.1:0-3750 GCF_036555685.1 Actinophytocola sp. | reverse complement strand
CGCGCAACCTGAAGCTGCGCGACGTCGACGAGGGCCGGGCCTACCCGGAGCCGTCCGGCACGCTCAAGGAGGCGACCTGGTTCGGTGCCGGCTTCCCGGACTACCCGTGGATGTTCGGCACGGACGGCGAGTACACCTCGTTCGCCGCGGTGGCCGCCGGCCAGTTCGAGACGATCAAGGCGCACCTGCGCGGGTTGCGGGACGTCAGCGAGATCGTCAACGAACACAGCGGCAAGGTCGCGCACGAGATCGTGCACACCGGTGATGTCTACTTCGGAGTGAACGCGGACGCGGGCAACACCGACGAGACGGTGAAGTTCCCGAGCGCGGTCGCCCTGGTGTGGCGCTGGACCGGTGACGACCGCTTCCGCGACGACCTCTACGACTTCACGGTCCGCAACCTGAAGTACGTGGACTCGACGCTGGACGCGGACCACGACGGCTGGCTCGAGGGGCTCGGCAACGTCGAGCGCGCGGGCATGGGTGCCGAGAAGCTCGACAGCACCGCCTACTTCATCCGGGGCCTGCTCGACCTCGCGGACATGGCCGCGAGCAAGGGCGACACGGCCACGGAGAACTGGGCGAGCGGCAAGGCGGCCGATCTCCAGTCCCGCTTCGAGCAGACGTGGTGGGCGCCGGGTGACGCGAACGCCTACGCCGAGTCGGTCGACGACCCGGACGACCCGTCGAACGACAACACGCCGATCTTCCAGCGGCACTGGACGGGTGTCTCGCCGATGGAGATCGAGCTGCCGGACGGCAGCCCGCTGGCCAGTGCCGAGCACGGCACCACCGCGCTCGCACAGCGCGAGAAGGCCTGCTACACCGGCGAGTTCGGGCTCTACCACACCGGCAGCGGCCCGACCTCGGATCCGGCGGGCAACCCCGGTCCGTCCTGCGACACCCGGGTGTCCTCGGTGAAGAGCGAGCGCTCGACGTTCACGCTCAACACCGGCGTGATGGCGGTCGGCGAGGGCAACTTCGGCCGGCTCACCCAGCAGCGGACGTACACCACCGGCAACGCGCGCGTCCAGCTCGATCCGTCGGTCTGGGAGACCCCGGGCTCGATGCCGGAGATCTCGCCGTCGCCGGACTTCCCGGCGAACATCGGCCGGCCGTTCTACGACCGTTCGATGTCGCTGCAGGCCTGGGGCACCTACGGGATCCTGTGGCCGGTGGTCCACCAGCAGCTCGGCGTCGCGCCCGACCTGGGCAACGGCGCGCTGTCGGTGATCCCGCAGCTGCCGGACGGCCAGTCGCGCATCGGCGGGTCGGACATCCGGCTGGGCAAGGGATCCGCGGACGTCAAGGCCTGGCGCAGCGGCAACAAGCTGTCCACGCGGGTCGGCCTGCACGGGCTCCGGACCGACCTCACGGTCGGCGCGGTGCTGCCGGCCGGCAAGCAGCCGGGCAAGGTGACGTTCAACGGTCGCAGCGTCGACTTCGACGTCGTGACGACCACGCGCGGCACGGAGATCCGGGCCGCCGTGAGCAAGGACGGGACGCTCGAGGTCTCGTTCCGCTAGCGAACACACCACGGAGCCGGCCCGGATGGCATCATTCGGGCCGGCTCTGTCGTGGAGGTGCCATGCGGCGTACCGGGGCGCTCGTCCTCGTGGTCTGCACCGTGCTCGCCGGTTGTGCCACCCGGGACGTCCCGGGCCACGCCTTTCCCGAGCGGGTGCACGTGGAGAACCTCCGCGTCACCGCTGCCCGGCCGGTCGCCGCGACCGGCCCCGTCCGGCTCTCGCCCGACGGCACGCGGGTGCTGCGGCTGAACTCCGACCTGTGCGTCACGGCGCTGGACGGCTCGGGCGAGCGGTGCGCCGGCAAGGACGTGCACCCGGACACGTTGCGCGCGCAGTGGTCGCCGGACGGCACGCGGATCGCGTTCACCGAGGACTTCTGGCGCCTGCTGCTCGACCCGGACGTGTGGGTGTTCGACGTTCGCACGGGCGAGCTGCGCAACCTCACCGACGACGGCGAGGTCAAGGTCGCGCTGTCCGAGGGCGACCGGGCGGCGACGATCGACGTGCTGCCCTCGTGGTCGCCGGACGGCAAGTTCGTCCGCTTCGCGCGCGGCAGCACGGCAGAGCGGGACGCGACCGCGCTGATGTCGATCAGCGTCGACGACGGCGAGCTGTCCGCCGTGCGCGAGGTCCGGTGCCCGGTCGCGGAGCTGACCGCGCTGGCGTGGTCGGCGAAGCGGGTCGCGTGGACGTGCGGGATCACCGGCGCCGAGGTGCGCGCCGCGGACGTGTCCCGCGTTCGCGAGTGGACGGTGCTGCCGGCCGCCGGCCGCGAGGACCGCATGCTGCTGTCGTTCTCGCCGGACGGCGAGTCGCTGCTCGTGGACTCGCTCGCGCCGTACGCGTCGCCCGCCCCCGACGGCGGCCGGGCGAGGGTCGTGCCGGTCGCCGGTGGCAGGGCCCGCCCGGTGGCGCAGGGCGAGGTCGCCTTCCCCGCGTGGGTCCCGGACACCGGCGCGATCGCGTACGTCGAGCTGCCCGGCGGGCTCGAGGTGGTGGCCGGCCCGGGCGGCCCGCCGCGGGAACTGCGGCACGCCGAGCGCCTGGCGGCGAGCGACGGCATGCGGCTGGACTGGGGCAAGAACACCCTGCTGGCGCTTGTGGACGGTGCGGCGACGCTGCTGACCGTCACGACCGGCAGCTAGTGTCCTCTGGATCCACCGACTTGAGCACCGAATTCCGGCGCGGCTAGTGTCCCGCGCCGAGCACGGCACCCTTCGGCACGAGGTCGTCCGGCACCGTGAAGGTCGCGAGGAAGTACGCCGGCGCGATGCACCGGACTTCGTCGCCACCGGTGAGGTCGGCGGCGATCTTGCCGTGGCTGAGCAGCAGCACCGCGCTCGTCTCCTGGCAGCCGGCCAGCAAGAAGGCGAAGCCGCGCTGGCCGGCCGGCACCGTCCGGGTCAGCGCGGAGCCCGTGGCGCCGGACAGGTCGACGCCCCCGCCCGCGAGCCTGGCGCGCAGCCGGCCCATCGCCTCGGCGTCGCCGAGCTCCGCGGCGGCCGGGGAGAGCCGGACGGTGCCCAGCTCGACGAAGTCGGCGAGCCGGCCCGGTCCGGCGGCGGCCACCGGCGCCTGGCCGTTGACCGTCCGCACGCCGCGCACGTCCTCGGCGGGCACGGCGACGTGGACGAGCGGGCCGACCGCGCGGACGCACTCGGGATGGTCGGTGCCGCCGAGGAAGCGCACCCGCAGGTCCGTGCCGGCGCGCGTCACCTCGACCGACTCGGGCACGCGGCAGCCGGTCGAGTCGGTGGCCGCGACGTAGGTCGTGCCCGGCTCGGCCCGCCGCTCCTCGGGTGCCTGCTGGAGCGATCCGGACCCGCCGAACCAGCCCGCGAACGCGTCCAGCCGGACCGGGTCCTCGCTGATCGCGCCGAAACGCTTCGGCGCGGAGCCCTGCGGCTCGAACGCGATTACCTCGGCCCGGAGCCGTTCGGCTTCCGGCCGAGGTGTCGACCCCGCGCGGGGCTGGCCGCACGCGGTGGCGAGCAGCAGTACCGCCACCGCCAGCGCCGTCGTCCTCATGCGAAGAGGACGGAGCCACTCGCGAATCGGTTGCGTCAGGCCGGCGGAACAGGTGGCCGGACGCGGCGACCGCGATAGCCAGGATCCCGCCGCACCAGGCGTCGGCCGGCCACAGCGCGTCGCCGCCGCGCGTGTCCCGCAGCGTCGCGCCGGACCTGACCGCGCTGTCCGGTTTGTCTTCTTACCTCGCTCT
>NZ_DATBKY010000187.1:0-2875 GCF_036555685.1 Actinophytocola sp. | reverse complement strand
GCTCACGGTCGCGCGCGAACGCTACACGCCACCGGTCGCGGCGGGGATCGCCGCGCCGGCGCCGGCGCGGCGAATCCGCGTTCGGGGATCAGTGGATGGTGAATGGGGCTGACGCGGCGACGTTGTACGGCGTCGTGACGTTGTTGTTCAACTGGACGATGTAGCTCCCTGGTTCGACGGTCGGCGGTCCGGACGCGTCGATGTCTCCCTGCGTCTCGGCCAGCGTGGAGACCGGGAAGTCGACGTGAACGGTCTTGGACTGGCCGGCGTCGAGCGTGACCCGCGTGAACCCGACCAGCCTTTGCGGAGGCACGACCACACTGCTGACCGGCTGGGCCACGTAGACGGGAACGATGTCGGTCCCGCTACGGCTTCCGGTGTTGCTGACCGTGAACGTCGCCGTCGCGGTCCCGTGACGGGACACACTCGGTGTCACCGAGAGGCCACTCGTGGTGAACGTCGTGTAGGACAGGCCGAACCCGAACGGGTAGAGCGGGTTGTAGGCGTGCCCCTGACCGGATCCGGTGCCCGGTAGCTGGTCGAAGAACTTCGGCTGGTCGCCCAGCGGTGACGGTGCGGAGCCGTCGAAGTCCCCGCCCGGCGCAGCGGCGTCCGACGGCCAGCTGATTGGCAGCTTGCCGCTGGGGTTGATCTTGCCGAAGATCGCGTCGGCGACTGCCTGGCCGGCCTCGGTGCTGCCTTGGTAGGCCATCAGAATCCCGGCCGCCGTCTCGGCATCGGGGCCCAGGCCGACAGGACGTCCGGCGATGACGACGACGATTACCGGCTTGCCGGTGGCCTTGAGCGCTTGGATCTCAGCCTTCTGGTCAGGCGGCAATTGAGGCGCCGGGTTGTCGCCCAACCCTTCGGCGTACGCCTTCTCACCGACCGCCACGACGTAGGCATCGGCGGGCGTGCTCGCGGCGGTGGCGGCGTCGGGCACGTATTGAGCGTTGCTGTCGTCGTTCTTGATCCCTTCCTGCACCGTGGTCCCGGGCGGAATCTGGTCAGCCGGACCCATGCAGCACACGTGACCGGCACCGAAGACGCCTTGCCAGCTGACGCTCCACCCGCCGAGCTGGTTCGTCATCGAGTCGGCGCTCGGACCGGTGACGACGACCTTGGCGGACGAGGAGAGCGGCAGCGTGTTGTTCTGGTTGCGCAGCAGGGTCACCGAGTCCTGCGCAGCCTGGAGCGTGTCGGCTCGCCCGGCGGTGACCGCCGCATTGGCGGCGTCGGCGTCGACGCACGGCGTGCTCGGGTCGCTGACGCACGGTTGGTCGAACAGGCCGAGCTGGAACTTCAGCGTGAGAATCCGCCGCACCGCCTCATTGATCCGTGGCATCGAGATCGCGTGGGAGCGCACGTCCTGCAGGATGGCGGTCTGCCATTGATCGGGACCTGTCACGTACATGGCCATGTCGACACCGGCGTTCACGGCCTTGGCAATCGCCTCAGCCGGGTTGGCCGCGATGTGGTACGCGGTCTGCAGTGCCTGCACGTCCTGGTAGTCACTGATCACGACGCCCTGGAAGTGCATCTGGTTGCGCAGGATGTTGGTCAGTAGGTAGTGCGACCCGGTCGCCGGAAATCCGTTGATGGAACCCGAGTCCACCATGACCGTGTCAGCGCCGGCGTCGATGCCGCCGGCATAGGACGGGAGGATCACACTCTGCAGGTAGCTCAGGGGCAGCAGGGCCTCGTTGCGGTCGTGGCCGTTGATCGACTGCGAGTAGCCGGCGAAGTGCTTGACCGTTGCCGCCACGCCAAGCGAATCGGCCGGACCGGGCGACTGCATGCCCTTGATGTTCGCGGCGCCCATTGCCGCCGATAGCACCGGCGCTTCGGCCCAGGTCTCGTATGTACGTCCCCACCTGTTGTCGCGGGCCAGATCCTGGACGGGGGCGAAGACCCAGTTCCAGCCGGTCGCGCGGACCGCGTCAGCCGTCGCAGCTCCGCCCGTGCGAGCCGCCGATGGATCCCAGGTGGCGCCCATGCCGATGGACTGGGGAAAGAGCGGCGCCTGCCACGGATGGCCGAAGCCGTGCACGGCGTCAACCCCGAAGATCACCGGAATGTGCAGCCGCGAATTCTTGATCGCGTACTGCTGGATCATGTTGTACTCGTTGGCCCAGTCGTAGCCGGTGTTACCGCTGCCACCGTGGCCGGTCGTATCCGGCGGGTTGTCCGTACCGCCCGCGAGCAGCGAGCCCGTGTTGTTGTCGACCAGCCACGTCTTCATGCAGTCCTGGTTCAGTTGGGCCCAGCCCTGGCTGCCGCATCCACTGGACGGACCGGTCAGGTTGTCGACGAGTTGCTGGTCCATCTGGCCGACCTTCTCGGCCAAGGTCATCGCGCCCAGCAGGGAGTTCACCCGGGCCTGAATCGGCTTGTGCGCATCGAGCCACGGAGCGCTGGCCGGCTTCGCGGATGCGGCGACGCCCTGGCCCATGAAGGCAGCCAGCGCTGCCGCCACCAAGGCGCCGACAGTGACAACGAACACCGCCTTCCTTCTCCTGCCCATAGGGCCTCTGGCCTGCGGAGCGGACATGACTGGACCTCCTTGGTTTGGGGATAACCGCGGTCAGTGCCCGCCGTCGCCGAAATCGCGTGGCGGCAGCGAACCCTTGCCATGCAGGCATTGCCGACGTGCTCGGGAATGCCGTGTGATCTGCACATGGGAGACATCTCGCGCGAACGCGACGAGGCTTGATGTTTCGACTGGCCCAGACCCGAGTCGGTCGCGCTCACCTGAAATCTGCAGGCGCCGCTTGCACCGTCGCCGACGGAGGAGTCGCTCATGGAAACGTCACGTGGACGGATGGTGCCGCGGCGGCTGACGTCGCGACAATCCCAAGCGGTGGAGCCGCCGCAA
>NZ_DATBKY010000186.1:0-14198 GCF_036555685.1 Actinophytocola sp. | reverse complement strand
GTCAGCGCGGGCGTGCCGTAGTTGTCCATGACGGACGCCCGCCACCGGGCCTGCCCGTCCACATTGGAGGCGATCATGGTTCCTCCCAGTGTCTGATGGTTCACTCCGCTCCTCCGCTACTCGCCGTCCTCCCTCCTCCGTCAGTCCAGACGGCGAACGCTCCGTCGCTCCCGTTCACGGTCGGGCAGCACCATCGTCCCGACCCCGGTGCTGGTGAAGACCTCCAGCAGCACGGAGTGGGCGAGGCGTCCGTCGATCACGTGCGCCCGGGGCACGCCACCGCGTACGGCGGCGAGGCAGCCCTCCATCTTCGGGATCATCCCGCTGGTGAGCCCGGGCAGCAGCCGCTCCAGCTCGCTCGCGTGGACGACGTTCAGCAGCGAGCCGCGGTCCGGCCAGTTCGCGTACAGGCCCTCGACGTCGGTCAGCATCACGAGCTTCTCCGCTCCGAGAGCCACGGCGATCGCGGCCGCGGCGGTGTCGGCGTTGACGTTGTGCGCCAGGCCCTCCGCGTCCGGGGCAACGGTGGACACCACGGGGATCCGGCCGGCCCGCACGATGTCGAGGACCGCGTCCGGGTCGACCGCGACGACCTCGCCGACGAGCCCGAGGTCGACGTCCTCCCCGTCCACGACGGCCGTGCGGCGCTGCGCGGTGAGCAGCCGGGCGTCCTCGCCGGAGATGCCGACCGCGTACGGGCCGTGCGCGTTGATGAGGCCGACGAGCTCGCGGCTGACCTGTCCGGTGAGGACCATCCGGACGACGTCCATGGTCTCCGGCGTCGTGACCCGGAGGCCGGCCTTGAACTCGCCGGGGATGCCGAGCCGGCCCAGCATGGCGGTGATCTGCGGGCCACCGCCGTGCACGACGACCGGGTGCAGGCCGGCGAGCTTGAGGAACACCATGTCCTGCGCGAAGGCGGCCTTGAGCGCGTCGTCGACCATCGCGTTGCCGCCGTACTTGACCACGACGGTCGCGCCGTGGAAGCGCTGCAGCCACGGCAGCGCCTCGACGAGCACGGCCGCCTTCCGGGCCGCCTCGGCCCGCGAGACATCGGTGGTGGTCTCGGCCGTCATGTCGAGTACGCGCTGTTCTCTTCGACGTAGGCGTGCGACAGGTCGGTGGTGAGCACGGTGGCGGCGCCGCCGCCCGTGCCCAGGTGGATCTCGACGTCGATGTCCCGGCCCGACAGGTCGGCCTTCGCGCGGTCCTCCGCCTTCTGGCCCGCCTTGCAGACCTCGACGCCGTTGATCGTGATGTCCAGCTCGGCCGGGTCGAAGTCGACGGGCGCGTTGCCGACGGCCATCGCGATGCGGCCCCAGTTCGGGTCGGCGCCGAAGAACGCGGTCTTGCAGAGGTTGTCCTCGGCGACCCGCCGCGCGGCCGCGTGCGCGTCGGCGTCGGTGACCGCGCCGCGGACGGTGATCGTGACGTGCTTGGTGGCGCCCTCCGCGTCGGCCTGCAGCTGGTTCACCAGGTCCTGGCAGACGTACGTGAGCACCTCGGTGAAGTTCGCGGGGGTCGCCCCCGACGCGCCCGAGCAGAGCAGCAGGACGGTGTCGTTGGTCGACGTGCCGCCGTCGACGTCGAGCCGGTTGAACGTGGCGTCCACCGCGGTCCGCAGCGCCGCCTGCGCGTCCTCCGGGACGGCGTCGGTGGTGAGGACGGCCAGCATGGTGGCCATGTTCGGCGCGCACATGCCGGCGCCCTTGGCGAACCCGCCGACGGTCCATCCGTCCTGTGTGGACTGGGCGTGCTTGGGGACGGTGTCGGTGGTCATCACCGCGGTGGCGGCGGCCACGCCGGCCTGGTGGGTTGCCGCGAGCGCGCGGACCGCATCGTCCACTCCGGACCGCAGCTTGTCCATCGGCAGCCGCTCGCCGATCAGGCCGGTCGAGCACACGGCCACGTCGATCGCGCCGATCCCCAGCGCACGCGCCACGTGCTCGGCGGTCGCGTGCGTGTCCTGGAAGCCCTCGGGCCCGGTGCACGCGTTGGCGCCGCCCGAGTTGAGCACGACGGCCCGGACCCGGCCCGTCGCGAGCACCTGCTGCGACCACAGCACCGGGGCGGCCTTTACCTTGTTGCGGGTGAACACGCCGGCGGCGACGTCGAGCGGCCCGTCGTTGACGACGAGCGTGACGTCCTTGGCGCCGCTCTCCTTGATGCCGGCCGCCACCCCGGCGGCGCGGAAACCCTTGGGCGCGTTGACGGTCAAGGCAGTACCGCCTCTCCGGACCTCGATTTCGTGGTCACGTCGACGGAACAGACGTTCTGTCTGGTCACGTCCTTGTGGCTGGACCGTGTCATGGCGCCACTCCTACCGTCGAGAGGCCGGCCGTCTCCGGCAGGCCGAGCGCGATGTTCATGGACTGGATGGCCGCGCCCGCGGTCCCCTTGGTCAGGTTGTCGAGCGCGGCCACGGCCACCAGCCGGTGCGCGTCGGCGTCGACGGTCACGCGGACGTGCACGGCGTTGGAGCCGAGCGTCGCGGCGGTGGCGGGCCAGCCGTCGGGGAGCACGTGGACGAACGGCTCGTCGGCGTAGGCCTTCCGGTACGCGGCGACCGCGGCCTCGGCGTCGGTCCCGGGGCTGACGGGCGCGGACGCCGTGGTGAGGATGCCGCGCGGCATGGGCGCGAGGACCGGGGTGAACGAGACCGTCACGGGCCGCCCGGCTACCGCGGCGAGGTTCTGGGCGATCTCCGGCGTGTGGCGGTGCGCGCCGCCGACGCCGTACGCGGTGGCCGAGCCCATCACCTCCGAGCCGAGCAGGTGGGGCTTGAGCGCCCGGCCCGCCCCCGACGTCCCGCTGACCGAGACCACGACGACGTCCGGCTCGACGAGCCCCTCGGCCAGGGCCGGAGCGAGCGCGAGCGTGGCACCGGTCGGGTAGCAGCCGGGGACGGCGATGCGCTTGGCGCCCGCGAGCGCCGCCCGCGCGCCGGGGAGCTCCGGCAGGCCGTACGGCCAGTGGCCGGCGTGCGTGCCGCCGTACCACCGGTTCCAGTCGGCCCCGTCGGCCAGCCGGTGGTCGGCCCCGCAGTCGATCACGAGCGTGCCGGGGTCGAGCTGCGCCGCGAGCTCGGCGGAGTGGCCGTGCGGCAGGGCGAGGAATACGACGTCGTGACCGCGCAGGTTCTCCGGGGTGGTCTGCGCCAGCACGCGGTCCGCGAGCGGCACGAGTTGCGGCTGGTGTGCGGCGAGCGCCGACCCGGCGCTGCCGCCCGCGGTCAACGCGCCGATCTCCACGTCGGGATGGCCGAGCAGGAGCCGGAGCAGCTCACCTCCGGCGTACCCGCTGGCCCCTCCGACCGCGATCCGAACCACCATATGGATGATTATGCACGCTCATGCAAACTCACTCAAATCAGCGCGGGGTGTCCTCCGCCACGGCCGCCTTGTCCAGGATGTCCAGCGCCTCGGTGACCTGCGCGAGGTAGGCACGGAAGTCCAGCCGCGCGCCGGAGGTGAGCCGGGACGAGGCCGCCGCGGCCGCGCCGGGCGACTCGCGCTCGTAGGCGTCGAGGACGGCGTCCGGCAGGAAGCGGTACGGCGCGCCGGCGCGGACCCAGCCGCGCAGCAGGGCGGCGGACACCGGGGTGTGCAGGGCAACAAGCTCGCCACGGCGCAACGCGACCGTCAGCTCGTGGGTGAGGTCGTACAGCCCCTCGTCAGCCCACTTGGGGCTCTGCCAGCGCTGCCGGACGTTCAGGTAGAGCCCGTCGAAGCCGAGACCGCCGAGCGGGCCCAGGCCGGCGACCTCGTCGGCGGGGTCGGTCAGCAGGCTCTCGCCGAGGATGCGGACGGCATACGCCCGGCCCGGCTCGGTCAGCGCGTCGCGCAGGAAGTCACGCAGCGCCCCGAACGCCGCGGGCTCGTCGGCGGCCAGCACGGTCACCGCGAACGTCGGTCTCAGCCCGGCCGCCCCGGGCAGCTCGTCGTGGGTCATGTCGGGGTCCCTCCGGCTCACGTCCGTGATCAGCATGAGTCGCCGGCATGCACCCGTTCTGGACCAGACCCGCACGTGCCGGAACGCAGAAGGGCGCCCCGGCCAGGTCGGCCGGGGCGCCCGTCTGTTTCAGGCCCGTCGTGTTCGGGCCGCCTTGCTCTGTCGAGTCAGCGCGGCACGGACGCCGCGAGCTCCGCGCGCAGATCTGCCGAGGAGGCCGACGCGGACCGCTTCTCCGCGGCCGTCGCCGAAGCGCCCTCGGGCACCGGGGCCGGCACCGGGTCACACTGCACGTCCGAGTGGTTGCCCGCCTGGCGCTCGGGCAGCGCACCCGTCTTCAGGTACTCCGCGATCTTGCTGTCCGTGCACTCCACGCCGGAGAGCGAGCCCGCGTGGGTCGTGCCGTTGACACCCTCGATCAGCACCGAGTTCGGGAACCGCTTGCGGACCTCGAGCGCGCCCGAGAACGGCGTGGCCGCGTCGTGCGTCTCGCTGATCAGCAGCGCGTCCTTCACCTTGCTGCCGTCGACGTTCAGCGGCTTGTGGGACTTCGCCGGCCAGAACAGGCACGGACCGTTGAACCACGCGTTGCCCCAGGTCTCGAACGGGGCCTTGATGTGGGTGATCCAGTTGTCCAGCCGGTACCGGTCGTAGTCCGTGACCCACTTGGCGTCGGTGCAGATGACGCCGAGGTAGATGGCGTGCCCGTTGTCGTTGAACGGCGGGCTGCCGTACAGGTCGATCAGCGGCTGCACGTCACGGTCGTGCACCCACTTCGAGAACGCGGTGGCCACGTCGACCCAGCCGTACACGTAGTAGCCGGCCTGCAGGAAGATGTCCGTCCACTCGTCCGGGCCGATCTTGCCGGCCGCCGGCTTGCGCAGCAGCTTCGCCTGCTCCTTGTAGAACAGCTGCTCGACCTGGTGACCGGTGGTCCCGAGGTGGAACACGCTGTCGTACTTCGCGACCCAGTCGAAGTAGACCTTGATGTTGGCATCGAACGCGATGTCCTGGTCGATGTTCGACTTGTACCAGACCCGCGTCGGGTCCACGACACCGTCGAAGATCACGCGGCGCATGCGCTCGGGGAACATCGTGCCGTACACCTGACCGAGGTAGGTGCCGTACGAGAACCCGTAGTAGTTGATCTGCTCGGACCCCAGCGCCTTGCGGATGCTGTCCATGTCCTTGGCCACCTCGATGGTGGTCAGGTGCTCGAGCAGCTTGCCGCCGGCCCGCTTGCAGTCCTTCGCGTAGTTCTTCGAGCGGTTCAGCCACGCACGCTCGATGCCCGGCGTGATCGGCACGTAGAACGGCCGGTTGTAGCCGTCGAAGTCGGGGTCGCAGCTCAGCGACGGCTGGCTCGAGCCGACGCCGCGCGGGTCGAAGCCGACCCAGTCGTAGTCGTCACCGGCGCCGTTCGGCACGAAGTCGCCGAAGATCGCGTAGATGAGACCGGAACCGCCGGGACCACCCGGGTTGACCAGCATCGGACCCTGGGCCTGGTCGTCCGGACCCTTGTGGGTCACCCGCGACACGGCCAGCTTGATCTTTTCCCCGTTGGGCTTCGCGTAGTCGAGCGGAACCACGACGAAACCGCACTGCGCACCCGCCTGCACCAGCCGCGGGTTCTCACAGGCGCCCCACTCGATGGGCGGCGGGGTGTACTCCTTCGCCTTGCTGCTCGCGGGCGCGGACTGGTCGGCAATCGCGAGCGGCGCGACGACCATACCGCCCACCACAACTGCCGCCGCCGCCGCGACGGCAACGAGTCTGTTCACTTTGCCCCTTTTCTCAGGTTTGTCATCCCTTGGATCCGTGTACGGCTCAAGGACATCGGCAGCCTGCCTTTGCCGGGCCGGATAAGGAAGGCGCCATTCGTCGTATTACGAGATCGTGACGCACGCTGCGCAACGTGCCGGTTACCGGGTGGACATTTTCTGTCGGCGCCCGCGCGTAGCTTGTCCGGCATGACTGACACGCGCCCCACCACGCTTCTCACCGCCGTCCGTGCTGGGCTCGCCGAGCTCGCCGACCCACGAAAGGCGCCGGACATGCAGCGGTACATGAAGTCGGCGATGCCGTTCCGCGGCGTGTCCTCTCCGGACCGCCGGGTACTGGGCAAGCGGCTGTTCGAGGAGTACCCGCTGTCCTCTGTGGACGAGTGGCGGGCGAGCATTCTGTCACTATGGCGTGACGCCGAGTATCGGGAGGAGCGGTACCTCGCGATCGACCTCGCCGGACACCGCCGCTACGCGGCGTGGCAGACACCGGACCTGGTCCCGATGTACGACGAGATGATCGTCACCGGCGCGTGGTGGGACTTCGTGGACGAACTCGCGAGCCGCCGGATCGGGCCGTTACTGCGGGCCCACCGGGAGGTGCTCACGCCCGTGATGCGCCGGTGGGCCACCGATGCGGACCTGTGGCGCCGCCGCACGTCGATCATCTGCCAGCTCCAGTCCAAGGAGGACACCGACACCGGCCTGCTCACGTACTCCATCGAGGCCAATATGGGCGATCGCGACTTCTTCATCCGCAAGGGCATCGGCTGGGCGCTGCGCCAGTTCGCCCGCACCGAGCCGGCGTGGGTGCGCGCGTTTGTCGACGCGCACCCGCGGCTGTCGCCGCTGTCCCGCAGGGAGGCCATGAAACACCTCTGACAGAAGCGTGTTGTCGCGGCAGGATGGCGTGATGCCCGACGGACCGCGGACCCGCGCCACGCTCGCCACGGACCTCGCCGCGCTCGGCCTGCGCGCGAGCGACGTCGTGCTGGTGCACTCCTCGCTGAGCAAGCTGGGCTGGGTGTGCGGCGGTGCGGTGGCCGTCGTGCAGGCGCTGCTCGACGTGCTGGGGCCGCTCGGCACGCTCGTGGTCCCGACGCAGACGATGGACAACTCGGACCCACGGCACTGGTCGAACCCGCCGGTGCCCGAGTCGTGGTGGCCGGTCATCCGCGAGGCGATGCCGGGCTTCGACCCGCGTGTCACGCCGAGTACCGGCATCGGCGCGATCGGCGAGATGGTGCGGCGGTGGCCGGGCGCGGTGCGGAGCAACCACCCGCACGCGTCGTTCGCGGCCGTCGGCGCACGCGCGCCGGAGCTGATGGCAGAGCACCGGCTCGACAGCCACCTCGGCGAGCGCTCGCCGCTCGCCGCGCTGGAACGCGCCGACGCGCGAGTGTTGCTGCTGGGCGTGGGCTTCGAGTCGTGCACGGCGTTCCACCTCGCCGAGTACCGCGTGCCGAGCCCGAGAACGGAGTTCGGCTGCGCCGTCCTGACCGAGACCGGCGATCGCAAGTGGATCACGTACGAGGACGTGGCCACGAACAGCGACGACTTCGCGGCCCTCGGCGCGGATTTCCTGCGCAGCGGGGCGGTCATAAGGGGCCGCATCGGCGAGGCGGACGCGCACCTATTCGAGTTCGCGAATGCGGTGGAACACGCCGTCCGTTGGCTCCCCGACAATCGCCCGCAGGCGAATTGAGCGTGCGACAGCGACCACGGTAAAAAGAATCCGCCATCGACTCTTTTACAAGAGAAACCGGCGGTTCGGCCCAGCCGGGAAAGCCGGCGGGTCAGCCGCGGAGGACCGCTCCGTACCTGTCCCCTGCCGCGGCCACCGCGGCGTCTCGGGCCGCCGTGGCCTCCTCGACCGTCAGGGTCCGGTCCGGGGCGCGGAACCGCAGCGCGTAGGCGAGCGAACGCCGGCCCTCGCCGACCTGCTCGCCGGTGAACACGTCGAACAGGTTGAGGTCCTCGAGCAGGTCCCCGCCGCCGCTACGCAGCGCGCCCGCCACCTCCGCGGCCGGCACCGCGTCGTCGACCACCAGCGCCACGTCCAGCAGCACCGGCGGGTACGGCGACGGCGAGGGCGCGGGCCGGCGCTCCACCAGCGGCAACCCGTCCAGCTTCAGCTCCATCGCGCACGTCCGCTTCGGCAACCCGAGCCGGTCGACGACCTTCGGGTGCAGCTCGCCCGCATAGCCGACGGGCAGGTCGCCGACCAGCAGCTGAGCGC
The DNA here is from genome assembly GCF_036555685.1 of Actinophytocola sp. Taxonomy (GTDB): domain Bacteria; phylum Actinomycetota; class Actinomycetes; order Mycobacteriales; family Pseudonocardiaceae; genus Actinophytocola. The sequence goes on along the minus strand of NZ_DATBKY010000186.1, from coordinate 6,227 downwards.
ACCGGCCCGGGTGCCACGGCGGGAGGTCGCCCGCGCGGACGGTCAGCTCCACGCCGGCCGCCTCGGCGACGATCTGCGCCGCGCGGACGGCGTCCGCCCAGCCGGCCTGCTCGCCCGGGCCCCACCAGCCGGCCCGCTCGCGGTGGCCGGCCAGGACCACGGCGACGTGCGTCGGCTGCTGGGGCAGCGACGCGAGCAGCGACGCGAGCTCCGCGTCGCTCGGCCGCCCCGCCACGCCGACCTCGGGCACCGGCTGTTGCTGCGCCTTCGGCAGCACGACCTGTCCGATGTGGAACAAGCACACGTCCCGCGTCCCCCGGGACACGTTGCGCACCAGCACGTCCAGCATGCTCGGCAGCAGCGTGGTGGCCAGCTCGCTGCGGTCCGCCTCGAGCGGGTTGAGCAGCGACACCGTCCGCCGCCGGCTGTCCTCCGGGGACAGGCCGAACGCGTCCCAGATCGCCGGCGAGACGAACGGGAACGGCAGCACCTCGATGTACCCGGCCTCGGCGAGCGCGCGCGCCACGGTCCGGCGGCGACGTTGCGCGGCGGTGGTCCCGGTGCCGGGCGGGGCGGCGGGCAGCTCCGACGGAATCGTGTCGTAGCCCTCGAGCCGCAGCACCTCCTCCACGAGGTCCGCCGGCTCGGCGAGGTCCGGCCGCCAGCTCGGGGGCTGCACCGTGACGCTCGGCGTGCCGTCCTCGGTGGTGACGACGTCGGTGCCGCAGCCGATCTGGTTCAGCCGCCGCACGGTGGCGCCCCGGTCGTAGCTGACGCCGGCCACCCGGTCCGGCAGGCTGAGCGCCATGGTCACCGTCGGCAGCTGGCGCGGGGTGCCCTCGTCGCTGCGGCCGGGCTGGATGCTGCCCTCCGCCTGGTCACGCAAAAGCCGCGCGGCCCGCTCGAGCGCGGCCGGCGGCAGCAGCGGGTCGACCCCGCGCTCGAACCGCTTCGACGCCTCGGACGGCAGCTTGTGCCGGCGCACCGCCCGGGCGATCGACGGCGGGTCCCAGATGGCGGCCTCGAGGAGGATGTCCGTGCTGTCCGGGGAAACCTCGGTGCTCGCGCCCCCCATCACGCCGGCGAGCGAGATCGCGCCGGACTCGTCGGCCACGACGATGTCGTCCGGGTCGAGCGTGCGCTCGACGTCGTCCAGCGTGGTGAGCTTCTCGCCCTTCGCCGCCCGCCGGATCGTGATCTTGCCCGTGAGCGAGGGCGTGTCGAACGCGTGCATGGGCTGGCCGGTCTCGAGCATCACGTAGTTGGTGACGTCGACCGCCAGCGAGATCGACCGGATCCCGGCGAGCAGCAGCCTGCGCCGGATCCACCACGGCGTCGGCGCGGTCGGGTCCACGCCGGTGACCCGCCGGGCGACGAACCGCATGCACCCGTCGGTGTCCTCGATCTCCACGGGGAACGCGTCGCCCTCGGCCACCGGCACGTCGATCGCCGCGGGGTCGCGGTACTGCACGTCCAAGGCGCATGCGAGCTCGCGGGCGAGCCCGCGGACCGAGAACGCGTAGCCCCGGTCGGGCGTGATCGACAGGTCGATGACCGACTCGTCGAGCCCCAGCAGCTCGACCGCGTCGTCGCCGGCACCCGCCTCACCGCTGGGCAGCACGAGGATGCCGGTGTGGTCCTCACCGAGGCCGAGCTCGCGGGCCGAGCAGATCATGCCGTCGCTGACGTGGCCGTACGTCTTGCGCGCGGAGATCGCGAACCCGCCGGGCAGCACCGCGCCCGGCAGGGCGACGATCACCAGGTCGCCCTCGACGAAGTTCGTTGCGCCGCAGACGATCCCGCGCATCCGCGGCTCGCCCGCCTCGTCCTCGCCGTCGTCCGGCTCGGCGACCTCGACCTTGCAGTAGCGGATCGGCTTCTTGAACTCGGTGAGCTCCTCGATCTCCGCGACCCGGCCGACCACGAGGGGGCCGGTCACCTCGCCGAGTGAGGTGACCTCCTCGACCTCGATGCCGACCCGGACGAACGCGTCCGCGAGCCGTTCCGCGGTGAACCGCTCGTCCGTCTCGAGGTGCTCGGTGAGCCAGCTGACGGGAACCCGCACGGGGTGTTCCTTTCGTAACTACCTACGGACTGTGTCGGCCGGAGGGACCATCGGCGCGATATCCGGCACGGTCAGAACGCTTCCGTGCCGAACGGTGCGGTGAACCGCGCGTCACCCTCGACCATGTCCCGCATGTCGGGGATGCCGTTGCGGAACTGGAGAGTGCGCTCGATGCCCATGCCGAACGCGAAGCCGGAGTAGACCTCGGGGTCGACCCCGCATGCCCGCAGCACGTTCGGGTTCACCATGCCGCAGCCACCCCACTCGACCCAGCCGGGGCCGCCCTTCTTCTCCTCGAACCACACGTCGGGCTCGGCGGACGGCTCCGTGAACGGGAAGTACGACGGCCGCAGCCGGATCTTGGCCTTGTCGCCGAACATCGCGCGGGCGAACGCGTCGAGCGTGCCCTTCAGGTGCGCCATGGTCAGCCCCTTGTCCACGGCGAGGCCCTCGACCTGGTGGAACACCGGCGTGTGGGTGGCATCCAGCTCGTCGGTGCGGAAGGTCCGGCCGGGGCACACGACGTACACCGGGAGATCACGCTCGAGCAGGGCACGGATCTGCACCGGCGAGGTGTGCGTGCGCAGCACCAGGCCGGAGTCCGCGGGCGCCACGTAGAACGAGTCCTGCATGGTGCGCGCCGGGTGGTCCTTCTTGAAGTTCAGCGCGTCGAAGTTGAACCACTCGGTCTCGAGCTCGGGGCCTTCGGCGATCTCGTAGCCCATCCCGATGAACACGTCGGCGATGCGCTCGGAGATCGTGGAGATCGGGTGCCGGGCGCCGCGCGGCACGCGGTCCCAGGGCAGCGTGACGTCGACCCGCTCGTCGCGCAGCACGCGCTCGTCGCGCTCGACCTCGAGCTCCGCGCGGCGCTCGTCGAACGCCTCGCGGACGAGCTTCTGCGCCTCGTTGACCCGCTTGCCCGCCTCGGAGCGCGCCTTGGGCGGCAGCGCGCCGATCTCGCGGCGGGCGACCATGAGCGGCGCCTTGTCCCCCAGATGAGCCGGCTTGGCCGCGGCCAGCGCGTCCAGATCGGCCGCGGCCGAAAACTCCTTGCGCGCCTGTTCCACGGCGGCCTGCAGCGTGTCCGGCGCGAGCGCCGCGACCTGCTTGGGGTCATAGGAGTCGTTGGCTGCGGACATGATGGGTGAACAGCTCCCCGGAAAGGTGGCGACGGGTTGCCCGCGGGCGTTGCGGCTGTGCTGCCCCGAGCACTGCGATCCTAGGTGATCGGATGATTCGGCCTGCACCCAGTTTCCCGTACCGCTCGATCGGGCGGCGGTCCGGGTCGGCGAGCGGTCGTCGGCGTTCGCCGACGTCAGCGGTTCCTCACCGGTTCCGGGGCGGGAACGCGTGCCCGAGGTCCGCCCCGGCGAACTCGGCCGCCGTGGTGCCGTCGGCGGCGTAGCGGTACAGCGCGGTCTGGTAGATCCCGGACAGCGCGGCGGTGACGATGGAGACCACCAGTCCCCACACGATCGCGATGATCACGCACACGAACGCGGTCGCACCGCCCGCGGCGGCGCCGATCGCGACGAGGGCGATGCTCGGCAGGAACAGCAGGAAACCGAACACACCGATGCCCGCGTTGCCCAGCACGTTCTCCCCCCAGGTGCCGCGGAACAGGTTCGCCGAGCGGCGCAGCGCGTCCCTGGTGCCGACGCCCTCGAGCACGAGCACGGGCAACACCAGATACGTCACCAGGTTCCAGGCCATGCCGATCAGCCCGATGACGATCCGGCCGAGGAAGCCGAGCCGCTCCTCGATCGCGCGCAGTACCAGCGACACGGTGGCCGCCAGCAGCGCCCACGGCAGCAGCCGCAGCCAGTTCGCGCCGGCCACCTTCAGGCCGCCGGCGACGCTCGGGTCCCCACCGGTCAGCGCGATGTTGGCCTGCGAGACGAGCGCGGCGTTGAAGAAGATCGCGACGTAGGCCGTGACGAGGTAGTAAGCGACGAGCAGCACGTAGGTGCCCGGGGTGGCCCGGTCGTGGTCGAAGTCGACCGTGAACACGGCCGGCGTCAGGAAGACGACCGCCACGATCAGCGCGGCGACTCCGGACAGCAGCGGGAAGACCGCGAGCTCCTTGCGTGTCCGCAGCACGTGCCAGGACGCCTTGAACATCCGCCACGACGTCGCGAGACGACCCATCAGCTCCACCCTCACCGTCGTTGTGGTGGTCAGAACGTACCGCGCTCCGCAGCCCGCTGCCGCCATGCCGTGGCGTAGAGGCAGACCGCGGCCGCGGTGGCGAGGTTGAGGCTCTCCGCCGAGCCGTACACGGGCACCCGCAGCGCGTGGTCCAGCCGGGCGACGACGCCCGCGGGCAGGCCGTGCGCCTCGCTGCCGAACACCCACGCGGTCGGGTCGGCGAGCCCGCGGTCGGCGGAGACGTCGTCGGTGGCGTGGCCGTCGGCGGCGACGAGCCGCAGCCCGGCGGCGCGGCACGCGTCGAGCGTCTCCTCGACCGTGGCGCGGGCGACCGGGAGGTGGAAGAGGCTGCCGGTGGAGGCGCGGACGCACTTGCCGTTGTGCGGGTCGACCGCGTGGCCGGCGAGGATCACCGCGTCCGCGCCCGCCGCGTCGGCCACCCGGAGCACGGTGCCGGCGTTGCCCGGGTCGGACACCCCCGCCAGCACGGCGACCAGCCGCGGCGTGCCGGCCAGCGCGTCGGCGAGCGGGACGTCGACGAGGTCGCAGACGGCGACGACGCCCTGCGGGGTCACGGTCTCGGACAGGCCGGCGGCGGCCCGCTCGGTCACCGCGGACACCGTCACGCCCGCCTCGGCGGCCAGCGCGGCGAGGTCGCCGGGCAGCGACACGGCGAACACCTCGCGCACGACACCGCGTCCGCCGATGTGCCACCGCAGCGCCTCGCGCACGGCCTGCGCTCCCTCGGCGAGGAACCGGCCGGCCCTGACCCGCCCGGCGCGCCTGGTCAGGGCCCGGGCAGCAGCGACCCGGGGCGTCCTCTCGGTGAAAGGACCGTCCCCGGGTCGGGTCGTCCGCGTGTTCAGGAAGCCTTGCCCTGCGGGTCGGCGTTCTCGCGCGCCACGTTCACCAGTGCGGCGAAGGCGGCGGCGTCGTTGACCGCGAGCTCGGCGAGGATCTTGCGGTCCACCTCCACCCCGGCGGCCTTCAGGCCCTGGATGAACCGGTTGTAGGTCATGCCGTTCTGGCGAGCCGCGGCGTTGATGCGGGTGATCCACAGCTGGCGGAAGTCACCCTTGCGGGCCCGGCGGTCCCGGTAGGCGTAGTTGAGCGAGTGGAGCATCTGCTCCTTCGCCTTGCGGTACAGCCGCGACCGCTGACCCCGGTAGCCACTGGCCAGCTCGAGGGTCGTCCGGCGCTTCTTGTGGGCGTTCACCGCCCGCTTGACGCGTGCCACGGTTCAAATCCTGTCGATCTCGTGGGCGGTCTCGAACTCCGCCCGGGTGGTCATGGAAACGGATACGGCTCAGCGACCGAGCAGCTTCTTGACGCGCTTGACGTCCTGGGACGCCACCTCGGTGGTGCCGGAAAGGCGCCTGGTCAGCTTGCTGGGCTTCTTCTCCAGCTTGTGCCGCAGGCCGGTCTTCTGCCGGCGCAGCTTGCCCGTGCCGGTGATCCGGATCCGCTTCGACGTACCGGAGTGGGTCTTGTTCTTGGGCATGTCAATCCTCGCGTTTGTCTGCCGGGGCGCCACTCGAGGTCGCTCCGTGTCCTTCCATGTCGCCGCCGGACGCTTCGGCCGGTCAGTTCGTGTCGGTGCCCGCGCTCGCCTTGGGCCGCGTCTTCTGGGACTTGTGCGGGGCCAGCACCATGATCATGTTGCGGCCGTCCTGCTTCGGCGCGGCCTCGACGAAGCCGAGATCGGCCACGTCGTCGGCGAGCCGCTGCAGGAGCCGGAAGCCGAGCTCCGGCCGCGACTGCTCACGACCACGGAACATGATCGTCACCTTGACCTTGTTCCCGTGCTCGAGGAACCGCATCACGTGGCCCCTCTTGGTCTCGTAGTCGTGCGTGTCGATCTTCGGGCGGAGCTTCTGCTCCTTGATCACGGTGAGCTGCTGGTTTCGGCGGGACTCCCGCGCCTTTTGCGCGCTCTCGTACTTGAACTTGCCGAAGTCCATGAGCTTGCAGACGGGCGGTCGTGCCTGTGGGGCAACCTCCACGAGGTCGA
>NZ_DATBKY010000185.1:0-36246 GCF_036555685.1 Actinophytocola sp. | reverse complement strand
CGGCGCGACGCGCCGGCACTCCCACCGCCGCGTGGGGCGCGGCAGGATAGCCGGCCGCACCGACGTTTCCGCTCCTCACCGGCGCGCTGACGCCGGGTTGTCCACAACGACCCGGTTATCCACAGAACGGGCGCGGTCGCCGCCACACTGCCCCGGCACCGCGCAATGTGGACGACATGACACCGCCACCGGCCCCTCCGTCCTCGACCGAGGGGATATACCTCGACAACCTCGGCGAGTTGATCGCCGGGCTGCCCAGCATGCTCGGCTTCCCGCCGACCGACTCTTTCGTGCTGGTCACCTTCCATGTCACCGACCGTCTCCAGCTCGGCGCCACCGTGCGCATGGACCTGCCGGAACCGCGGCACGGACCCGACATGGTGAGCCAGCTGTGCCTCGCGACGATCGCCAACGAACCCGACGTGGCCGTACCCGTGGTCATCGGTGGCGGCTCGGCCGACCCACCGGAGCTGCCGTACCGCTGGCTGGTCGACCTGGTCACGCACGAACTCGGCGAGGTCGACATTCCGACCGTGCACGCACTCTGGGTGCCCGCGATCGAGGAGGGCGAGACGTGGTGGTGCTACGAGGACGAGGAGTGCACCGGGCAGGTCCGCGACCCGCGAAGCTCGTCGTTCGCGGTCTTCCACGTGCTCGCCGGGGTGGTCCGCTACGGCAGTCGGGCGGAGATGGCCGGGCATCTCGCGCCGGACCCCGAGGACCGCGTGGCCCATCGCGCGCAGCTCTTGGCCGCGCGGACGGGGCAGGCCGTGGACGTCGACGCCAGCGCGAAGTGGGCCACCGTGCGGGCGGCGCTCGACGAGACCACCGAGATAGCCCTTCCGGAGCTCGAGGACGAGCGGATCGTGCTGCTCGCGGAGGCGTTGTGCGACCCGCTGGTTCGCGACAACTGCCTGCCGCTCGTGATCACCGGCGAGGCGGACGCGGCGGAGCGCCTGTGGACCGTGCTCGTCCGCGCGATACCGGCACCGGAACGCGCCGAGCCGGCGAGCCTGCTCGCCGTGCACGCCTACCTGCGTGGCGACGGCGTGGTCGCGAACATGGCGCTGGAGGTGGCGCTCGACGCCAACCCGGGCCACCACCTCGCCCTGCTGCTGCGGGAGTCGATCGATCGCGGCATGCCGCCGGGACGGTTCCGCGCGATGGTCGAGGAGAGCGTGGCCTGGGCCGAGCAGGTCAACGTCGAGGAGGCCGGACGATGACCCGCGAGGTCAGCGGCCGGCGCGAGCGCGGGCGAACTCCCAGGCGTCCCGCACGATGGTCTCGAGGTCCACGTGCCGGGGCTTCCAGCCGAGCTCGACCTGGGCCAGCTCGCTGGAGGCAACCAGCGTCGCCGGGTCGCCCGCGCGCCGGTCCTTCGTCTCTGCCGGGATCTCATGGCCGGTCACCGCCCGGCAGGCCTCGATGACCTGGCGCACGGAGAACCCGATCCCGTTGCCCAGGTTGTAGATCCGGTGCTCGCCCGGCGTGGCGTTCTCCAGCGCCAGCAGGTGCGCGTCGGCGAGATCGTTGACGTGGATGTAGTCGCGAATGCAGGTCCCGTCCTCGGTCGGGTAGTCCTCGCCGAACACGTGGATGCTCTCGCGCTGCCCGAGCGCGACCTGGAGCACCAGGGGGATCAGGTGCGTCTCGGTGGTGTGCCGTTCGCCGTACGCGCTGTAGGCACCGGCGACGTTGAAGTACCGCAGGCTCACCGCCGACAACCCGTACGCGGTTGCGTAGGAGGTGATCGCATGATCGATGGCCAGCTTGGAGGCGCCGTAGGTGTTGGTCGGCCGGGTGGCCGCGCTCTCCGGAATCGGCACCCGCTCCGGCTGGCCGTACACCGCGGCGGTCGATGAGAAGACGAGGCGAGGCGTGCCGGCCTCCCGGATGGCGTCCAGCAGGCGCAAGGAGGTGTGGACGTTGCCCCACCAGTACTTCGCAGGGTCCACCATGGACTCGCCGACCAGTGACTTGGCGGCGAAGTGGAGGACTCCGTCGAAGCCTTCGGCGAGCAGCGACCCGGCGGCGTCGCCGAGCTCGGCCTCGACGAACCGGCAGCCGGACGGCACAGCGTCGGCGTGCCCGGTCGACAGGTCGTCGACCACGACGACCTCGTGTCCGGACTCGACCAGCCGGGCGGCACACACGCTTCCGACATACCCGGCCCCGCCCGTCACGAGCAGCTTCACCGCGGTCCTCGCTTCCTCAGGTCTGCGGGTCCCCGGGTTGCTCGAGGCCCGTTCGTTCACGTCCGTCAGATGTCGCGGCCGGCGCCGGCTGCGGGCACCGCCGTGAACAGGCCCGGCGCCGGCAGCGACCGCTCGGCGAACGCCGCGTGCACCTTGTCCCCGACGATGCGCCGATCGTCCTGGCGCACCAGAGCGATCGCGGAACCGCCGAAGCCGCCGCCGGTCATCCTGGCACCCACGGCTCCGGCGCTGCGCGCCGCGTCCACCGCGACGTCCAGCTCGAGGCAGGACACACGGTAGTCGTCACGCAGGCTGTCGTGGGACGCGTTGAGCAGCTCGCCGATCTCGGCGAGGCGCCCGTCGCGCAGGAGCCCGACCGTGCTCCGGACACGGTCGTTCTCCGTCACCACGTGGCGCACGAGCGGTCGCAGCTTCTCGGGCAGCCGGGTGAGCGCCTCGTCGAGTCCGGGCGGCTCGACGTCGCGCAGGGCCGGTACGCCCAGGAGCTCGGCAGCCCGCTCGCAGCCGGCACGCCGCTCGCGGTAGCCGGACTCGCCGTGCGAGTGGCGAGCCCTGGTGTCGATCACGAGGACGTCGAAGCCCGCGGCGGCGGCGTCGAACGGGACCTGCTCCATCTCGCCCGAGCGGACGTCGAGGAACAGCACGCAGGCCTCGACGCAGCACAGCGACGCGGTCTGGTCCAGCAGGCCGGTCGGAACGCCGACGAAGTCGTTCTCCGACCGCTGCACCCAGGCGGCCACCTCGGCCCGGCTGGGCGCACCCGGCTGGTCCATCTCGGTCCCCGCCAGGCCCAGCAGCGCGAGCGCCGTCGCGCACTGCAACGCATGAGAGGAGGACAGACCCGCCCCCGCCGGCACGTCGCCGACGACCACCAGATCAGCCCCGGAGGTGAACCCCTGGTGACGCAAGACCCAGCTCACGCCGGAGGGGTACGCGGCCCACCCGGTGACCCCACGCGGCTCCAGCGCGCCCACCGGCACCGGCTCGGCACGCTGCGGGCGACCGTCGTCGCCGACCGTGGTGACCGCGAACAGCCCGTCCGAACGGGCCTGCGCGGCGACCGCGATCCGGTACGGCAGCGCGAAGGGCAGGACGAACCCGTCGTTGTAGTCGGTGTGCTCGCCGATGAGATTCACCCGGCCCGGGGCGGACCAGACCCCGGTGGGCCCGTGCCCGTGCAGGCGGGTGAACTCGTTCGCGGCGCGGGCGGGGACGCCGCCGCGCGTGGCGGCGCCGGGCACCTGGTTCGCATCCGTCCTGTCGTCGGTGCTCACTTGGCCCGGGCGAGGACCGCGTGCAGGATCGTCGGCGGCACATGGGCGGAGCTGGACTCGCCGCTGATCTCGATCGCGTTGCCGTCTCCCCTGGACGGGCCGACGTTGACGGTCTGGCCCGGCAGCACGCCGACGTCCTTGAGCTCGGCCATCAGGTCCGGGTCGAGCTGGACGTGCTCGGCGATGCGGCGGATCTCGACCTTGCCGCCACCGCGGCGGGCGACGTCGTCGACCCGCACGAGGTCGGCCTCGACAGGAGGCGCGGGCTCGCCCTCGCCGAGCTTGTCCAGGCCGGGGATCGGGTTGCCGTACGGGGACGTGGTGGGGTGGCCGAGCAGCTTGACCAGCTTGCGTTCGACGGCCTCGCTCATCACGTGCTCCCACCGGCAGGCCTCGCTGTGCACGTGCTCCCACTCCAGGCCGATCACGTCGACCAGGAGGCGCTCGGCGAGGCGGTGCTTGCGCATGACGGTGACGGCGAGTGCACGCCCGTGGTCGGTCAGCTCGAGGTGGCGGTCACCTGCGACGATGACCAGCCCGTCGCGCTCCATCCGGCCGACGGTCTGGCTCACCGTGGGTCCGCTCTGCCCGAGCCGTTCGGCGATCCTGGCGCGCAGCGGGACGACGCCCTCCTCCTCGAGCTCGTAGATCGTCTTGAGGTACATCTCGGTGGTGTCGATGAGCTCGTTCACGCCATTCCCCTTCGTGCCGGGACAAGGTCGCGGTCGGGTCCGGATGAGGTCACCCACCCCGCCTGGTGGGGCACCGGACAGCGGGGTGAGGGCTCGAGAGTCACCTGGGGTGAAGCCACACCACGTCGCTACGCGGACTCGTCGACACCATGCTAGTCGCTGGCCCAGCCGCAGCAGCGTCGTGGTCGCACAGGGTGAACGCAGTGGGCCTGATCGGCCCGAACGCGGTCGCCGGACGTCCGCGAGAATGGGCCGGTGACTTCTCCGCTGGTGTCGTGTGCCGAGCTCGCCGCGTCGTTGGCCGGCGCGAATCCGCCCGTCCTGCTCGACGTGCGGTGGAAGCTGGGCGGCCCGCCCGGTCGCGCGGACTACGACCGTGGGCACCTGCCGGGCGCGGTCTACGTCGACCTGGACACCGAGCTGGCCGGACCGCCCGGTGCGGCCGGTCGGCATCCGCTGCCCGACCCGGAGGCCCTGCAGCGCACGCTACGGGCCGCCGGGGTGCGTGGCGACCGGCCGGTGGTCGTGTACGACGCGGACAACGGGTCGATCGCGGCGCGGGCGTGGTGGCTGCTGCGCTGGGCAGGCCACGAGCGCGTCGCGGTGCTGAACGGCGGGTTCGCGGCGTGGACCGCCGAGGGACGGCCGGTCAGCACCGACGCACCCGCCCCGGAGCCGGGCGACATCACCGTGCGGGCGGGCGGCATGCCGGTCCTGGACCCGTCGGCCGCGGCGCGGCTGGCGCGGGACGGGGTGCTGCTCGACGCGCGGGCACCGGAGCGGTACCGGGGCGACGTGGAGCCGATCGACGCGCGGGGTGGGCACATCCCGGGCGCGGTGAACGCGCCGTTCGCCGGCCATGTCGGCGAGGACGGCCGGTGGCGGCCGGCGGCCGGGCTCGCCGAACGGTTCGCCGACCTCGGGGTGAGAGAGGACCGCCCGGTGGGCGCCTACTGCGGTTCGGGTGTCACGGCAGCATCGGTGGTGCTGGCGCTCGAGGCGGCCGGCGTCACGAGCACGGCCGAGCCGGCGGCACTGTATGTGGGCTCGTGGTCGGAGTGGAGCGGCGACCCGGACCGCCCGGTCGCCACGGGAGCCGTCCCGGGCTGACCCTCGATCGGGTCCCGGCCGGGGAGGCCAGGGCGGCGTTCGTAACCGGGCTGAGCGGCCAAAGCGCGGTTAGGGTGGCCGCATGACTGCGCCGGCTGCGATCGTCTGGGACTCGGCTCTGTTGGGGTACGACCTCGGCGGCGAGCACCCGCTGCATCCGATCCGCCTCGAGCTCACGATCCGGCTGGCGAAGGCGCTCGGCGTGCTCGACGGGGTCGAGCTGCTCGTGCCCGAGGAAGCACCCCTGGAAGAGATCGAGCGCATCCACGACTCCGGCTACGTCGCGGCCGTCCGCGATGCGCCGATGGCCGGATGGGATGTCGGCCACGGGCTCGGCACGCCGGACAACCCCATCTTCGACCGGATGCACGAGGCGTCCGCGATGGTGGTCGGCAGCTCGCTTCTCGCGGCCAAGCAGATCGCATCCGGGGCCACCAAACGGGCCGCGAGCATCGCCGGCGGCCTGCACCACGCCATGCGCGACCGGGCCGCCGGGTTCTGCGTGTACAACGACACCGCCGTCGCCATCTCCTGGTTGCTGGACAACGGGTTCGAGCGCATCGCCTACCTCGACACCGACGTCCACCACGGCGACGGCGTGCAGGACGCCTTCTACGACGACCCCCGCGTCCTCACGATCTCCCTGCACCAGAACCCGCTGACCCTCTTCCCCGGCACGGGTTTCGCCGACGAGACCGGCGGGCCGGGCGCCGAGGGCATGGCGGTCAACGTTCCGCTGCCGCCCTACACCAACGACCGCGCGTGGTTCCGCGCGTTCCACGCGGTCGTTCCCTCGCTGCTGCAGGCTTTCCGCCCGCAGTTGCTCGTCAGCCAGTGCGGCGTGGACACGCACGACGAGGACCCGCTCGCCTCATTGTCGCTGTCGGTCGACGGGCACCGGCAGATCTACCGCACCGTCCGCGAGCTCGCCGAGCAGTTCGCCCGTGGCAACTGGCTCGCCTGTGGCGGTGGCGGCTACCAGCTCCTGCGCGTGGTGCCGCGGTCCTGGACGCACCTGCTCGCGACGATGCTCGACCGCGAGGTCGACCCGGGCACGACGCTTCCCCGCGAGTGGACGGACTTCGTGGACGAGATCGCCCCGAGCGCCGAGCTGCCGGGCGCCATGACAGACAAGAAGAGCACCGACTTCGAGCCGTGGGACGGCACTGTCGACGAGCGGGTCGACAGCACGATCCGCGACACCCGGCGGGCCGTCTTCCCCCTGCACGGCCTGGACCCGGACGACCCGAGAGACTGAGGCCGGGGGCCGCGGCATGGACCCGTTCGACTACCCGAAGGCGTGGGAGGCGGACGTCGTGCTGTCCGACGGCGGCACTGTCCACTTGCGACCCGTAGTGCCGACGGACGCGGACGCGATCCTGGCCTTCCACGGCCGGCTGTCCGACCGCACCCGCTACCTGCGCTACTTCGGCGCCTACCCGCAGATCCCGCCGCGCGACCTGCAACGGTTCACCACCGTCGACCACCACGACCGGGTCGCGTTCGTCGCCAAGCTCGGCGACGACATCATCGCCGTCGCCCGCTACGAGCACCTGGCCGGCACCGACTCCGCCGAGGTCGCCTTCGTCGTCGAGGACGCGCACCAGCACCGCGGCCTCGGCCCCATCCTGCTCGAGCACCTCGCCGCCGCGGCCCGCGAGAGCGACATCCGCACGTTCGTCGCCGAGGTGCTCGCCGAGAACTCCGGCATGCTCGGCGTCTTCCGTGCGGCCGGCTACAAGCTGACGCGCGCCATGGAGGAAGGCGTCTTCCACCTCGAGTTCGCCATCGACCCCACCGACGAGTCCGTCGCCGTCGCCCGCTCCCGCGAGCAGGCCGCCGAAGCGCGCAGCGTGCACAACCTGCTGCACCCGCGCTCGGTCGCGCTCATCGGCGCCTCCGCCGACCCGGACAAGATCGGCTACGCGGTGCTGGGCAACCTGCTGCGCGCCGACTTCGCCGGTCCCGTCTACCCGGTCAACGCCGAGCGCGCATCCGTCCGCGGCGTCCGCGCATACCCGAGCGTGCTCGACATCCCCGACCCCGTCGACCTCGCCGTCGTCGCCGTGCCGGCCGCCAGCATGGACGACGTCATGGACGCCTGCCTCGCGAAGGGCGTGAAGGCGCTCGTCGTGATCTCCTCCGGTTTCGCCGAGACGGGCCCGCACGGCGAGAGCGCGGAGCGCCGGCTCGTCGACGAGGCCCGCGCGCACGGCATGCGGGTCATCGGCCCCAACGCACTCGGCGTGATCAACACCGACCCGCGGACGAGGCTCAACGCCACGCTCGCACCGCGTATCCCGGGCCGGGGCCGTACCGGGTTCTTCTGCCAGTCCGGCGCGCTCGGCACCGCGATCCTCGCCGACGCAACCGCCCGCGGTCTCGGCCTGTCCACGTTCGTCTCCGCCGGCAACCGCGCCGACGTGTCCGGCAACGACCTGCTCCAGTACTGGGAGACCGACCCGGCCACGGACGTGGTCCTGCTCTACCTCGAGTCGTTCGGCAACCCGCGCAAGTTCGCCCGGCTCGCGCGCCGGCTCGGCCGCGTCAAGCCTGTCGTCGCGGTGAAGTCCGGGCGCAACGCCGTGCTACCGGCACTCGCGGCCACCTCGGTCGAGGTCGACGAGGCCGGCGTCGCCGCGCTGTTCGAGCAGGCCGGCGTCATCCGCGTCGAGTCGATCGCCCAGCTCTTCGACACCGCGCTGCTGCTCGCGCACCAGCCGCTGCCGCGCGGCCGCCGGGTCGCGATCGCCGGCAACTCCTCGGCCATCGGCGTGCTCGCCGCGGATGCCGCGCTGTCTCGCGAACTCGAGCTAGCCGGCGCGCCGGTCGACGTCGGGGCGGCCGCCGGACCGGACGTGTTCGCCGATGCCGTCCGCGCCGCGCTGCGCGATCCCGACGTCGACTCGCTCGTCGTCGTCTTCGTGCCGCCGCTGTCGATCCCCGGCACCGCGTACGCGCGCGCCATCCGCGACGTCGTCGCCGACCTCGGCCCCGACGAGCGCAAGCCGATCGTCTCCACGTTCCTTGCCACCGAAGGGATCCCGGACGAGCTGGCGGTACCCGGGCCCGGCGGGGCGCCCGGCCGCGGCTCGATCCCGTCCTACCCGAGCCCGGAACGCGCGGTCCTCGCGCTTGCCCGCGCCACCCGCTACGCGAGCTGGCGCGCGGCACCGAAGGGCGCGCTGGTGCGCCCCGAGGGGGTGGACGCCGCCACCGCACGCGAGATCGCGGCGTCCGGTGTGGACGAACTGTCCGACGACGAGACCGTGCGGCTGCTCGCCAGCTACGGCATCGACGTCGTGCCCTACCGCGTGGCGACGAGCGCGGACGCGGCCGTCACGGCCGCGCGGGAGCTGGGCTTCCCGGTGGCGGTGAAGGCGACCGGCGAGCGGTTCTGGCGCCGCGCGGATCTGGCCGGTGCCCGGCTCGATCTGTCCACTCCGGACTCGGTGCGTGCGGCGTACGCGGACATGACCGAGCTCTCCGGCACCGAGGAGGTCTACGTCCAGCGCATGGCGCCGCGGGGTACCGGCTGCGCGATCGGCGTCCAGGACGACCCGTCGTTCGGCACGCTCGTCTCGTTCGGACTGTCCGGTGTGGTCACCGAGCTGGTCGGCGACCGGGCATACCGCGCGCTGCCGCTGACCGACGTCGACGCCGCGGCACTGGTCCGCGCACCGAAGGCCGCGCCGCTGCTCACCGGCTACGGCGGAACCGAGCCCGCCGACCTCGGCGCGCTCACCGATCTGGTCATCCGGATCGCCGCGCTCGCCGAGGACGTGCCGCGCGTGCGCTGGCTCGCGATGGAGCCGATCCTCGCCACCGCGGCCGGTGCGCAGGTGGTGCGAGCCCGGGTGAAGGTCGGCCCGCCACCGTCGCTGCAGGACAGCGGACCGCGCCGGCTTCGGTCGCTGGGCGCCGGCATCATACGAAAGTAGGGTTTAGGAAATAGGTGCAACGCGGCGCGGTCCGGGGCTCGTCCTCTGCACATGAAACGCCTAGGAACCGTCGTTGGCGCCGGCGTTCTGCTCCTGCTCGCGAGCGCTTGCGCCAACCAGCAGGAAAGCCAGGACAACGCGGGTGGCGACACCCGCCCGACCGAGACGTCGGCGCCGGCGCAGGAACAACCTGACAGGCAGCCGGCGCGGACCCCACCGTCCGGCGGCGAGAAGGTCACCACAGGTCAGATCGACTCGACGGCACTGTCGAAGAACTACCCCGTCATGGTGTGGACCGAGGACGACGGCATGACCGTCGGCGTGGTCGCCCAGGAGGGTGGCTGCGGCAAGGCCAGCGTCGAGAACGCCGAGACCGAGAAGCAGGTCACCGTCACGATGATCGAGACCACGCCGAAGGCGCCGCAGGCGTGCACCATGGACCTGCGCTACCCGAAGCTCACCACCGAGCTGAAGGCGCCGCTCGGCGACCGCAAGGTTGTCCTGAAGAACGTGGAGCGCAAGAGCTAGACCTCTCTCCTCTCCCCACCAGGTGCCCGGCCGCGCGCGCCCCTGTGCGGCCGGGCACCCCTCCTTGTGTGCAACCGTCCGGACCGCGGCTAACGTCCTCACACCATGAGGGCACTCCGCATCGCCGCCGTCGTTCTCGCCGCGGCGGCCGGGCTCACCGCGTGCGGCCAGGACGCGGGCACCGCCAGTGGGTCCGCACCAGCAACGTCGTCGAGCGCTGCCAGCACGTCGCCGGCCTCCGTCGAGCCGCCGAGTGCCTCGTCGACCAAGCCACCGGCGCCCGCCAGCCCGCCGTCGGGTCAGCCGGGCCAGCCGGCCGCGCCGATCTCCCTCTCACCCACCGGCGACGTGGTCGTCGCCGACGGGGTGACCCAGGTGCCCGCCGCGCAGATCGACGCCGGCGCCCTGCCGACCTACTACGAGCACCACGGCGACGTGTGGGTGTACGACGACGGCTACTCGCTCGCGATGTTCGCCGCGGCCAGCAGCGGCTGCTCGGACGCGGAGGCGGTCGTGGTCGACCAGTCCGCCGACGGCGTCAAGATCACCATGCGTCCGCTGGACCAGCAACCGGGTGACCGGCCGGACAACGGCGGCGCGTGCTCGGCCGTGATGACGCCCCGGCCGGTCGCGGTGAAGCTGGACCAGCCGCTCGGCGACCGCACGATCTACCTGGGCATCGGCCGCTGAGCCGACAGGGTCACCGCCGGAACGCGATCTGCAGGACCGGCTGCGACGTGCCGGCGAAGAAGTCGTTGCCCTTGTCGTCCACCACGATGAACGCGGGGAAGTCCTCGACCTCGATCTTCCACACGGCTTCCATGCCGAGCTCTGGGTACTCGAGCACGTCGACCTTCTTGATGCAGTCCTGTGCCAGCCGCGCTGCCGGCCCGCCGATCGAGCCGAGGTAGAAGCCGCCGTGGCTCTGGCAGGCGTCGGTGACCTGGCGCGAACGGTTGCCCTTGGCGAGCATGACGAGCGAGCCGCCGGCGGCCTGGAACTGCTCGACGTAGGAGTCCATCCGCCCGGCGGTCGTGGGCCCGAACGAGCCGGACGCGTAGCCCTCCGGCGTCTTGGCCGGGCCGGCGTAGTAGACGGGGTGGTCGCGCAGGTACTGCGGCATCGGTTCGCCCGCGTCCAGCCGCTCCTTGATCTTGGCGTGCGCGATGTCGCGCGCTACGACGAGCGGTCCGGACAGGGAGAGGCGGGTCTTCACCGGCAGCTTCGTGAGCGTCGCGCGGATGTCGGCCATCGGCTGGTTCAGGTCGATGCGCACGACCTCGTCGGTGAGCTCGTCGTCGACGACGTCCGGCAGGTACCGCGCCGGGTCGCGCTCGAGCTGCTCGATGAAGACGCCGTCGGCGGTGATCTTCGCCTTCGCCTGCCGGTCGGCCGAGCACGACACCGCGAGCCCGACCGGGCAGGAGGCGCCGTGCCGGGGCAGGCGGATCACGCGGACGTCGTGGCAGAAGTACTTGCCGCCGAACTGCGCGCCGATGCCGAACTGCCGCGTCATCTCGAGCACCTGCTGCTCGAGGTCGACGTCGCGGAACGCGTGCCCGGCCGGGGAGCCCTCGGACGGGAGGTCGTCGAGGTACCGGGCGGAGGCGAGCTTGGCGACCTTGAGGTTGTACTCGGCCGACGTGCCGCCGACGACGATTGCGAGATGGTACGGCGGGCAGGCGGCGGTGCCGAGGCTGCGCAGCTTCTCGTCGAGGAAGCGGGCGAGGCGCTTGGGGTTCAGCAGCGCCTTGGTCTCCTGGTACAGGAACGTCTTGTTGGCGCTGCCGCCGCCCTTGGCGAGGAAGAGGAACTCGTACTCCGGCTTGTCGCCGTCCTTGTGGTAGAGCTCGACCTGCGCGGGGAGGTTCGTGCCGGTGTTGCGCTCCTCCCAGAAGTTGAGCGGGGCGAGCTGCGAGTAGCGCAGGTTCAGCTCCTGGTAGGCCTGGAAGATCCCCTTGGACAGCGCGGCCTCGTCGCGGCCACCGGTGAGCACGTTCTCCGTGCGCTTGCCGATGACGATGGCGGTGCCGGTGTCCTGGCACATGGGCAGCACGCCGCCCGCGGAGATGCAGGCGTTGCGGAGCAGGTCCATCGCGACGAAGCGGTCGTTGCCGCTGGCCTCGGGGTCGTCGACGATCGCGCGGAGCTGGGCCAGGTGCGAGGAGCGCAGCAGGTGCTGGATGTCCCGGACGGCCTCCTTGGCGAGCGCCGTCAGCGCTTCGGGTTCGACCTCGAGGAAGCGCCGGCCGGCGGCCTCGACGAGCCGCACGCCGTCGGCGGTCATCAGGCGGTACTCGGTGTGGTTGTCCGGCCCGATCGGCAGGGCCTCGGTGTACGAGAACTCAGTGGGCACCGTTGGGACTCCCTTTGGCACGGATGGGATTCCCGCACGCTACCGCGAGCCCGAGCCCACCCCGAAAGCGGTGCAGCCCCGAAGAACGCGACGCCACACCAAGGGGAATGGTGCGGCGCCAGGAAGACCGGCGCCGCCCGAAGGGTGTGGCGCACAGTGGAAGTGACGCCGCGCCGAACGGAGTGGGGGGCTGCGCCGAAGGAGTGGCGCCGCCGGAGCGGGGAGGCGCGGTCGCCGGAGGTGGTGGCCGGGCCGCCGAGGGGCATGGTGCGGCGTCGAAGAGAGTGAGCGGTCGCCGAAGGGACGGCGCGGCGCCGCCGGAGCGAGGAGGTGCGGTCGCCGGAGGTGGTGGGCTGGGCCGCCGAGGGGGCATGGTGCGGCGCCGGAGGGAATGAGCGGTCGCCGAAGGGATCGCGCGGCGCCGGAGGAAGTGATGCCCGCTGCGCGCCGAAAGGGTGGGCGGCCGCCGAAGAGGGTGGTGGCCGCCGAAGGATGGTGCGGCGCCGCAGATACTGGCGCGGCGCCGGAGGGTGGGGGTGCGAGCACGAAGAGAATGATCTGGCGCCGAAGAGCGTGATGCCACCCGAGAAAGAGTGCGATGCCGGCCCCGAGAAAGTGGTGCTGGTCTCGCCATCGGCGACCACGCCGGGTCGAGAGGAGCTCGCACCGTGGGGGGTTTGGGGCGCTCGGCCCCCCAGCATCATCCTGGAGGCAAGGCGGTGAGCGCTGTCCGCGAACAGGCGGGCGGATGCCGGAAGGCCGGGGCAGCCCCCGGCTGTCCCGACCTCCCGTAGGGTGCGGCTACGGATTGTAGCGAGGCATCCGCGCCGCGTAGTCCTTTGACTTGACCGTGCCGCGATCGCGGTCACATGTCAATGGTCAGTAATGCATCTGCATCAAGGACGTAGCGACGCGCGTAAAGGTTGCTCGGTCCGGGGAATCGGGTCCCGGCTGGTCAGCTGGCGTACGCCCGCAGTCGCTCGGCGCGCTCGCCCTGGCGGAGCTTCGACATCACTTCGCGCTCGATCTGGCGCACCCGCTCGCGGGACAGGCCGAACCGCTTACCAATCTGGTCGAGGGTGTGTGGCTGTCCGTCATCGAGGCCGTACCGCAACCGGATCACCGACTGCTCGCGCTCGTCCAGCGTCGCCAGCACGCGGCGCAGGTCGTCGTGCAGCAGGCCGGAGATCACGGCGCTCTCGGCGTCGGTCGCCTCGCCGTCCTCGATGAAGTCGCCCAGCGGGGCGTCCTCCTCCGAGCCGACCGGCATGTCCAGGCTTACCGGGTCACGCGCGTGGTCGAGCAGGTCGGCGACCTTCTCCGGGGTGAGCCCGACCTCGACGGCCAGCTCGTCGTTGGTCGCCTCGCGGCCGAGCTGCTGGTGCAGGTCGCGCTTGATGCGCGCGAGCTTGTTCACCTGCTCCACGAGGTGGACGGGCAGGCGGATCGTGCGGCCCTGGTCGGCCATGCCGCGGGTGATGGCCTGGCGGATCCACCAGGTCGCGTACGTGGAGAACTTGAAGCCCTTGGTGTAGTCGAACTTCTCGACCGCGCGGATGAGGCCGAGGTTGCCCTCCTGGATCAGGTCGAGCAGCGGCATGCCACGCCCGGTGTAGCGCTTCGCGAGCGACACGACGAGGCGCAGGTTCGCCTCGAGCAGGTGGTTCTTGGCCAGGTGGCCGTCGCGGACCAGCGCCTTGAGCTCCGTCCGCTTCGCACTGCCCGGCATGTCCGTCTCGAGCATGTGCTGCGCGAAGACCCCCGCCTCGATGCGCTTGGCCAGCTCGACCTCCTGCGCCGCGGTCAGCAGTGCGGTGCGGCCGATGCCGTTGAGGTACACGCGGACCAGGTCGGCCGCGGGGCCCTGGGCGTCCAGGTCGACCTCGGCGGGCTCCGGCACGCGCTGCTGTGGGACCGTCATGCTCTCCCTCCCCCTGTTCGCGGGCTGGTGTGCTGTCCGTCACACACCGGCGCCTCATGCCCGGTGAGCCTCGAGCGGATCGCCCCGTCCGTGGCCGGACACTTTCCAGAACGTGTTCACTGCTCGATTCGTTCCCGACTGCCCAACTGGATGACGTCATTCGCGCCACACCGGTTGCTCAACCAAACCTGAGCTTTTCCTTAGAGAGACGGCCTGGCTTCCCGAGATGTGACGGGGTACCCGCGGTGACGCCGCACACTCACACTTCGACGATCACGGTGAACGGACCGTCGTTGGCGCTCTCGACCGACATCATCGCGCCGAACACGCCGGTCTCGACCCGGGCGCCGCGCTCGCGCAGCGCGGCCACGACCGCGTCCACGAGTGGCTGCGCCTGTTCCGGACGGGCGGCCGCGGTCCATGACGGGCGGCGGCCCTTGCGCGTGTCGCCGTACAAGGTGAACTGGCTGACGACGAGCAGCGGCGCGCCCGTGGTGGCGCAGGACTGCTCGTCGCGCAGGACGCGGAGCTCGTGGAGCTTGCGGGCCATCGTCGCGGCCTGGCCCTGGGTGTCCGAAGTGGTGACACCGAGCAGCACGAGCAGGCCGGGCTCGGCGAAGGAACCGACTACGGATCCGTCGACCGTCACGCTCGCGCGCGTCACCCGCGCCACCACCGCCCGCACGGCGATCATGGTCGCAGGGCTGGGTCAGCGGCGCGCCAGCAGGTGGAAGAACCGCGCGGTCAGCAGCTGCGGCATCCGGTCGGCCAGCGCGATCTCGAGTCGCTCCAGCTGCTTGAGGAACGCGGGGTCGTGGCCGACGTCGGGCATGAGATCGCTCACGCACCGCACGCCGTAGCGGACGACCTCCTCGACGCCGAGCTCCGCGAGCAGCGCGACGAGCTCGCCCACCGTCGCCCCGTCGCGGCACAGCGCGGCCCGGGCCTCGACGGGGTCGTTCGACCGGACGGCCGCGTGCAGGGGGTCGAAGTCGACGTTCGGACCGAGCAGGGACAGCAGCCCGCCGTCGCGCAGCGGCGCGTACACCGCGCGCAGCACCTCGCCGGGCTCGTCGACGTAGTGCAGCAGGTTGTGGCACAGGACGACGTCGAACTCGTGCCCGGCGAACACGTCGGGGGCGTCCAGCGCGCCGGCCTGGACCACGTGCAGCCGATCGGCGACGTCGAGCGCGTCGGCCGTCTCGATCGCGGTGCTGAGCATCGCGCCCGCCGGGTCGAGCACGGTGACCTCGTGGCCGAGCGCGGCCAGCCGGACGGCCTCGACCCCGTTGCCGCCCGCCACGTCGAGCACCCGCTGGGGGCCCGGAGCCACGTGCCGCAGGAGGTTCGCCTCGGTCACGGCGAAGCGCAGACGTTCCAGCGGGCGCTGCTGGCACAGGTCCAGTCGGGGATCGACCCCGCTCAACGTCATGTGCTCTTCATACCGGCTTTCCACCGGTCTTCGAGATAGTCCACCCGGATGGCGCAATCCGGCTCACGGAGTGGCAGCATGGTCGCAGGAGGTGGTGTCGTGAAGGCCGAGCGAGACGACACCCCGGTTCTCATCACCGAGGCGGCGCTGTCCTACGACGAGGAATACGCGGCTCGGAAGCGCAAGTACCTCACGATGATGTTCATGCGGCTGCCGTGCCTCATCCTCGCCGGCATCTTCCACGACACCTGGTGGCTCGCGCTCGGGTTCATCGTCCTGTCCATCCCGCTGCCGTGGGTCGCCGTGCTCATCGCGAACGACCGCCCGCCCCGCAAGGCCGAGCAGGTCAGCCGCTACGAGCGCCAGGCCAGGGCGATCGAGAGCGGCGAGCACAAGGTCATCGACGGCTGAGCGGCGGCTGCGCGCCCACCTGTCCGACCGCGAGAGCGCCGAGCCGGACACCCGCCAGCAGGCACTCCGCCGCCGGCTTCCCCGCGAGCCACGCGTCGAGCAGGCCCGCGTCGAACGCGTCGCCCGCCCCGGTCGAGTCGACGCAGGAGCCCGGCGCCGCCGGCACCGACTCGGTCCCGGACCGGTCCACCCAGCTCGCCCCGGCCGGCCCGGTGGTGACCGCGACCGCGCCGAACACCTCCAGCAACCCGCCCGCCCCGGCGGGCTCCCGCGAGCCGGTCAGCACCTCCAGCTCGTCCAGGTTCGGCAGCAGCAGGTCCACCCCGGCGAGCGCGGACACGAAGCCCGCCGGGTCGGTGATCAGCCCGGCCGACTGCGGGTCCACCGATGTGGTCAGCCCCCCGGTGCGGGCGGCCGCGAGCATGGCGAGGCCGGCGTCCCGCGACGAGTCGTCCAGCAGCACGTAGCCCGACAGGTGCAGGTGGTCCGCCTCCGCGAGCAGGGCCGGGTCGAGGTCGGCGAGCGTCATGCGCTTGCCGGCGCCGCGGTCGGGGAGCATGCTGCGCTGCCCGTCGCCGTCGACCAGCACCACCACGCACGCGGTGCTGGCGTCCTGGTCGATTGTGAATGCGCAACGCACCCCGGCGGTGGTTAGCTCCTCACGTGCCTGACGCCCCGCTACGTCGTCGCCGACCCGAGCCACCAGTACCGTCGAGACCCCGCAGTAGGCCAGCCACGAGGCGGTGTTGGCCCCCGCGCCACCCGTCGTGACCGAGATGCTGGCGCGCGAGTCGCCGCCGTGTACGACCGGTCCGGCATGACGGGCGACCACGTCCACCGCCGCGTCGCCGACGACAACGATCGTGTTCGACATAAGGGCACGGAGGCTAACGGCGTGGCCACCGCGAAGGCCAGTGGGCCGGTCCTGGCCGCGCTCGTCCGCGCCGGGTTCCGCCGTTTCGCCACCTACCGGCAGGCGACCGTCGCGGGGGCTTTCACGAACACGGTGTTCGGCTTCGTGCGCTGCTACGTGCTGCTCTCGCTCGCCGATGCCGGGGGACGGGTCGCCGGGTACGACCGCGCGCAGCTCGCCACGTTCGTCTTCGCCGGCCAGGGCATGATCGCGGTCGTCAACTTCTGGGGTCCGGCCGACTTCGCCGAACGGGTGCGCACCGGCGACATCGCCGCCGACCTGCTGCGCCCGCTCGACCTGATGGTCGGCTACCTCGCCGCCGACCTGGGGCGCGCCTGCCACGCGATGCTGACCCGGTTCGTGGTTCCCGTGCTCGCCGGGGTGCTCGCGTTCGACTTCTACCTGCCCGAGCACGCGTGGACCTACCCGCTGTACGCCGTCTCGCTGCTGCTCGCGGTGCTCGTGTGCGGGGTGTGCCGGTACCTGGTCAACCTCACCGCGTTCTGGCTGCTGGACATCCGCGGCCCGCGGCAGGTGTGGGTGCTGGCCTCCACCGTCGGCTGCGGGCTCGCGTTCCCGCTGCCGCTGCTGCCCGACGCGGTCGCCGCCGCGCTGTGGCTCGCCACCCCGTTCCCCGCCCTCATGCAGGCTCCGCTCGACGTGCTCGTCGAACGGGGCGGAACCGGGCACGCCCTGGTGCTGATCGCCGGCCAGCTCGCGTGGCTCGCGATCGTGACCGGGCTGGCGCGGCTGGTCCAGCGGCACGCGCTGCGGCGGCTGGTGATCCAGGGTGGGTAGCGGCGGCCCTTACCGGCGCATGGTGGTCGCGCAGGTCCGCGGGCAGACCCAGTACCGCGCCTCGTTCGTCATCGACCTCGTGGGCAGCGCGCTGTTCTCGCTGACCGACGTGCTCGCCGTGTTCGTCATGTTCTCCGTCAACGGCAGCCTGGGCGGGTTCGGCGGCCGCGAGGTGCTGCTGATGGTGGGCATCGCCGCGTGTGCGTTCCCGGTGGCCGACCTCGCGGTGGGCAATGTCGAGCGGCTGCCGTTCTACGTCCGCACCGGCCTGTTCGACACGGTGCTCGTGCGGCCGCTGTCGTCGCTGGGCCAGTTGCTGGCGATGGACTTCGCGCCGCGGCGGTTCGGGCGGGCCGGGCAGGGCGTGGTGATCTACCTGATCGCGCTCGTCGCGGCCCCGGTCGACTGGCACGCCTGGACCGCGATCCTCGCCGTGCTCGCCCCGCTGGCCGGTGCGGTGTTCTTCGGCTCGCTGATCGTGGCGGGCGCGACCGTCGCGTTCTGGTGGGTCGAGTCGGGGGAGATCGCGTTCGCCTTCACCTACGGCGGCAAGGACTTCGCCACCTACCCGGTCACGGTTTTCGGCGGGTTCTTCCGCCGGTTCTTCGCCTACGGTCTCGGCTTCGCGTTCGTCGCCTACCTGCCCGCGCTCGCCATGCTCGGCAGGCCGGACCCGCTCGGCGTGCCGGCCTGGCTGCACTGGTGCTCGCCGCTGACCGCACTGCTCGCCGCCGCGCTCGCCGGGCTGTTCTGGCGCACCGGCGTCCGCCACTACCGGAGTACGGGATCATGAGCGACCACGTAATCGTGACATCGGGGCTGCGCAAGGACTTCACCGTACGGCGCAAGGCCGGCCGGGTACGTCGCGAGCGGCGGGTCGTGTCCGCTGTGGACGGTGTGGACCTGACGGTCCGCGAGGGCGAGCTGCTCGGCTACATCGGACCGAACGGCGCGGGGAAGTCGACGACGCTGAAGATGCTGACCGGCGTGCTGGCGCCGAGCGCGGGGGAGGTGTCGGTGTGCGGGCTGACGCCGGTGCCGCAGCGCACCACGCTCGCCCGGCGGATCGGCGTCGTGTTCGGCCAGCGCTCGCAGCTGTGGTGGGACCTGCCGCTCGTCGACTCGTTCGAGCTGCTGCGGCACGTGTACCGGGTGCCGGCCGGCGACCACGCGGCCCGGCTCAAGCGCTGCCGCTCGCTGCTGGACCTCGACGAGTTCCTCGAGACCCCGGTGCGCCAGCTCTCGCTCGGCCAGCGGATGCGTGGCGAGCTGACGGCGGCGCTGCTGCACGGACCGCGGGTGCTGTTCCTCGACGAGCCGACGATCGGGCTGGACGTGCTGTCGAAGCAGGCGGTCCGGTCGTTCCTCGGGGAGCTGGACGCCCGGGGCGACACGACGATCGTGCTGACCACCCACGACCTCGCGGACATCGAGAAGCTGTGCCGGCGGCTGGTCGTGATCGACCACGGCCGGGTCGTGCACGACGGCACGGTGGAGGAGCTGCACGCCGCGTACCGGTCCAAACGGCGGGTGGTCGCCGACCTCGACGCGCCGTGGCCGGACGTGGCGCTGCCCGGCGCGTCCGTGGAGCGGGTCGAGGCGGACGGGTTGCGGGTGACGCTCACGTTGGACGGAGCGACCGCGGGGGAGGTCGTCGCCCGGCTCGCCGGCGCGGTGGCGCTGCGTGATCTTTCCGTGCTGGAGCCCGAGATCGAGGACGTCGTGGCGCGCCTGTACCGGAGCTAGCTGGTGTAGGTTCCCGGCCATGACTGGGGCGATCATCAGGCTCGACATGACCATGTCACTGGACGGCTTCGTCGCCGGACCGCGGGACGACGCGGACGCGCCGATGGGTGTGGGCGGCTTCCGCCTCTTCAACTGGCTCGACCTGCGCGACGAACCCGGACCGAACCGCGAGGTGTACCGCCAGCACCTGGCGACCCGGGCGGTCATCGCCGGCCGCCGCACGTACGAGCTGGCCGACCACTGGGGCGGCGACCACCACGACGGCGTGCCGATCTTCATCCTGACCCACGACGTGCCCGCCGAACCGCCGCCGGGCAGCGTCCGCTTCGTCACCGACGTGGGCGACTGCGCCGCGCAGGCCCGGGCCGCGGCCGGGGACGCGGCGGTGATGGTGCACGGCGCGGGGGCGGGCCAGGCGCTGCTGCGGGCCGGCGAGCTCGACGAGCTGGAGCTGCACGTCGTACCGGTGCTGCTCGGGCAGGGCCGGCGGCTGTTCGACGAGCTGCCGGCCGAGACCGTCGAGCTCGAGCTGGTGCGCGTGCTGACGACGCCGGACACCGTGGACGCCGCGCGCCAGGTCATGCACCTGCGCTACCGCGTGCACCGCTAGCCGCCGCGCGCCAGCTCCACCGCGATCTCGGCGGCCAGGGTCACGTTCGACAGCACCAGCGCCTCGTTCGTGTCCAGGGACGCGCCGTCGCTCGCCGTGTGGAAGTGCTCCAGCAGCACCGGGGTCACGTCGCCGCCGCGCACGTCCGACGCGGCGACCTTCGCCATGCCCTCCGACAGCAGCCGGTCGTGCAGCGCCGCGTCGAGCTCGTGCTCGACCGGCACCGGGTTCGCGACCAGCACGCCCGAGTGCGCCGGCCCGCGCCTGTGCTCGGCGATCACCGCGGCGGCCGCGGCCGGGGTGTCCACCCGCCACGGCACGCCGAAGTGGGACTCGCGGCGGTAGAAGGCGGGGAACGAGTCGGTCCGGTAGCCCAGCACCGGCACCGAGCGGGTCTCCAGCACCTCGATCGTCGCCGCGATGTCGAGCACCGACTTCACACCCGAGCACACGACCGCGACCGGCGTCGAGGCCAGCACGTCCAGGTCGGCCGACACGTCCCACGACGACGCCTGGCCGGGCGAGGGGAGGTGCACCCCGCCGAGCCCGCCGGTACCGAACACGCCGATGCCGGCCGCGTGCGCGATCAGCGCGGTCGACGCGATCGTCGTGGCGCCGTCGCGGCCGAGCGCGATCGCGGGGCCGAGGTCGCGTGCCGAGAGCTTGGCGAGGCCGGCGGCCGGGTCGCACACCCGGTCCAGGCCGGCCGGGTCGAGGCCGACGCGCAGCCGGCCGTCGAGCACCGCGATCGTGGCCGGCACGGCGCCCGCCGCGCGCACCGCGTCCTCCACCGCGTCCGCGACCTTGCGGTTGCGGCCGGGCGGCAGGCCATGCGCGAGCAGCGTGCTCTCGAGCGCCACCACGGCAGTGCCGTCGGCGAGCGCGGCGGACACGTCCCCGGCAACCCGCATGCTCTCCTCGAGTCCGTTCACGAGCGCTGACCGATCTCGGGCACCGTCATCACCCCATCGTGCCCGATGACCGTGACCATGCCCGTCCCGAGGAGGGCGGTCAGGCCGCGGGGAAGGTCCAGCGCGTCGGCGACCCCTCGAAGTCGCTCGACATGAGGCCGACCGCGCGCCGCGGTCGCACTCGGCCCACGGCCGCCTGGTCGGGGCTGAAGAACTCGACCGGGTACTCCGTCCGGTACTTCACGTTGACGACGGCGACGAACCGGATCAGCCGGTCGGCCTCCGTGACGAGCTCGACGGGTCCCTCCAGCACCACGGGGTTCTCGGGGTCCTCTGTGGACACAGCGACCGGCGAGCCGGCGCGGATGTTGCGAATCTTCCGCGAGTGCGGGCTCGCGGAGAACCACAGCGCGTCGTCGTCCCACACCGCCCACACGGGAGACAGGTGTGGCCGCCCGTCCGGCCACACCGTCGCGATCCAGAAGTCGTGGCTCTCCCGCAGGCGGGCGAGCGCCCAGGTCCAGGGAAGCAGGCCGGTGCCCTTGCCGGCCGGCAGCGTGCCGTATCCGGGCATGTAGGGACGGGATGCGTCAGGCTCGACCATGGGCCCGGCCTTCTTCCTCGCTCTTTGTTCAGTCGAAGATCCCCCGCTGTTTGGCGACCTCCCGCAGCCACCCTTCGATCTGCTGCTCCCAGTGTGTGCGTCCGATGGCCGCGTAGTCGACGACGAACATGCCGACCATCGACTGGCCGCGCGCGCCGAGGCCGCCGCCCTTGAGTACGCGGACGCGCTTGTTGACGTCCAGCACGACCTGCACGTCCCGCGGCCGGGCGAGGAAGGTGACCGAGACCTCGTTGAACACGTTGGCGAAGCTCTGCGGCGGCGCGAAGTCGATCTCCTGGAAGAACGGCAGCTGCTGGTCGGCCCCGTTCATCCGCTCCTGGACCAGGTTCGCCGAGCGGAACTGGAAGCCCAGCCTGCTCATCGCGTCGAGGATCCGGTGCTGCGCGGGCACCGGCTCGATCGGGATCGCGTCGACGTCCTGCGGGTCGACCATCGTGCGGCTGAGGTTGAGGTTCGTCTGCAGGCCGACGGCCATGCCGGTGAGATACTTGCCGAGGACCGTGGTCACGGGTGTCTCCCACGGCATCTGGACCTCGAAGGGCACCTTGATCTGCGCGCCGGCGCGGACCAGCTCCTTGCCGGCCAGGTGCACGTTCTGGAACGGAAGGTCGACCACCGCGGGGCCGTCACCGTTGGTGCTCTCCCGCTCGACCCTGGCGAGCAGGGTGACCCCGAGCGACTCGACCTCCTGGTCGACCTGACCGCCGGCGAGCATGACCTCGCCGTGCAACGTGCCGCCGGGGCGCACGTTCCGATCAAGAATCCGGGCGTCGACGGTGGCGCCGCCCTGGCCGAAGCTGGCCATCACCTTCTGGAACATGGGCCGAATCCTGCCAGTACCCGATCTGGTGCGGCGGTGTTTCGGGCATCATGGGGAGCGTGAGTACGCAGACGCTGCCCGAGGTCGACACCAGGCCGGAGGGCACCGACACGACGGGTGACGACACCCCGAAGATGTTCCACTACGTCCGCAAGGACAAGATCGCCGAGAGCGCCGTGACCGGCTCGATGGTAGTCGCCCTGTGCGGCGAGGTCTTCCCGGTGACGCGCTCGCCCAAGCCCGGGTCGCCGGTGTGCCCGGAGTGCAAGAAGATCTTCGACGGGCTCCCGCCCGGCGGCGAGGACTAGCTCGCGGTCAGCCTGCCCTGCGCGCCACGACGAGCAGGTAGTCGTAGCCGAGGCCGGCACGCATCTCGCCCGCCGCGTACGCCAGGAAGCGGCGGTCCAGCGCCGCCGGGTCCTCGGCCTCGGCGAACGCCGCGATGACCGGACCGAAGTTCGCCTTGTAGTAGGCGCAGTACTCCTCGGCCGAGGAGAAACGCGACACCGCGAGCCGCTCCTCGACGGCGGTGAACGCCGACACCCCGTCCCCGAACAACGACCGCACGTGGTCCGGATCGCCCCACGACAAGGCCGGCGAGCCGCCGAAGACCTCGAAGAAGCCGCCGATCGAGCCGCCGGGCGTCCAGTTGACCATCCCCACGACGCCGCCGGGCCGGCACACCCGCACCAGCTCGTCGGCCGTCGCTCGCTGGTCCGGCGCGAACATCGCCCCCACGCACGACAGCACCACGTCGAACTCGGCGTCGGAGAACGGCAGCTTCTGGGCGTCCCCGAACACCCACTCCACCGGCGCCCCCGACGAGCGCGCCGCGTCGAGCAGCTCCGGCGTGATGTCCGCGCCGACCACCGACGCGCCCACCTCGGCCGCCGCGAGCGCGGCCAGCCCGCTGCCCGTCCCCACGTCCAGCACCCGCTGCCCGGCCCGCACACCGCACGCCGCCACGAGCCGCGGCCCCAGCCCGCCGACCACCTCGCGCGCCAGCCGGGGGTAGTCGCCGAGAGCCCACATGTTCATGGGCCAAGCCTCACCGTCCGGTCAGGCCCGCGACCACTGCGGAATCTGTAGCGACAGCACGGGAATCGCGGTCCTACAGTTGTCCTCATGCGGGGCTACGGGCAGTTCTGCCCGGTGGCACAGGCACTCGAGGTCCTCGGCGAGCGGTGGACCCTCCTCGTCGTGCGCGAGCTGTTCTCCGGCAGCCACCGGTTCAACGAGATCCATCGCGGCGTGCCCCTCATGTCCCCGACGCTGCTCTCCCAGCGCCTGCGCCGCCTGCAGCGCGCCGGCATAGTCGAGCGCGGCCCGGCCGGCGACTACCTGCTCACCGGCGCCGGCCGCGAACTGTGGCCGGTGGTCGAGGGCCTCGGCGTGTGGGGCCAGCGCTGGGCCCGCGCCGAGATCCGCCGCGAGCACCTCGACCCGTCGATGCTGATGTGGGACATGCGCAGGCGCATCGACCTCGACGCGATACCCGCCCGGCGGACCGTGATCGAGCTGCGCTTCCGCGGCGTCGAACGCGGCCACGCCGTCTGGTGGCTGCTGCTCGACCGCGCGAACGTCGACGTCTGCCTGTCCGATCCGGGGTTCGGCGTCGACCTGCTCGTCGACGCCGACCTGCGGACGATGATCATGGTGTGGATGGGCGACGTGCCGCTCACCGACGCGCTGCGGGCCGGGCGCGTCGTGGTCACCGGGACGCCCGCGCTGGAGCGGGCGTTCCCGCGGTGGCTGCGGCTGAGCGTGCTCGCCGGCGTCGAACGGCCCGGCTCAGCCGCCCGGCCGGCCCTCGGCACGGGGTGAGCCGCTCGGCTTGTGCCGGCGTGCCTCGCCGTTCGGGGTGGGTGGCTCGGGCTGCACGGGCTCGGCCGGGACGGCGGGCGAGGCCGGCGGATGAGGCGATCCGGACGGGCCGGATGGGCCCGACGGGCCGGACACGCGGGTCATCTCCAGCCGCCGCCACTTGCGGCGCTGGCGGCGGGTCATCTTGGCCGGCCACATCTCCTGGATCGCCGCGTTGAAGTACGCGCCGATGACGATCGCGAGCCCGATGAAGAACGCGAACAGCAGGAACGCGATCGGCGTGGCGAGCGCGCCGTAGGTGTAGCCGGTCGTCGTGATCCACGAGATGTAGAGCCGCAGCCCGATCGACGACAGCAGGAACACGAACATCGCGAGCACCGCGCCGGGCAGCACGCGGTGCCACGGTAGCTTGCGCGGCAGCGCGAGCTTGTACAGCGTCGCGAGCGCCACGACGAGCAGCACGGCCAGCGCGGGGTAGTAGAACGTGTTCAGCCAGTACGAGATCTCGTCTCGCCAGGCGGACGGGAAGAGCTTCGGCAGCACGTCCGGGCCCAGCGCGAGGATCGGCAGCTCGATGATCAGCAGGATGAGCGCGGCCAGGTAGAGCAGCAGCGCGAAGATCCGCTGCCACACCTCGTTGCGCACGCCGTACTGGTCGTGCGCCACGGTGATCGCGTCCACGAACGACGACATGGCCGACGAGCCCGCCCACAGGGAGAGCAGGAAGCCGAGGGTCAGGATCTCGCCGCGGCCGTGGCGCAGGATGTCGTCGACGGTCGGGGCGATGATGTCGTCGACGACGTTGGTGCTGAACGCGGTGTGCGACCACTCGATGATCGAGTCGTGCACCGAGTCGATCACATCCTGACCGAACCACTGCGCGACGTAGCCGAGGCTGCCGAGGAGCCCCAGGAGCAGCGGTGGCAGTGACAGCACCTGCCAGAACGCCGCCTCGGCCGCCTCGGAGAACAGGTTGCCCTGCCACGCCTTCGCCAGCGTGCGCTTGATCAGCCGCAGGGGACCCCGGCGCAGCAGCGCGCTGGTCCGCTGCGCCGCGTTGCGTGTCGGGTGTTGTGGCTGCGGGCTCATCTCAAGGTCAAGCATGGTCCATCCGTCGGGGAATGGCTCGCCTCACCCGGCGATACGACCGAAACCGTGTCGCCTCGCGCGGCGGCGGGGGACCGGAGGTAAAGTCGGGCCCGCCCTCAATGACGTCGCTTGAGGGCTTTGCTTTGCCCGTATCTGGTGCAGGGGGAGATGGTGACGGCCGAGCCGATCGTGCACGGAACGGGGTCCGGACCGGCCGCCCGGCCACTACGGGCCTGGCAGCGCCGGGCGCTGACGAAGTACCTGGCCGGCGGGCCGAAGGACTTCCTCGCGGTGGCCACGCCGGGTGCCGGCAAAACCGTGTTCGGCCTGCGGATCGCCGCGGAGCTGCTCGCCGACCGGATCGTCGAGCAGGTCACGATCGTCACGCCGACCGAGCACCTCAAGCACCAGTGGGCCGCCGCCGCGGCGCTCGCCGGCATCCCGATCGACCCCAACTTCCGCAACGGCGCCGGCGCCACCTCGCGCGACTACCGCGGCGTGGCCGTCACCTACGCGCAGGTCGCCGCGCATCCGATGCTGCACCGGGTGCGCACCGAGCACCACAAGACGCTGGTCATCC
Source organism: Actinophytocola sp. (assembly GCF_036555685.1). Classification (GTDB taxonomy): domain Bacteria; phylum Actinomycetota; class Actinomycetes; order Mycobacteriales; family Pseudonocardiaceae; genus Actinophytocola. The sequence continues at coordinate 10,449 of NZ_DATBKY010000185.1, read as the reverse complement.
TCGACGAGATCCACCACGGCGGCGACGCCAAGTCGTGGGGCGACGCGATCCGCGAGGCGTTCACGCCGGCCGTCCGCCGCCTCGCGCTCACCGGCACCCCGTTCCGCAGCGACGACTCGCAGATCCCGTTCGTGGACTACGAGCCGGACGGCAGCGGCTTCCTGCGCAGCCGGGCCGACCACACCTACGGCTACGCCGACGCGCTCGCCGACGGGGTCGTCCGGCCCGTGATCTTCCTGGCCTACTCCGGCGAGGCGAGCTGGCGCACCAGCGCGGGCGAGGAGTTCACCGCGCGGCTCGGCGAGCCGATGACCGCCGAGCAGACCGCCCGCGCGTGGCGCACGGCGCTCGACCCGCTGGGCGAGTGGATCCCGGCCGTGCTCACCGCGGCCGACCTGCGGCTGCAGCAGCTGCGCCAGCACGTGCCGGACGCCGGCGGCCTGGTGATCGCGTCCGACCAGGAGTCGGCGCGCGCGTACGCCAAGATCCTCGCGCGCACGACCGGCGCCGAGCCGGTGGTCGTGCTCTCGGACGACCCGAAGGCGTCCGGCAAGATCGCCGGGTTCGCCGAGTCCGAGGACCGCTGGCTCGTCGCCGTGCGGATGGTCAGCGAGGGCGTCGACGTGCCGCGGCTGGCCGTCGGCGTATACGCGACCAGCGCCTCGACGCCGCTGTTCTTCGCCCAGGCGATCGGCCGCTTCGTCCGCGCGCGGCGCCCCGGCGAGACCGCGAGCGTGTTCCTGCCGAGCGTGCCGGTACTGCTGGAGCTCGCCAGCCAGCTCGAGGCGCAGCGCGACCACGTGCTCGGCAAGCCGGACCGGGAGTCCGACGGCTGGGACGACGAGCTGCTCGCCGACGCGAACCAGCTCAAGGACGAGCCGGGCGAGGAGGAGAAGGCGTTCACCTCGTTGTCGGCGTCCGCCGAGCTCGACCAGGTGATCTACGACGGCTCGTCGTTCGGCACCGCCGCGTTCGCGGGGTCGGCGGAGGAGCAGGAGTACCTCGGCCTGCCGGGGCTGCTCGAGCCCGAGCAGGTGCGCGCATTGTTGCGGCAGCGGCAGGCCGACCAGCTCACGGAGCGTTCCCGCCGGGCGAAGGAGCAGCAGCCCGAGCCCGTCCGGGCGCGGTCGCAGACCGTAGCCGAACGGTTGACTTCGTTGCGCAAGGAATTGAACACGCTCGTCGCGATGTACCACCACAGAACGGGAAAGCCGCACGGAATGATCCACAGCGAGCTACGCAGAGTGTGCGCGGGACCGCCCACGGCGATGGCATCAGCCGAGCAGCTCGAGGAACGGATTGCTACGCTGCGTTCTTGGTGACGCCTCAAAGGCCGGTTTGCGGGTATATGACCGCTCCGTTGCCAAACTGTGTCTCACACGAGGCGCAAAATGCGGTTCCGTGGCTTCCATCACTGACCGTCCCGGCATATGTTGTGCACCGCAACATTTCGCCCTGAGGACTGTGAAGGGACCGTTGAATGCGCAGTACAAGGCTTGCTCTTCTCGCCGCGGGGATGGGTCTGACCCTTGCCCTGTCGGCGTGTGGAGCCAATGAGGACACGGGCGGCGGGAGTGGTGGTGGCGGCCAGGACTCGGCCGACCAGTCCTCGGGTGGGATCCCGGTCGGCGTGATCCTCCCGGAGACGGCGACGTCGGCTCGCTGGGAAGGCTTCGACAAGCCCATGCTCGAGGCCGCCCTCAAGGCCGAGGGGCTCGACCCGGACATTCAGAACGCGCAGGGCGACGTGCAGAAGTTCAGCACGCTCGCCGACGGCATGATCAACGACGGCGTCAAGGTCCTGATCATCGCCGCCATCAACAGCGAGATCGGTGGCACGGTCGCGCAGAAGGCCAACGCACAGGGCATCCCGACGATCGACTACGACCGCCTCAACCTCGGCGGCAGCTCCGAGTACTACGTGTCCTTCGACAACGTGAAGGTCGGCGAGCTGCAGGGCCAGGGCCTGGCGGACGCGCTGAAGAACAAGCCGGGCGGCCAGGTGATCGAGATCGAGGGCGCGCCGACGGACAACAACGCGACGCTGTTCCACGACGGGCAAGAGAAGATCCTCAAGCCGCTGTACGACTCCGGCAAGCTCAAGCTGGTCCAGTCCCAGCCCATCGACAACTGGGACAACCAGAAGGGCGGCACCGTCTTCGAGCAGATCCTGACCTCGAACGGCGGCAAGGTCGACGGCGTCGTCGCGGCCAACGACGGCCTGGCCGGCGCGGTCATCACCGTGCTCAAGAAGAACGGCCTGAACGGCAAGGTCCCGGTCACCGGCCAGGACGCCACCGCCGACGGTCTGAAGGCGATCCTCGCCGGCGACCAGTACATGACGGTGTTCAAGCCGATCAAGCAGGAAGCCGAGGCGACGGCCAAGCTCGCCGCCGCGCTTGCCAAGGGCGACAAGGGCGCCGCGGACAAGATCGCGACCGACAAGAGCGACGACCCCGAGGGCAAGCGCGAGGTCAAGTCCGTGCTGTCCGAGCCGTTCCTGATCACCAAGAACGAGGTCAAGCGGGTCATCGACGAGGGCTACGTGAAGGCCGACGAGGTCTGCACCGGCGACCTCGCGGCGGTCTGCACCCAGCTCGGTATCTCCTGACCCAGCACACCCTGGGAGGCCGCGCCCGGAGCTTCTTCGGGCGCGGCTTTCCCGGGGGTGAGGAGGATTTTCGTTGTGAGTGAGCCCCTTCTCGAGCTGATCGGGATCAACAAGAGCTTCGGCCCCGTGCACGTGCTGCACGACGTGGACTTCACCGTCCGGGCCGGCGAGGTCACCGCGCTCGTCGGCGACAACGGCGCCGGCAAGACGACGTTGATCAAGTGCGTCGCGGGCATCTACCCGATGGACTCCGGTCAGATCCGCTTCCGCGGCGAGCCGGTCACCATCCACAATCCGCACGACGCCGCGGAGCTCGGCATCGAGGTCGTGTACCAGGACCTCGCACTGGCCGACAACCTCGACGTCGTGCAGAACATGTTCCTCGGCCGGGAACGCGGCAGCCGCTGGCTGATGGACGAGGGAAGCATGGAGAAGGCCGCCCGGGAGACGCTCGCGTCGCTCTCGGTCCGGACGGTCAAGTCGGTCCGCACGGTGGTGAAGCAGCTCTCCGGCGGGCAGCGCCAGACCGTGGCGATCGCGAAGGCGGTCCTCTGGGACAGCAAGGTGGTGTTGCTCGACGAGCCGACCGCCGCGCTCGGTGTGGCGCAGACCCGACAGGTGCTGGACCTGGTCCGCCGGCTGGCCGAGCAGGGCCTCGGCGTCGTGCTGATCAGCCACAACATGGCGGACGTGTTCGAAGTCGCCGACCGGATCTCCGTGCTGTACCTGGGCCGGCAGGTCGCCGACCTGCCGGCGAAGGAGACCACGCACAGCCAGGTCGTCGAGTTGATCACGGCCGGCCGCTCCGGCGACGTCGGCCTCGCGCGACCCGAGCAAGTCACTCTCTGATCTCTCACCCGAGGACCCCACTCATGACCGAATCCCCGGCCAAGGCCGACACCGCGCCCAACGGCGGCGCGGTCGCCGACTTCGGCATCGACACCACGTCCCAGTCCAGCAGTGAGGCCATCCGCGACTACTTCGCGCGGCTGCGGGGCGGCGAGCTCGGCTCGCTGCCCGCGTTGCTCGGCCTGCTCGTGCTGGTGATCGCGTTCTCCGCATTGTCGGACAACTTCTTCACCCTGAACAACACCGCGAACCTCGTCGCGCAGGGCGCCGGCAAGATGATCATCGCGATGGGTCTGGTCTTCGTCCTGTTGCTGGGCGAGATCGACCTGTCCGCGGGCACCCTCTCCGGCGTGTGCGCGGCCGTCATGGCGATGCATTACGTGGGTGGCGGCAACCTGCTCGGGCAAATGGGCAGCACGGTGTTCTACGTCTTCATCGTCGGCCTGCTCGTGGCCGCCGCGGTCGCGCTGTGGCTGCGCATCTGGGCCGGTGCCGTGCTGAGTGTCATCGCCGTGGCGCTGTCCCTTCTGGGCGTGGCGCCCAACGCGTGGCTCGAGATGCTGCTCGCGGTGTGCGTCGGCGCGGCGATCGGCTGCCTGACGGGCTTCATGGTGTCCAAGGTCGGCATGCCGTCGTTCGTGGTGACGCTGGCGCTGTTCATCACCTGGCAGGGTGTGATCCTGCAGTTCATCGGCGAGGGCGGCGTGCTCGGCATCCGGAGCTCGAACGTCCTGTTCAACGTCGCGAACGGCAGCCTGTCGATGCTCGGCAGCTGGGTGCTGTGCATCATCGCGGCCGGCGGCTACGCGCTGGTCGTGCTCGGCGAGCACTTCTCCCGGCTGCGCAGGGGACTCGTGACCCAGCCGACGCCGATCGTGCTCGTCAAGGTCGGCGCAGTCGTGGCGCTCTCGATCGTGCTGACCTGGCTGCTGACGCTGAACCGCTCGCCGAACCCGGACCTGGTGACGATCCGCGGCGTGCCCTACGTCATCCCGATCATCCTGGGCCTGCTCGTGATCGGCACCTTCGTGCTCAACCGGACCCGGTACGGCCGGCACATCTACGCGACCGGCGGCAACGCGGAGGCCGCGCGCCGCGCCGGCATCAACGTGGGCAAGATCAGGGCGAGCGTTTTCGTCGTATCCGCCGCCGCGGCGGCGATCGGTGCGATCGTGTACTCGTCGAAGGCGGGCTCGGTCGACCCGCAGGCCGGTGGGTTGAACACGTTGCTCTTCGCCGTCGGTGCCGCCGTGATCGGCGGGACGTCGCTGTTCGGCGGGCGGGGCAAGGTGGCGCACGCGGTCATCGGTGGCCTGGTGCTCGCGGTCGTGGAGAACGGCCTGGGGCTGCTGCGCCAGCCGGCGGCGATCGTCAACATCGTCACCGGTCTCGTGCTGCTGCTCGCCGCCACGGTCGACGCGCTGTCCCGGCGGAGGGCCGCGGTATCGGATTGACGGAACGGGAGCGAGGGGTTTGACGAGCACACCCACGGGGACGCCCAGCCTGGGCGCGCGGCCCGACGAGGTGCGCCGGCACAACCGCACGGTCCTGTTACGGAGGCTGCACATCGACGGCCCGTGCACCAGGGCGTCGCTCGCGGCTGAGCTCGGGCTCAACCGCAGCACGATCAAGGCCCTGGTGGACGGGCTCGCCGAGACGGGTGTCGTCGAGGAACGGGTGCCGCGCCAGCGCACGGGTGCCGGCCGGCCGTCGCTGCTCGTGCTGCCGCAGCCACACGCCGCGGTCGTGCTGGCGGCGGACATCCGGGTCGAGCAGGTGGCCATCGCGCTGGTCGGACTGGGCGGCGAGATCCTCGGGCGGAACAGCTGGAACCTGCGCGTGCGCACGCGCGAGCCGGACGAGGTCATGAGCCACGTCATCGACTCGACGCAGGTGCTCGCCGCCGACCTCGGCGTGGAGATCGTGGCGGCCGGCGTCTCGGTTCCGGGTGTCGTCCGCCGGTCCGACGGGCTCGTGCACGAGGCCCCGAACCTGCACTGGTCGAACGTGGCGCTGGGCGAGCACCTCGGCTCGGTCTTCGACGTCCCGATCATGGTCGGGAACGACGCCGAGCTGGGCGCGCTCGCCGAACACCTCCGCGGCACGGCCCGGGGTTCCTCGGACGCGGTCTACGTGTCGGCGGACGTCGGCGTCGGCGGCGGCGTCATCTCCGACGGCTCGGCCTTACGTGGCACGGCCGGGTACCTCGGGGAGCTCGGGCACATGGTCGTCCATCCGGGTGGGCGACCATGTTATTGCGGCAGCCAGGGCTGCTGGGAGACCGAGGTGGGCGAGCGCGCCCTGTGCCGGGCGCTCGGCCTGCGTGAGGGCTCCCCACGGGGGGCCGTGGTGGCCGAGCTGCGTTCGCTGGCGGTGGACCCGGTCGAGATGCGGGCCCGGCTGGGGGAGTTCGCCGAGTGGTTGACGTTGGGCCTGGTCAACGTCGTGAACGTGCTGGGTCCCGAGCTCGTGGTGCTCGGGGACCTGTTCACCGCGCTGCCGCCGTCGCTGGTGGCCGAGGTGGCCGAGGCGGTGCGCCAGCGGTCGCTCGTGTCCCGGGCCGTCGGTGGGACCCGTATCGTCGCCTCGACGCTGGGCGCCGATGTGACCTTGCTGGGGGCGGCGGAGCTGGCCTTCGAGCCGGTCCTGGACGCCGTCTGAGCCTCGTTGTCCACGGCTCTCAGGCTTTGGCGCCTGGGCTGTCGGTGGGCGTCGGTACCGTGGATCTCGGGGGGCCGGAGGCCGCCGTTGATCTTGGTCGGGTCTCTGGTCTCTCGCCGTCGGCGACCCCGTGACCCGCGAGCCTCCGCCGGGCTCGGCTTCGCCGTTACCGGATGCGCGCGCGGGCGGGACCCTCCCGGATCCCGCCCGCGAACGAAGTCGTCGAGTTACGAAGCCTGCCCCTGCTGAAGGTCCGCCTCCAGCTCACGCAGCCGCTCCTTGTGCTTGCGCGCGTGGTGCCCGCAGAAGAGCAGCTCGCCCCCGGAGGGGAGGATGGCTCGGACCTGTGCGGCTGCCCCGCACCGGTCGCAGCGGTCGGCAGCGGTCAGGTCGGGGCGGGCGAGTGTGGTGTGCATGTCAATCTCCCTCCGTCCCGGCACCGGGCTGAGCCGATGCCGTCTCCGGCTGCGACCACGGGGAGTGCTCGCTTGCCGTCTACTCTTCCAGACGTTCTACCCATCGTCAGTGTTCCCCGCCGTAATGAGAGATCCCTCAAATCGAGATTTAACCCAGTTGTCGCATCGCTGATCCCGGCATGCAGGATTTGCTGGTGCACCAGGTGGTTCGTGTGCTAAAAGTGCGCCGGGTGCCGGCCCCACTACTCTTCGTCGCCGGCGCCTCGTCCATGTATCTCGGCGCCGCCGTGGCCTTCTGGCTCTTCGCGGAGATCAACCCGGCTAGCGTCGCGTGGCTGCGGTCGCTCGGCGCCGCGCTCGTGCTGCTCGCCTGGCGGCGGCCCGGACGACGCGCCTGGCGTGGCCGGACCTTCTGGCTCGCCGCGCTGTTCGGGCTGGTCACGGCACTGATGAACATCGCGTTCTACGAGGCGCTCGCGCGGCTGCCACTCGGCACGGCCGTCGCGCTGGAGTTCGTCGGGCCCGTGCTCGTCGCGGCGTTCGGATCGCGGACCAAGCGCGACATCGCCGCCTTGCTGCTCGTCATCTGCGGAGTGTTGTTGATCGTGGACGTACAGTGGTCGGGCAGCACGCTCGGAGTACTGTTCGCCCTGGCAGCGGCACTGTTGTGGGCCGCCTACATCCTGCTCGGCAAGCGTGTCGCGGACATCGGGCTCGGTGTCGACGGGCTCGCCGTCGGGTTCGCGGTGGCGACGGTCGTCCTCGTGCCGCTCGCGTTCGGCACGGGGCCCGTCTGGGGCTCTCCAGAACTTCTGCTTATGAGCGTCGGGGTGGGTCTGCTTGCCACGGTCCTCCCGTACGCGCTCGACCAGGTGGTCCTGCGGCGCCTCGGGCACGCGTCATTCGCGCTCCTGTTGGCATTACTCCCCGTAACCGCGACGGCGATCGGGCTCCTCGTGCTCCGGCAGGTGCCGACCATCCCGGAGGCGCTCGGCATCGCCGCGGTCGTCGGCGGGCTGACCCTTCGCTCGCGCGAGCCGGCGGCCACAACCGAGCCGCTGTAACGCAAAACGCCCCGGGTCACGAGCCCGGGGCGTCTCACGAAGCAAGCCTCACTCGAGGTAGTCCCGCAGCACCTGCGACCGCGACGGGTGGCGCAGCTTCGACATCGTCTTCGACTCGATCTGGCGGATGCGCTCGCGCGTGACGCCGTAGACCTGGCCGATCTCGTCGAGCGTGCGCGGCTGGCCGTCGGTCAGGCCGAAGCGCAGCCGGACCACGCCCGCCTCGCGCTCGGACAGCGTCGCCAGCACCGACTGGAGCTGGTCCTGCAGCAACGTGAACGACACCGCGTCGACCGCGACGACCGCCTCGGAGTCCTCGATGAAGTCGCCGAGCTGGCTGTCGCCCTCGTCGCCGATCGTCTGGTCCAGCGAGATCGGCTCCCGGGCGTACTGCTGGATCTCCAGCACCTTCTCCGGGGTGATGTCCATTTCCTTGGCCAGCTCTTCGGGCGTCGGCTCGCGGCCGAGGTCCTGCAGGAGCTCGCGCTGTATGCGGCCGAGCTTGTTGATCACCTCGACCATGTGGACCGGGATGCGGATCGTCCGCGCCTGGTCGGCCATCGCCCGCGTGATCGCCTGGCGGATCCACCACGTCGCGTACGTGGAGAACTTGTAGCCCTTGGTGTAGTCGAACTTCTCGACCGCACGGATGAGGCCGAGGTTGCCCTCCTGGATGAGGTCCAGGAACGCCATGCCGCGCCCGGTGTAGCGCTTGGCCAGCGACACGACGAGCCGCAGGTTCGCCTCGAGCAGGTGGTTCTTCGCCCGCTCGCCGTCGCGCACGATCCACCGCAGGTCACGCCGCATCTGCGGGACCAGCTTCTCCGACTGCTCGTCGTCGGCCTTGCGCACCCGCTCCGCCGCGTACAGGCCGGCCTCGATCCGCTTGGCGAGCTCGACCTCCTCCTCGGCGTTGAGCAGCGCCACCTTGCCGATCTGCTTGAGGTAGGCCCGGACGGAGTCCGCGGACGCGGTGAGCTCGGCGTCCTTGCGCGCCTGGCGCAGCGCCTCGGACTCCTCCTCGTCCCAGACGAAGTCGCCGTCCTTCGCGTCCTTGGCGGGTTCCTTCTCCGCCGGCTCTTCCTCGACCGTCTCGTCGACGACGTCGATCTCGACGTCTTCGAGGTCCTCCAGGTTCGGCGACTCGAGGTCGGGCTCCTCGCCCTCCTCCGGCTCCGCCGCGCCGTCGGCCTTCTTGTTGGTCTCCGCGGCCTTCGCCTTGCCGGCGCTGGTCTTCTTCGCGCCGGCCGCGGTCTTGGTCGACTTGCGCGGCGCTCGCGTCTTGGTGGCGGGCGCCTTCTTCGTCGCGGTCTTCAACGTGGTGGGCTTCTCAGTCGACTCGTCGGTGTCCGGCTGAGCGTTTGCCGACTTCGCGGCGCTCGCCGAGGCGGTGGAGCGTCGGGTTGCGGATCGTGCGGCTGCCACGTACGCCCTTTCGCTGCTCTCGATCACGGACGACCAGAAAGCCTGGTCAACCGGATTTCGGGGAGTTGCCTACCGGCCGTGCGCGGCAAGCTGTGTTCCATTGTAACGACGATACTCCGCATCAGGTGCGGCACGGGCCAAGATCCAATGCAGCTCAGCCGTGCATGTTCTCCCGGACGGCCACCGCCGCACCCACGATTCCGGCGTCGTTGCGCAGCTCCGCGGGCACCACGCGGGTACGCACCTCGAGCAGCGGCAGCCACTTGTCGGCCTTCCTGCTGACCCCGCCACCGGCGATGATGAGGTCCGGCCAGATCAGGTCCTCCAGCCCCCGGATGTACCGGCTGACCCGCTGCGCCCAGTCGGACCAGGAAAGCCCCTTGTCGTCCTTGACCGACGCCGCCGCCCGCGTCTCCGCGTCGTGCCCGTCGACCTCCAGGTGACCGAACTCCGTGTTGGGCACGAGCTTCCCGTCGACGAACACCGCGCTGCCGATGCCCGTGCCGAACGTCAGCAGCACGACGACGCCCTCGCGGTCGTCCGGCCAGCCGTAGGAGATCTCGGCGATGCCGGCGGCGTCCGCGTCGTTGATCACGACCACGTCCGCGGGGGCGAGCCCCAGCCGCTCGCCGAAGAGCTCGGACGCGTTGGTGCCGAGCCACGACTTGTCGATGTTGGCCGCCGTGTACGCGACCCCCCGCTTGATGACCGCCGGCAGCGTCACGCCGACCGGGCCGCGCCAGCCGAACTGGTCGACGATGTCCTTCACCACGTCCGCCACCGCGTCCGGCTTGGACGGGTCGGGAGTCGGGATCCTGATCCGTTCGCCATGCAGCTTGCCGGCCTCCAGGTCGACCGTGCATCCCTTGATGCCCGACCCACCGACGTCCACGCCGAAGCCGAGGGTTGCCACCATCCCCACGGATCCCTTCGTACTCGATTCAGCTAGCTGTGCCACGGAGATTAGCCGGGTGTGGTCGGATAGGTCTCGTGGTGGGTGCAGAGCTTCTCGAGATCGCGACCGCGGTGGCGGTCGAGGCGGCCGCGCTCGCCCGGACCGCACGCGAGGCGGCGATCCACGACGTCGGCACGAAGTCGAGCGAGACGGACGTGGTCACGGCGGCGGACATCGCCGTGGAGAAGCTGGTCCGCGAGCGGCTCGCGGAGCTGCGACCGGGCGAGCCGGTGCTGGGCGAGGAGTCGGGCAGCTCGGGCGCGGCCGGAGGGGGCGTGTGCTGGGTCGTCGACCCGATCGACGGCACGGTGAACTACCTCTACGGGCTCCCCTGGTACGCGGTGTCGCTGGCCGCGCAGCAGGACGGCGTGTCGGTCGCCGCGGCCGTAGTGGAGCCGGACTCGGGCCGCCGCTGGACCGCCTCCCGCGGCGGCGGCGCCTACCTCGACGGGCACCGCTTGACTGTGT
>NZ_DATBKY010000184.1:0-1733 GCF_036555685.1 Actinophytocola sp. | reverse complement strand
GCCGGTGACTGTTCGGCTGCTGACCAACATCGGTCGCCTGTGGACTGGCTCGGAGATCTTGAGCAACGCCGCCATCGTGACCGGCGACGACCGGATCGCCTGGGTCGGTCCCGCGGCCGAGCTGCCTCAGCGCATCCCAGGTGTGGTCGATGACATCGTCGACGTGGACCACGTGGAGAACCTGGGCGGCGGCCTGGTCACGCCCGGCCTGATCGACGCCCACACTCACCCGGTGTACGCGGGCAACCGCTGGGCGGAGCTCGCTATGCGGTCCAACGGCTCCTCGCCCACCGAGATCGCCGCCGCGGGCGGCGGCGTCGCGTCTACCGTCACCGTGACCCGCGGCACCGACCCCTGGACGCTGTGCAACGGCGTGCGTGCCCGGCTGGGCCGCTGGCTGCGGTCCGGCACCACGACCCTCGAGGCCAAGACCGGATACCACCTGACCAGGGACGGCGAACTGGCCGACGTGCGGATGCTGCGCGGGCTCGAAGGCGAGCAGGGCATGCCGAGGGTGCACGTCACGTTCATGGCGGCCCACGCGGTGCCGCCGGAGTTCTTCGGCCGCCGCCACGACTACATCGACGCGGTCAGCTCCTGGTGCGCGGACGCGGCCGCGATCGGCGCGGACAGCGTGGACGTGTACTGCGAGGAGGGCCGGTTCTCCGAGGACGAGGCACGCTGGATCCTGTCCGCGGGCCGCCGTTCGGGCCTGCTGCCGCGGGTGCACGCCTGCGGGGACTCACGCACCGGCGCGGCTGGGCTGGCCGCCGAGCTCGGCTGCGCGTCCGCCGACATCCTGCACGCGGCCACGGAAGAGGACGTCGCGGCGCTGGCCCAGGCCAGCGTGGCCGCCGTAGTCTGCCCCAGCCCGGCCCTGCAGACCGGCACCCGTCCGCCAGTGCGCGACCTGCTGGACAAGGGCGTCGCGGTCGCGCTCGGTTCCGACCACGCCCCGGGCGTTACCGGCATCACCTCGATGTCGCTGGTCATCTCCATGGCCGTGTCCTACTTCGGGATGAGCGTCGAGGAAGCGCTGCGCGCCGCCACCATCGGCGGCGCGCACGCGCTGCGCGCTCCCGACCGCGGCGCGATGGTCCGCGGCAGGCTCGCCGACATGGTGCTGTGGGACGCCGATCACGAGGGCGCCTTCGTCTGGTCCTACGGCCTGACCCCGCGCCGCGTCTGGCTCGGCGGCGAGCCGATCTCGGCCACCTAGTTCGGCACTCGGGCCTCATGCATGGCATGCTGCGGTCATGGCTGCGCGCACCGCGGTTAACCCGCCCGCCACCGAGGTCGTCCCGGTCACGCTCGTCGTCGGCGAGGAGGAGTTCCTCGTCGACCGCGCCGTCCGCGACCTGATCGCCGCCGCCCGCGACGCCGCCCCCGGCGGCGACGTCCACGACCTGGACGCATCCGCGCTCGGTCCCGGAGAGCTCGACGCGCTCACCTCGCCTTCGCTGTTCGGCGGCGGCTGCGTGCTCGCGGTCCGTTCGGCCCAGAATGCCGGCAAGGATGTCGCGGCCGAGCTGGCTAGGTACGCGAAGAATCCGGCGCCGGACGTGGTCCTCATCCTGACGCACGCGGGCGGCGCGAAGGGCAAGGAACTGCTGGCCGCGGCCAGGGCATCAGGGGCCCGGATGATGGAATACCCGAAGGTCACCAGGTTTTCCGAGCGGCTGGACTTCATCAGGACGGAGTTCCGCCGCGCGGGCCGGCGGGCCGACGACGGT
>NZ_DATBKY010000183.1:0-8931 GCF_036555685.1 Actinophytocola sp. | reverse complement strand
CGGCTCGGCGCCCACCGCCCGGGCCTCGCGCGCGGCGGCCATCAGCTCGTCGAGGACGTCGGCGAGCCGCTCGGCCTGCTCCAGCGCCGCCCGCGCCTCGTGGGCGACCTCCTCGTCGGGCACGGCGGTGAGCTCCTCGATGCGTAGCTGCAGCGAGGTCAGCCGGCTGCGCAGCTGGTGGGAGACGTCGCCGACGAGCTCCCGCTCCCGCTGCACCAGCTGCGCGAGCGCGGTGGCGGACGCGTCCAGCGCCTCGGCCACCGAGTCCAGCTCGGGCACGAAGTAGCGGGTGCGGTCCAGCCGGAAGTCGCCCGCGCCGAGCCGGGACGCGCGGTCCGCGACGTGGCGCAGCGGGCGGGCCAGCCGCCGCGCGGTGACGCTCGCGACGACGAACCCAATGCCGATCGTGGCCACCACGACGAGCGCGACCAGCAGCGCCACCTGGGTCTGCGTTGCGCGCATCGGGGCGGCGTCGATGGAGAGCCGGACGGTGCCGTGCTGGACGATCGGAACCTCCTCGCTCACCGTGTCGCCGCGCAGCTCCGGGCCGAGGGTGAGGTTCTTGCCGGTGTCGGGCAGCGTGACGAGCAGGTGGCCACCGGTCGGCACGGCCAGCTGCACGCTGCGCAGGTCGACCTGGTGGCCGCTGGCGACCTCGTCGTCCAGGATCGCGGCGATCTGGCGGACGCGGCCGGCGAGGTCCTCCCGGGTGAGGTTCTCCACGATCGCCGTCGCCGTGTAGCCGAGCGGGATGCCCAGCAGGCAAGCGGTGACGGTGACGGCCAGGAGGATCGCCAGGAGGACGCGGCGGCGCACGGCTTACTCGGCGTTGAAGCGGAACCCGACGCCGCGCACGGTCGCGATCCGGCCGGCGCGGTGGCCGAGCTTGCGGCGCAGCCACGACATGTGCATGTCGAGCGTCTTGCTGGTCTTCAGCTCGGGCCCGCCCCACACCTCGTCGAGGATCTCCTCGCGGGTGACGACCTGGCCCGCTCGCTGGATCAGCACGCGCAGCAGCTCGAACTCCTTGTTGGCGAGCGTCACCTCGTCACCGTCGACCAGGACCTGACGTGCGGCGAGGTCCATCTTCACGCCGTTGACCTCGATCGTGCCGGGCGCCTGGCGGCGCAGCAGCGCGCGGATCCGGGCGAGCAGCTCCGCCAGCCGGAACGGTTTGGCGACGTAGTCGTCCGCGCCCGCGTCCAGCCCGACGACGAAGTCGACCTCGTCGGCGCGGGCGGTCAGCATGAGGACGGGGATGCCGCGGCCGGCCGCGCGCAGCCGCCGGCACACGTCCAGCCCGTCGATTCCGGGCAACCCGAGGTCGAGCACCAGCAGGTCGATCCCGCCGCCGTTCGCCGACTCGTACGCGCTGTGGCCGTCGACCACCACGCGGACCTCGTAGCCCTCCCGATTCAAGGCACGGGACAGCGGATCGGCGATCGCCGCGTCGTCCTCGGCCAGCAGCACCACACTCACGACGCTAAGACTAGGCGTGACAGCATGCCGCCATGGCCTCCCATGCTGATGATCTTTCCGTCGCGTTGCGACTGGCCGACGCTGCGGACGAGATCACCACGGCCCGGTTCCGCGCGGACGACCTCGTGGTCGACCGGAAGCCGGACCGGACCCCGGTCACGGACGCGGACACGGCGGTCGAGGACGCCATCCGCGCGGTGCTCGCGGCCGACCGCCCGGGGGACGCCGTGCTGGGCGAGGAGCGCGGCGGCTCGCTCGGGCCGGGGCGGACGTGGATCGTGGACCCGATCGACGGGACGAAGAACTTCCTGCGCGGCGTGCCGGCGTGGGCGACGCTGATCGCCCTGGTCGAGGCCGGTTCACCGGTGGTGGGCGTGGTGTCGGCGCCGGCGTTCGGGCGGCGCTGGTGGGCGTCCGCCGGGGCGGGCGCGTTCAGCTCGTTCTCGGGTGGTCCCCCGCGGCGGTTGCGGGTGTCGGGCGTTCGCTCGCTGTCGGACGCGTACGTGTCCACGACGGACCTGATGACGTGGGGCCCGGCCAGGCCCCGGTACCTGGCCCTGCTGGCGGCGTGCTGGGAGAGCCGGGCGTTCGGGGACTACTGGCAGCACTGCCTGGTGGCCGAGGGCGCGCTGGACGTGGTGGCGGAGCCGGTCGCGAACGCGTGGGACCTGGCGGCCGTGCAGATCCTGGTCACCGAGTCGGGCGGGTCGTTCACGGACCTGAGCGGCGAGCCGCGCTTCGACGGCGGCTCGGGCCTGGCGACGAACGGCCACCTGCACGAGGCGGCACTGGCGATCCTGCGGGGTTAGGCGGGATTCGCGGCCGGGAGCAGCCCGACCGCGCCGCGCACGACCTGGGCCCAGGTCAGGCGGCCGAACAGGTAGTGGCAGGCGACCTGCTCGTTGGTGAAGCGGGCCCAGTCGTACCGGTTGCCCTGCTCGCGCCAGAAGACCTCCCAGCCGTAGGTGCCCTCCTCGTCCGGCTGCTCGTCGCGGACCAGGCACCACGCGTTGTCGGCCTCGGCACCGATCGACACGATCGCCGGGGGCACGCCGACGGCGGTCAGCCACTCGGAGATCGACTCGGCGTTCATGTGTCCTCCCCGGTGATGTCGGCCAGGTAGCCGAGGGCTTGCAGCTCCATGGCCGAGTGCGTGGTCCGGTACCGCACGCCGCCGCCTGGCTGCGCGAACCACGCGGCGGACACCGCGCGCCACACCGGCAGCGGGCGCAGCACGCGGTAGCGCCGGTAGCCCTGCTCGAGGTGTGCCGGCGGCAGCGACCGCTGCGCGAACGGCGTGCCGGCCGCGGCGAAGACGCGGCCCTCCCAGCGGCCGAACCGGTCGATCTCGGTGCCCTCGTCGAGCACCTCGGCCTCGGCCTCCGCGCTGCCGCCCTCGGGGTACTGCTCCCCCGGCGGCCAGGCGAACTCGACGCCCTCGCGGCTGATCCCGTGCGCGGTCACGCTGCCGAAGCGGACCAGGTAGCGGCGGTCCCAGTCGCGCTCGTGCTCGCCCCCGAGCGGGTCGTGGCCTTCCGTCAGCTCGCTGACTCGCGCCGAGCCGGGCTGGAGCGCGTCGGACGGTTCGAGCGCCGGCACGCCCTCCCGCAGCTCGGCTCGCCGGTCGGTGCTGTCGACCAGGTGTCGTTGCGGATGGTCACCGGGCTCGAAGCGGAGGCCGGGCGCGTAGTCCAGCTCGGGCGGCGGTGCGGGCAGCTGCCGCGCCGGCCGGTCGTCGGCAACGGGCATGTGGCCGATGGGGAACATGTGGACCCAGAACAGAGCCAGGGCCTCGTCGCGCTCCCGGGCGGGGACGGCCGCCGCGGCGCCGGGCTGGGCGCCCGGGACGGGCGGGACGACGGGGGCGTAGCCGCCCCTGCGCGGGTCGGGCACGAGGGACTCGGCCGGCCGCGCACCGCCGGCCCCGAGGCCACCGGCTCCCGGCGCGCCCGTGCCGAGTGCGCCCGGGCCGCCGAGTCCGGGTGCGCCTGTTCCGGTCCCACCGGCGGCCGGGCGCCCGCTGCCCGCCGGTGGTGCTCCGGTCGCGCCACCGGCGCCTGGCCGGGCCAGGTTCTCGCTCGGGGCGGCCGGCCGGGCAGCGCCCGCACCAGGGGCGATGCCGCCGGCGATGGGACCGCCCGGAGCCGGCCGGGGCCCCGCTCCGGGGGCCGCGCCACCGGCCGGGCCGCCGACCATGCCGCCGGGGGCCGGGACACCCGGCGCGCCACCACCGAAGGACGGGCCGCCGCCGAAGTTCGGGCCGCCGAAGTTGGGTGCGCCGGGGTTGGCGCCGGGGGCGGGCACGTTGCCGACCACCGGCGCGGCCGGCGGCACGTTCGCCTGGGGGCTGGCGGCCGGAACGTCCGCGAAGCCGGCGAGCGAGGTCTGCCCGGTGGGCGGTGTCGGGTGGTCGCCGAGCCCCGGCGGCCACGAGCTGTCGACCGGCACCGGCCCGGTGATCTCGGGATCGCCACCGATGACGTCCGGGCCCGCGCCGGCGACCGCGCGCCCGGTGTCGCCCACGACGTGGGCCGCCCCGTGGGCGGTGTCGCCGACGAGATCGGTGGCCCCTTGCGCGAGACCGCCCTGCCCGGGATGGCCGGGTCCCGGAGGGCCGTCCCCGACGACATGCGTCGCGCCGTGTGCGGTGTCCCCGACCAGGTTGGTGGCGCCCTGGACGGTGTCACCCACGAGGTTGCCGCCCGGCCCGTGTCCGTGACCGCCCTGGCCCAGGAGGTTCGTGGCGCCCTGCGCCGTGCCACCGACCACGTTCGTCGCCCCGTGGGCCGTCTCGCCCACCACATGGGTGGCGCCGCGAGTCGTGTCACTCACCAGGTCGGTCGCGCCCTGGACGGTGTCGTCGAGCAGGCTGCCGCCCGGCGCGTGTCCACCATGTCCACCGTGCCCGCCGTGCCCCTGGCCGACCAGGTCGGTCGCGCCGTGGGTCGTGGCGCCGACCAGGTCTGTGGTCGCGCCCACCAGGTTCGCGCCGTGACCGCCATGACCACCGCCATGACCACTGCCGTGCCCTTGGCCCACCAGGTCGGTCGCGCCGTGGGTCGTGGCGCCGACCAGGTTCGTGGCGCCCTGCAGCAGGTTCGGGCCGTGGGTGCCCGGGTTGGCGTTGACCGGGTCGCGCACCCCAGAGATGTCCACGCCCGACGCCGGCTGCACCGCCGAGATCAGGCTCGACTCGATGTTCGCCACGTTGGCCGACGTGCCGCGGATCGCAGTGTCCAGGCCCGCCAGCGCGGTGGGGTGGCCGGCCGCGGCGGCGCTGTGTGCGGCGTCGGAGTTCTGCGCCAGCGCCACGAGGTTTCGCACGATCTCGACCTTCGCCGCTCCGACCTGCTGCGACGCGTGCTCCAGCCGGTCCGCCGCCGCGTTCATGCCGCGCACCGTGGACGTCAGGTGACCGGAGTCCGGCTCGACGAACGTCTGCCAGTGCTTCGTCGCCGCGGTACCCGTGTCGCCGTGGACGGCATCGAGCGCGCCCCGCACGGTCCGGTCCGCGTCGGTCGTCACCGCCGACATGTTCGTGGCCCCGTCGCGCCACGCCTGCGCCTGCCTGGCCATGGCCTCCTCGTCGGCCTCCGGCCACCGCACGCCCGCCTGCGCGGCGACGCCGGCGAGCTCGGGAGGAAGTTCGATGCCCATGGCTATGCCTCGGTGAGGTCCGGTCCGGCCGCGCGCAGCCGCCGCGCACCGTGCTGGTCGTCGCCCTCGTACGTGGCCGCGGTCGCCGTGAACCGGTCGCCGACCGAGCCCAGCTGCCCGGGCAGCGCGCCCAGCTGCGCCAGCGTCGAGTCCGCGGGGGAAGCGTGCGCGGCGGCGAAGCTCTGGCCGACGGCGTCCGAGCCCCAGCACGCGCCGGCCTCGGCCAGCGCCGCGGTCAGCGTCTGGTGGATCGACGTCACCCGGCCGGCGATCGGGTCGAGCTGCGCCTGCTGCCCGGCGAGGCGGTCCGGCTCGACCTCGTACCCGTCGCTCATCGCTTCCTCCGGCCGGCCTGCATCCAGGTGAGGTTCTCGAATGTCTCCTCGGCACCCGGCTGCTCGGTCTTGAGCTCCGTTTGGGTGAGATCGGCCGTGCCGCGCAGCAGCGCGTCCGGATCCGTGTCGGGCGGCAGCACCGGGGCGAGCACCTCGCCGGCCCTGCGCGCCATCAGCAGCGCGGCCTTCTCGGTCAGCTCGACGATGGTCTGGGCGAGCTCGTGCGGGCGCAGCTTGCGGTACGCCGAGTCGACGATGACCAGCTCGCACAGCTGGCCCTGGGGTCCGACGGTGACCGTGACCAAGCCGTCCTCGCTGGTCGCCGACTCCTTGAGCGCCGCCAACTTGCGGTGGACGACCCCCAACTGCTCCCGGCTGCGGCGGTAGCCCGCTAGCAGTTCCTCGACCTGAGCTCGATGGTCAGCCCCCACGGCTACCTCCGCTGGGTGCAGGCATGGTCGTCGGTCTCGCGTTGGACGCGCGCCGGCGCGTCCCGGTTCCCGTGATTCTCAACGACCCCGCAACGCCACCGACACGGCCGAGTGGACCACACGTGCGATAGTTCCGCCGATCGGCGAGCGCGGGCCGCCGAACGGCTCCGCCCGTCCGTCGGGCGGGCACAGCACGGCGGTCGCATCGGTGCTCGTGCCGGTGCCCGGCACCCCGGCCTCGAACAACGCCTGCGCCTTCGCCTCGGCGATCGTGGCGACGGTGTTGACGAGCGCGGCGGGCGAGAGCCGGACGGGCGAGAAGCACACGACGTTGATCGTTCCGGGGCCGCTTCGCGCAACGGCCGCGGGCGCCGCCGCCCACGTCGGGTGCGCGCCGATCCCGGTGGTGACCGACGCGTGCACGCCGCCCTCCGAGCGGTGCACGACCTCCCGGACGTCGACCGCGGTGAGGAACCCCGCACCCGCACCGGCCAGCCCCAGCTCGGCGGCGAGCTCCGCCAGGTGCACGTCGGGATCGCGCCGGTCGTACCCGTCGGGCACCGTCGCGTTCAGCACCCACTCGCGCGGGCCCAGCCCGCCGCCCAGCGGGCCGGACGAGATCGTCAGCAGCGGCGCGGGCGGCTGCCACACCAGCACCGGCGCGCCGGCGACCGAGGCGAGCTCCGGCCTCACCGGATCTCCTTGCGCACCAGCGCTCGACGCGTGCCACGCCGGTCCAGGAGGGTGAACCCGGCGGCGAGGAACATGTCGAGCGTGCCGTGGTAGAGGTCGCCCGCCGCGCGCCGCGCGCCCTCGGTGTCCACCGGGTGCCCCTCGACCGCCGCGGCGCCGCGGGCGGTCGCGAAGTCGACGGCCGAGTCGAGCAAGGTCGCGGCGAGGCCCTGGCGGCGGGCCCGCCGGTGGACGAAGAAGCACGTCACCGACCAGGTGTCCGGCCGGGCGTCCGACCGCGTGATCGTCGAGGTCGCGAGCCGCGGGTAGGTCGCCCGCGGCGCGACCGCCACCCAGCCGGCCGGCCCGTCGTCGTCGACCGCGATCAGCCCCAGCGGCGCGCCGAGCCGCGCGCGCAGGAACGAGCGGTTGCCCTCGCCCCAGCCGGCCCGCACCTCCGCGTGCGGCCGCATGAACCACACGCACCAGCAGCCGCCGACGGTCTTGTTCGCCGCGAACAACGTCTCCAGGGCAGGCCAGGTGTCCGGGGTGAGCTCGACGATCTCCACGAGGTCAGCCCCGCAACGCACGCACCACGCGCGACGGGCTGGGCCGGCCGAGCTCGCCGGCGAGCCACGCGCTGGTGTCGGCGAGCTTGTCCAGGTCCACGCCGGTGTCGACGCCGAGCCCGTCGAGCAGCCACACGAGGTCCTCGGTCGCGAGGTTGCCGGTGGCCGACTCCGCGTACGGGCAGCCACCCAGCCCGCCCGCTGAAGAGTCCACTGTGGTCACACCGTGGCGCAGCGCGGCGAGCGTGTTGGCGAGCGCCTGGCCGTAGGTGTCGTGGAAGTGCACGGCGAGCGCGGACATCGCGGTGCCCGCGGCGGCGAAGGCGCTCAGCAGCGCGGCGACCTGGCCCGCGGTGGCCACGCCGATAGTGTCGCCGAGGGAGAGCTGCGAGCAGCCCATGTCGAGCAGCCGCTGCCCGACCGACACGACCGCCGCCGGGTCGACCGCGCCCTCCCACGGGTCGCCGAAGCACATCGACACGTAACCGCGCACGTCCATTCCCTCGGCCACCGCGCGCGACACGACGGGGTCGAACATCTCCATCTGCGAGTCGAGCGTGCGGTTGAGGTTGCGGCTAGCGAACGTCTCCGTGGCGCTGGCGAAGATCGCGATGTGCCGCACGCCCGCGGCTAGCGCGCGGTCCAGGCCTCGCTCGTTGGGCACCAGCACGGGGTACCGCACACCGTCCCGCTTGGACAGTCCGGCGAGCAGCTCCTCCGCGTCGGCGAGCTGGGGCACCCACTTGGGGTGCACGAAGCTCGTCGCCTCGATCGTGGTGAGGCCCGCGTCGGCGAGCCGGTCGAGGAACTCCAGCTTGACCGCGACCGGCACGACGGCCGTCTCGTTCTGCAGGCCGTCGCGCGGGCCGACCTCCCAGACCGTCACCGCGGCCGGGAGGTCGTCGCCGGGCACCCGGACCGGGAGCCCGAGATCCCGAGCGGTCACGTCAGCCCTGCTGGAACTCTTGCGTGGAACCGCGCCCGTAGTCGTCGTGCGGGTTGTCGTTGACCTCGCGGTAGATCAGGGTGTGCACCTTCTCCACCTTGGGGATGTCGTCGAACTCCAGCGGCTCCTGCGAGGCGGACTCGATGATCAGCGTGCCGCAGCCGAAGATCCGGTCGATGAGGCCGTGCTCGAAGCGGACGCTGTTGATCCGGCCGAGCGGGATGTCGATGCCGGTCCGGTTGACCACGCCCTCGCGAGCCATCACGCGGTCGGTCGTCACGATGAAGTGGGTGGTCCGCCAGCGGAGGAACGGCACGAAGAACAGCCAGATGAGCACGGCCGCACCGATGACCGCGATCGCGATCCAGGCGACCAGGCGCCACGACTGGTCCTGCACGAGGACCGCGAGCCAGATGCCGAGCGCGAGCGTGACGACCAGGACGAGGTAGGGGACCAGAAGCATCTTCCAGTGCGAGTGCTTGTGGAGAATGACGCGCTCGCCGTCGCTGAGCAGGTCGTCTGGATAGGGCACGGCGTCCTCCCGAAAGCACCTGGCCAATGGTGACCGGATAACCGTACCGGCGGCGACGGACGCCGGGCGCGCGGATCGCGCTAATCGCGTTCGTCGTTGTTCAGGTGCACGACGTCGCCTGCCGACAGCGAGCGGACCGTGCCGTCGTCCAGCTTGATGAGCAGCTGCCCGCCGCTGTCCACGTCGACGGCGGCGCCGGTCAGCGCCTCGCCGCCGGGCAGCTCTGCGCGCACCCGAAGGCCGATCGTGCCGCACACCTCGCGGTACCCGGTCAGCACGCCGCTGCGCTGCACGTCCCCGTCCGCGAGCC
>NZ_DATBKY010000182.1:0-29092 GCF_036555685.1 Actinophytocola sp. | reverse complement strand
CGATGCCGCGCTCCCGCATCCGCTTGTGCAGCTCGACGATGAACTCCCACCGGTTCATGAACACGTCGTCGCCGAAGTTGACCGTGCCCATCGTGCAGGAGGCCGAGTCGGGGAGCGCCTCGAGCACGCGCAGCCGGTCGGCCTCCGGGTCGGTCACCGCGCCGCCCGTCGACAGCTGGACCACCAGGTTCGTCTCCGCGCGCAACGCGGCCACGGTGTCCTCGAGCCGCCGCAGGTCGAGCGTCGGCGTCGCGTCCGCGCCCCGGATGTGGACGTGGATCATGCCGGCGCCCGCCGCCTCGCAGGCCTTCGCCTCGGCGACCAGCTCCTCGAGGGTGACCGGCAGGTTCGGCACGTCGGCCTTGGCGTGCTCGGCGCCCGTCGGCGCGACGGTGATCAGGGTCCCTGTCATGGACCGTGATGCTAGTCAGCCGCGAAGCCGCCGAGCAGCCTCGCGACCGAGCCCCGGGGTCGCCTCCGGCACCACGTCCGGGTCGATCGCCGCCTGCACGACGCGGTCCCCGGTGCCGGCCAGCAACTCGGCGTCCAGCGGCACGGAGTACTTGACCAGCGCGAGCGCGATCGGGCCGAGCTCGTGGTGCTGGGCGACGGACCCGACCCGCCCCACGGTTCGTTCGCCGAGCACCACCGGGTCGCCGGTCTCCGGCAGCACCTCCGGTGAACCGTCCAGGTGCAACAGCAGCATGCGGCGCGGCGGGCGGCCCACGTTGTGCACCTTCGAGACCGTCTCCTGCCCGCGATAGCAGCCCTTCGCGACGTGCGCGGCCACGTGCACCCAGCCGACCTCGTGCGGGATCGCGCGGTCGTCGGTGTCCACGCCGACCCGCGGCCGCGCGGCCTCGACGCGCAGCGCCTCGAAACCCCACGAGCCCATCGGCCGGGCGCCCGCCTCGGTCAGCCGCGACCACCAGGCGGCGAGCAGTGGCCGTGGCACCAGCAGGTCGGCGGCGACCGCGCCGGGCCAGGGCATCCGCCGGACGATGACGTCCGAGCTCGCCGCGACGCCGTACGGGCTCCCGGGCAGCGGGAGTCCCGCGGCGGCCAGCAGTTCGGGCGCCTCCGGGCCGACGACCGACAGCACGGCTCGCTCGGCCGTGGCGTTACGCGGGGTCACCTTCGACCAGAAGACCATCGACTCGAGGTACTCCAGCAGCGGCACCCGCCCGCCGCGCGCGCCGGTCGCGACCGCGCCGGGGTCGGTGTCCAGCCAGACGGTCTCGCCGTCCGCGCCGCTCGCGTAGGCGAGCACCATGTGCGCGTCGATCCGGCCCTGGCTGTCGAGCACGAGCGCCTCGGTCCCGGTGTTCACGGGCAGCTCGCTCACGTGCTGCGAGATCACCAGGTGCAGCCAGGACAACCGTTCCTCGCCGGTGACCGCGACTACCTCCCGGTGTGCGCGGTCCACGACCGCGACCTTGCGCGCGGCGGTCCGCTGCTCGGCGAACGGGTCGCCGAAGTGCCACGGCACGCCCTGGTCCGGCGAGCCCTCCGGCGGCGGTACGGCGCCCGGCAGATCGAGTGTCACGAGTTCCCCCCTGTGCAGTTGCGGCAGATGCCGGACAGTGCGAGGTGGCTGGCATCCAGTTCGAACCCGTACCGGGCGCGCAGTGTTCCGCGCAGCTCGTCCATGACCTCGCACGGCGCCTCGATCACGTTGTGGCAGTTGTGGCAGACGAGGTGGACGTGGCCGTGCTCGTGGACGGAGTAGTTGGGCGCGCCGTGGCCGAGATGGGTGTGCCGCACGATGCCGAGGCTCTCCAGCAGCTCGAGCGTGCGGTAGATGGTCGTGATGTTGACCGTCGGGGTGCGCGTCTGCACCTGTTGGTAGACCTGCTCGGGGGTCGCGTGCTCGAGCTCGACCAGCGCGTCCAGCACGAGCTGGCGTTGCGGGGTCATGCGCATGCCGCGGCGGTGCAGCGTCTCCTTGAGCTGGTTCCGCTCCGCCTCCACGTCGCGCGTCACGTCCTGAATCGTATGCGCGTGGCTGAGTAGGCTTCCTGGCATGCGGGTGCTTGCGATGCTCGACGGAACGCTGGCCGACCCCGAAGCGGCACACATCCGGGTCGACGACCTCGGACTCATGCGCGGTGACGGGATCTTCGAGACCGTGCTGGTGGTGGACGGCAAACCGCGAGAGCTCGGCCCGCACCTGGACCGGCTGGCCCGCTCGGCGGCGATGCTCGAGCTGCCGCCGCCGGACCGGACCGCGTGGGAGCGGTGCGTGCGCGTCGTGCTCGACGCGTGGGCGGGCGCGGCGGAGATGGCGCTCAAGCTGGTCTACACGCGTGGCCCGGAGTTCGGCGACGGCACGCCGACCGGGTTCGCGATGGGCCTGCCCATCGCGGAGAAGACACTGCGCAACCGGGTCACCGGCGTGCGCGCGATAACGCTCGACCGCGGGTACGACCCGGAGATCGTGTCGCGGGCGCCGTGGCTGCTGCTGGGCGCGAAGTCCCTCTCGTACGCGGTGAACATGGCCGCGCTGCGCTACGCGGAGGCGAACGACGCCGACGAGGCGATCTTCCTCGCGGCGGACGGCTCGGTGCTGGAGGGCCCGACGTCGAACGTGGTCATCGCGCAGGGCCACACGCTGCGGACCACGCCCCCGTCGAGCGGCATCCTGCGCGGCACGACGCAGGGCGCCCTGTTCCGGGCCGCCGAGCAGGCCGGCTGGGTGACGAAGGTGGAGCCCTTGACGCTGCGGGAGATCCGGGACGCGGACGCTCTCTTCCTGGCGTCGAGCGTCCGCAAGATCACCCGTGTGCACACGCTGGACGGCGTGCCGCTCCCGGACGCGACCGAGCTGCACGGCGAGCTGAACGCGCTCTACGAGTCCGAGTACGCCTGAAGGGGAGTCATGGGGGACGGGGAGCCTGCCGCGCGCAGGATCAGGGTGTCCGCGGAAGCCGTCTTCGACGTGACCGATCCGGCGGCGGTGGAGCGTGCCGCCGTGGAAAGGATCCAGCAGGCGGAGATCTCCCAGTTCGGCGGGTCTCCGGACGAGCTCGACGCCGACGAGCGGGAGGCGGTGCGCGGAGATCTGGTCAAGGCCATCTCATGGATCACCGAGCCGCACGAGATGGTGGCCCTGTCGGGAGTCGAACCGGTGGAGGCCGAGTACAGCGTCGACGAAATCGGCCACGGCGGTGTCGAGGACGGCGATCCGGACTTCGCGGCCTTGTTCCCGATCTGTCGCTGTGGTCGTGAGACGTGCGAGCGCTGCGGGGGATTTCAGCTCACCCCTCGAACCGCCGCGTGCCTGTGGGTGACGGGTCAGATGTCCGCTGACCAGGCGTACGAAGACGTCGTGCAACGCGGTGACGAGCCGGTCGGCGCCGACAGTGACTGGATGCTGTTCGACCAGTATCCGCGGATCACCTGGCGCCAGGACGCGGTGTGGCGCAGGCAGGCCGCGCGAGCGTTCGACGATCTGGTCGAGGACATCGAGGCCGGTGAGTGGCCACGGCCACGTTGCGCGGGCGAGGAGATGGCCCTGCACCTGATGCTGCGCTACGCCGAAGCGGCCGCCGGCGATGATCTGTTCGGCCTCGACGGGCTGCTCGAGCACCTGCCCACCCACCGCGACGACCTCGCCTGGGAACTCGCCACCGAGACGCTCTTCCAGGACACGGAGATCCGGTGGATCTTCGACCCGGAGCACGACGGCGCCGAGGATCCGGAGAACGACGTGAACCGCGACCTCGGGATCGGCGACTATCGCCCGCCCGCCTGGTTCACGGCGTTCGACAACATGGAACCCCGCGACGGTCGGCGGCCCTTCCGCCGGTAGCGGTCAGCCGGCGATGCGGCGCAGGTAGGCCGACGTGTGCGGTTGCAGGGGCTGGCCGACCATCGCGCGTTCCTCCACGTACGCGAGGTCGCCGTTGTTCACCAGGCCGTACAGCCGCTTCGCGCCGGAGACGTCCTTCGCCGAGCCCGTGCGCATCGTCATGTCGGTCGCCAGCTCCCACGACGTCTGGGTGCGCGGCTCGCCGTAGAAGATCTCCACGATGCCCGTCGCGTGGGCCAGCAGCAGCTCGATCGTCTCGTCGGGTTGCGGGCGCCACCAGCCGACCTCGCGCGCGGCCGGGCGGATGACCTTGCCGTCCGCGTCCAGGAGCCACGCGCGCGACTCGTAGAACACGAACGGCCGGCCGTCGTGCGCGAACGTGACCTGCTGGCCGAAGTGCTGTGACTCGATCGTCGGGTACACGACCTCGCCCTCGCCGCGCCACACGCCGATCAGCGGCAGCAGCGGCAGCAGGGCGTCGTGCAGGTTCGCGCCGTCGCGCAGGTTCGCGGTGTCGTTCGGGATCGGCAGGTCCGGCCACTGCGGCAGGTTGCGCTCCCGCGTCGTCGCGGCGCGCTCGGCGGCCGCGCGCAACGCGGCGTCGCCGCTGCCGGGAACCGGGCCGTCCGGCGTGTCGCTCATCGGCCGGACCCCGTGTGCAGCCGGTGGGCCAGCAGGCCCAGGAACCCGGTGCCGGCGAGTGCGGCGACGATCAACATGGCGGTCCAGAACAGTTCCACCCGGCGAGGATATGCGAACGCGGGACGGCCGACCGGCCGCCCCGCGCCCCCGGGAGGAAGATCAGCCGACCGCGACGGCCACGGGATGCAGCCCCGGCCCGTCGGCGGTCACGCTCGCCTCTCCGTTTCCGCTGCGGTGCAGTGCACGAACGGTCCACCGGCCCGGCGCGGCGAAGAACCGGAAGTCACCGTCCTGTGAGGACACGACCTCCGCGGTGAACTCGCCGCTCGCGTCCAGCAGCCGCACGAAGGCGCCGCCGACCGGCGCGCCGTCCACGGTCACCTTGCCGCCGAGCACGATCTCCTTCGCGAGATCGATGCCCGCCGGCAGCGCCGCGGTCTGCTCCGGCGCGCCACACCCGTCACTCATGTCGTCTCCTCGCGTTTCAAGGGCCTCGCGTCAGGGGCCCGGTCAGTGGGCGCCGGGACCGATCTCGACCGGCACGCCGACCAGCGAGCCATACTCGGTCCAGGAGCCGTCGTAGTTCTTCACGTCCGAGTAGCCGAGCAGCTCGTGCAGCGCGAACCAGGTGTGCGAGCTGCGCTCACCGATCCGGCAGTACGCGATGGTGGCCTTGGACTCGTCGATCCCGGCGGCCTTGTACAGCTCGCGCAGGTCGTCCGCGGACTTGAACGTGCCGTCCTCGTTGGCCGCCTTGCTCCACGGCACGTTGATCGCGGTCGGGATGTGCCCGGCGCGCTGCGCCTGCTCCTGCGGCAGATGCGCGGGTGCGAGCAGCTTGCCGGAGAACTCGTCGGGCGAGCGGACGTCGACGAGGTTCTTGCCGTTGATCGCCTCGACGACCTCGTCGCGGAACGCGCGGATCGCGGTGTCCTGCTCGGTGGCGGAGTAGGTCGTCTCCTCGCGGGTCACCGTGTCCTTGGACAGGGGACGGCCGTCGAGCTCCCACTTCTTGCGGCCGCCGTCGAGCAGCTGCACCTGGTCGTGGCCGTACAGCTTGAAGTACCAGTACGCGTACGCGGCGAACCAGTTGTTGTTGCCGCCGTAGAGGACCACGCGGTCGGAGTTGCTGATTCCCTTGGCGGACAGCAGCTTCTCGAAGCCGGCGCGGTCGACGAAGTCGCGGCGCACCGGGTCCTGCAGCTCGGTCTTCCAGTCGATCTTGACAGCACCCGGGATGTGGCCGCCGTCGTACGCGGAGGTGTCCTCGTCGACCTCGACGAACACCACCCCGGCGGTTCCGAGGTTCTCTTCGGCCCAGTCGGCCGTGACCAGTACGTCTTCGCGGCTCATCGGAGCGCTCTCTCCTTCGTCGGTGTGAATCGTTGGATCAGCGGATAGGCCTCGCAGCCGAGGCAGAACCCGAACGCTGCGTTGAGGAACGCCGCGGCCAGCGCGAACGCGGTCGCCACCGCGCCGAGCACCGGCACGTCCAGCGCGTAACCGAGCGTGCCCAGTACGGCGAACCCGAAGCCGACGCCCTGGGCGAAGCGCAGCGGCGCCGCCTCCTCGCGCTCGCCGGCCGGCCGCAGCCGGGGCGCGACCAGGTGCTTGTAGACCAGCGAGTACGGCGCGACCCGCAGCCCGGCGAACGCGCCGATGGCGAACACCACGGCCTGGGCGGCGAGCAGCGGCCACCACGAGGTGACCAGCACGACCGCGAGGACCACGGTGGTGACCCACGCGGCGAAACGCGGACCACGCGGATCGACGGGCGAATCGACAGGTGGATGTGCGGGCACGGACGACCTCCTGGCCGAGGCGGCTGGGCAGCGGGAAACCAGCGGCGGGCGGAGGCCGGAAAGGGGCGCTCGCCCGTCAGTCAGGTGCCAGACACAGGCTTGAGTCGACGCGGCAGTAGTCGACCGCGCGCCGCCTGGTCAGCAAGGTGTACACGTTTCGCACAGTACCGCCGGATCTCTGCCCCTGGGAGGGGCGTCCACCTGGTGAGACGCCACGTCAGGGTGATCCGCGGAGGTCAGGCGGTCGCGAGGTGCGGCCGGAGCGCGTCGAGCAGCTCTTCCCGCTTCGGTACCCCGCCCACGCGGAGGATCTCGGTGCCCCGCTCGTCGATCGCCAGTGTCGTCGGCGTGCGCAGCACGGACAGCTCGCGGGCGAGGTCCGGCCGGTCGGTGAGGTCGAGCTCGGTGTGATGCAGTCCTTCGGTCCGCTCGGCGAGGTCGGCGAGCAGCACGCGGGCGTACCGGCAGGGCGCGCAGAACGAGGTGGACAGCTGGACGAGCGTCACGCCGCCAGGTCGAAGCGCGCGGCGCACGTCGTCGGGGAGGTCGCGGCCGACCGCCTCGCGGACACGGCCGTTGCGGGCGCGCAGCGCCAGGCCCAGCACGGTCGCGAGTGCGAGCGTGCCGATCAGCACCAGCGCACCGGTCATAGATCACTCCCGCTGAGCACGACGTCGAAGGCCTTGCCCTTGACCGAAAGTATGCCCGGTTCGACATTCACCGCCGTGGGTGTGACCGTGAACGGCAGCTCGCCGGGGTCCAGGGTGACCGTGAGCATCTGCAGGATGCCGGCCTCGAACTGCTTGGGCAGCTCGCCCGAGCCCAGCACGCTGTTGGTCACCTCGAGGCGGGACGGGGTGAACTTCGCCTTGGCGGCGTCGACGAGCTGGATCAGGCCGTAGGCGCAGAAGTCGGTCTCCTCGCCACCGATGTCCCCGGTGGCACAGATCTTCGCGCCGGCCTTGGTGTCGTCGTCGTCCTCGAGCTCGGTCGCCCGCTCGGCTTCGGCCTGCTGCTTCTCGGTGCGGTCGTCGGGGTCCGACTGCGCGTCGGCCTCGCTGATCGGGTCGATCGTGACGTTCGCGATCTGGGAGATCAGCGGGTTCTTGTTCTCCAGGATCGCCCGGTTCACGTCCGAGGCCTTGACCTTGACCTGGCCCTCGACCTCGGCGATCCGGACCTGCTTGAGCGAGCCGGAGAGCAGGTCGCCGAGCGGAGCGGCGACGCCCATGAGGTCGACGTGGACCTCGAGGTCGCGCAGCGTGTCCTTGACCGGCACGCCCTTCGCGTCGATCGACACGTGGCCGTACTCGCCGGCGATCGCCTGCGCGAGGAAGGAGAAGCCGTTCACCCTCACCGCGGGGTCGTCGGTGAGGTGGAACTGCTCGCGGGCGCGCTTGGACACCTGGTACTCGAAGACCGACGCGGCGGCGAAGTCGGCCGCCACGAGCAGCCCCACGATCACGACCAGCGTGATCAGGAGCCGCCGCGTCCGGCGTCGCCGCCTGGGCACGGTGCGGGGCTGGCCGGGGTTGGTCATCGTCGTCATGCCGCCGTTCGCTCCGATTCGCTCTCAGCCCTGCCGCCAGTGCCCTCGCGCCGATCCGCGAGCCACGCCGCCATCCGGTCGACCAGCTCGGGGGTCATCGCCGTCTCCGCGTGCCGCAGCCCGCGTTCGAGCCACAGTTCCGCGTGACCGCCGGTGGCCCGGCGCAGGGCCAGCGGATGGTCCACGCCCACGTAATGATCCCCGTCGCCGTGCACCAGCAGTACGGGGGTGGGTGCGATGCGGTGCGCGACCTCCACGGGGCTTGCCGGTATCTCGATTGTCGGGGGTGCGATGCGCACCCGCACGGCACGCATCGCGAGCCGTCCGGGTGGCAGCTCGGCCAGCCAGAACAGGCGGCGCATCGCTGCGGAGTCCCGGGTCCACCAGCGCGCGGCCGCGCTCACCGCGACGACGGCGTCCGGCCGTTCCGCTCCGGTGGCGGCGTGCAGGACGGCGACTGAGCCGCCCATCGAGAAGCCGAGCGTCGCGACCTTCTCGTGGCCGTGCCGCTTCGCCAGGCGGATCGCCGCGTCCAGGTCGTGCACCTCGGCCGGCCCGGCGGTGCTGCGCCCGCCCGAGCGTCCGTGTCCGCGGAAGTCGAGGGCGATCACGCTGTGTGTTCGCGCCAGGCGGTGCAGGATGCGCGTCACGAACGGCTTGCGTACGTGGTTGGTGAACCCGTGCCCCACCACGACGGCCAACTCGCCGCCCGGTTCGTCACGGCCGTGTCTCGGTCGCAACATCAGTCCCGTGAGCCGCACGCCGTCGGTCGTCTGCTCGTGCACGCGTGTGACACATACGTCACGACCAGGACATTTGGCGGGCACAACCGCTATTCTCCCGGAAAGCCCCGGAGCGCTCCCAGAGAGGCGGGCCCACCCATGAGCCTCGACCTGCTGCTGCTCACCGCGGACCCGACGCCGGGCTCGGTCGTGCCATCCCTGATGCTGCTGCCCCACAACGTGCGCACGCAGGCCCCGGAGGTGACCGCGTTGCTCGACGCAGGGTCACGGGACGTGGTCCTGGTGGACGCGCGAACCGACCTCGCCGCGGCGAAGAGCCTGTGCCGCCTGCTCACCAGCGGCGGCGACAGCGCGCCGGTGGTGGCGATCGTCAACGAGGGCGGTCTGGTGGCGGTCAACGCCGAGTGGCGCGTGGACGACATTCTGCTGCCGACCGCCGGACCGGCGGAGGTCGACGCCCGGCTGCGCCTGCTCACCGCGCGCAGCACGCCGGGCATCCCCGCCGACGGCGCGCTTCGCCTGGGCGAACTGGTGATCGACGAGGCGACGTACATGGCGCGCCTGCGGGGACGGCCGCTCGACCTCACGTACAAGGAGTTCGAGCTGCTGAAGTACCTGGCGCAGCACGCGGGGCGGGTCTTCACCCGGGCACAGCTGCTGCAGGAGGTGTGGGGCTACGACTTCTTCGGCGGCACCCGGACCGTCGACGTCCACGTGCGACGGTTGCGCGCGAAGCTGGGGACCGAGCACGAGCAGATGATCGGCACGGTGCGCAACGTGGGCTACAAGTTCGTGCAGCCCCCGAAGCAGACGGCCGACGAGGTCGCGGCCCGGCGCTGAGTAGATGGCCCCTCGCGTCACCGGACGCCGACTTCGACGAGGCGTCCCCGTCTGGCGTCCCCGTCGGGCGTCGAGGCGGCGTGGTCGGCCTGGCGCGCGGAGGTCGCCCATGCGGAGCGCCTAGTCGCCGCAGCCCCGAATCTGGCTGTGACGGGCACGGACACGTGGCGGGGCGTGGTGTCGCTGCGCTGGGTCCTGATCCACATGATCGAGGAGTGCGCAA
Source organism: Actinophytocola sp. (assembly GCF_036555685.1). GTDB lineage: Bacteria > Actinomycetota > Actinomycetes > Mycobacteriales > Pseudonocardiaceae > Actinophytocola. The sequence goes on along the minus strand of NZ_DATBKY010000182.1, from coordinate 19,482 downwards.
GACACAACGGCCACGCCGACCTCCTGAGGGAACGGATCGACGGCGCCACCGGCCTGTAGCCGATCCGCCTTGTGGACAACGTCGGCAGGGCGTCGGGGTCCCTCGGTAACGTCGGGGGTGTGGACATGATCTGGCAGGAGTCCGAGCCCGGCGGGGACGTGCGTGCCCTTCTCGAAGCCGCCCGCGATCACGACGGCCGGCCCGGGATCGAGGCGGGCGAGCCCCTCCCGCGGGAGTTCCGGGGCGGCTTACACCTGCTGGCGCGCCACGACGGCGAGCTCGTCGCCTACGCGCACCTCGACCTCGATGGCGACGCGTTCGGCAACCAGATCGCCGAGGCGATCGTCCACCCTGGACACCGGCGGCGCGGGTACGGCGACGCCCTCGTCCAAGAGGTGCTCGACAGGACCGCGTCCAAGCTCCGGATCTGGTCCCACGGCGACCACCCCGCCGCCGCACGCATCGCGGCGAAGCACGGCCTCTCGCGCGTCCGCGAGCTGCTCAAGATGCGCCTCGACCGGACGACCGAGCTACCGCAACCGAAATGGCCCGACGGGGTCACCACGCGAACGTTCGAACCCGGCCGGGACGAGGACGAGATGGTCGCGGTCAACAAGAAGGCGTTCGACTGGCATCCCGAGCAGGGCCGGCTCACGGCGGACGAGGTCCGGGAGACCGAGCGCGAGTCCTGGTTCGACCCCGAGGGCTTCTTCCTCGCCATCAAGGCCGGCAGGATCGCCGGGTTTCACTGGACCAAGGTGCACCCGGGGGACATCGGCGAGGTGTACGTCGTCGGCGTCGACCCCGATGCACAGGGCGGCGGGCTGGGCCGGGCGCTCACGCTGGAAGGCCTGCACCACTTACGCGATAAGGGCCTCGGCGACACGATCCTCTACGTCGAGTCGGACAACGCACCGGCCGTAGCCGTGTACACACGCCTGGGCTTCACCGTCGTGGAGACGGACGTCGCCTACCAGCGGTAGGCGGAGAGGGCTGTTACTCAACGCAACAAAAGTCACAATCCGGTGTTGTTCATTTCGTGTTCACCTCAACACCCGGCCCTGTCCACCCCCCTTCCCTAGCGTCCGCGCTTGTGCCGCGATTCAGCAGCGCACTGAGTGCCGTGCCGTCCTGGCAACCCGCCGGCGGGCATGCCTACTCGTGACTTCGAGATACCTCGAGAGGATCCAGTGAAGCGCATTCGCTACGGCCGCATCGCGGCCCTCGTCGCCGCCGGCGCCCTTGCGCTGACGGCGTGCGGCAACGACCCGGTCCCCGCGAGCGACAGCGGTGGCGGCGGTGGCTCCGAGCAGCAGAGCGACCTGTCCGGTGAGCTCAACGGCGCCGGCGCGACGTCGCAGGAAGCCGCCCAGAACGCGTGGAAGTCCGGCTTCGGTTCGCAGAACCCCGACGTCACCGTCAACTACGACCCGGTCGGTTCCGGCGGCGGCCGCACGCAGTTCGGTGAGGGCGCGGTCGACTTCGCGGGCTCGGACGCGGCCATGGACGACGAGGAGCGGGCCGCGGCCAAGGAGCGCTGCGGCTCCGAGGCGATCCACCTTCCGCTGTACATCAGCCCGATCGCGATCGTCTACCACCTGGACGGCGTGGACAGCCTGCAGCTGTCGCCGGCCACCGTCGCGGGCATCTTCGACCGCAAGATCACCAAGTGGAACGACCCGAAGATCGCCGCGGACAACCCGGGCGCCAAGCTCCCCAGCTCCGGGATCACGCCGGTCAACCGCTCCGACGAGTCGGGCACCACGACCAACTTCACCCAGTGGATGGCCGCGACGGCGGGCGGTGCGTGGCCGCACGAGCCGAGCGGCGACTGGCCGCTGAAGGGTGGCCAGTCCGCGCAGGGCACCTCGGGTCTCGTCCAGACCGTCCAGGGCGGTCAGGGCACGATCGGCTACGCCGACCACAGCCAGGCCGGCGACCTGGGCGTCGCGAAGATCAAGGTCGGCGACGCCTACGTCGAGCCGACCGCCGAGGGCGCGGCCAAGGTCGTCGAGGAGTCGCCGAAGGCCGAGGGTGTGCCCGAGCACGACCTCGCGATCGACATCAAGCGCGACACCACGACCGCCGGCGCCTACCCGCTGCTGCTCGTCTCCTACCTGATCGTGTGCGAGAAGTATGCGGACTCCGCCAAGGGCGACATGGCGAAGGCGTACATGAGCTACATCGCGAGCGACGCGGGCCAGAAGGCCGCCGCCGACGCGGCCGGCTCGGCGCCGATCTCGGACAAGCTGCGCACCGAGGTCGAGGCGTCCATCAACTCGATCTCCGCGGGCTGATCGGGCAGGACGTCCTTGTTACGGTCGGACCAGACGGCCGGGCGACCGCACGAGCGGCCGCCCGGCCGGTCCGGCCCCCTTTCCCGTACACGGAGACTGTGTCGTGACCACAACGGGTGAACAGGCGGCTGACCCCGAGACGCCACCACCGGCCAGCAGACAGCGCACCCCACGCCGCCTCGGCGACGTGGTCTTCTCGTCGTCCGCCCGGGCCGCGGGCACGCTGATCCTCGTCATCCTCGCCGCCGTCGCGGTGTTCCTGCTGGCCGAGGCATGGCCGGCGATCGACATCTCCGGCGCCGAGCTCGCCAAGAAGGTCTCGTTCATCGAGGACGGCGACACGCTGCTGAGCTACGCCGGCCCGCTCGTGTTCGGCACCGTGCTGGCCGCGATCATCGCGCTCGTCATCTCGACCCCGGTCGCCATCGGGGTCGCGTTGTTCATCTCCCATTACGCACCACGTCGCGTGGCGCAGGCGTTCGGCTACGTCGTCGACCTGCTCGCGGCCATCCCGAGCGTCGTCTACGGCCTGTGGGGCGCCCTGTGGCTGATGCCCAAGGTGTCGCCGTTCTTCAACTGGCTCAGCAGCACGCTCGGCTTCATCCCGCTCTTCGAGGGGCCGGTCGCCACGCCGGCGCGCACCATCCTCACCGCGGGCATCGTGCTCGCCGTGATGATCCTGCCGATCGTCACCGCGGTCTCCCGCGAGGTGTTCCTGCAGACTCCGCTGCTGCATCAGGAGGCCGCGCTCGCGCTGGGCGCCACCCGCTGGGAGATGGTCCGCCTCGCGGTGTTCCCCTTCGCCCGCTCCGGCGTCATCAGCGCCACGATGCTCGGCCTCGGCCGGGCGCTCGGCGAGACGATGGCCGTCGCGATGGTGCTCTCGCCGGGCTTCACCTACTCGCTGTTCATCCTGCAGGCGGGCCAGCACCAGAACATCGCCGCGAACATCGCGCTGAAGTTCCCCGAGTCGACCGCACTCGGGGTCAACGTGCTGATCTTCACCGGCCTGGTGCTGTTCGTGATCACCCTCGTCGTGAACATGATCGCGCGGTGGATCGTGTCGCGGCGCGCCGAGTTCTCGGGGGCCAACTGATGACCACGCTGCAGGATCCCCTGGACATCCAGCTCGGCGGGAAGAAGCTGAGCCACGGCAGGCTGCCGCGGTTCACGCCGATCGGCCTGTTCGTGCTGTCCCTCGCCGTCATGGCCGGTGTGCTCGCGCTGTTCGACTCCTTCGGGATCGTGCTGACCGTGTTCCTCGGCGTGCTCCTGTACGCCGTCGCGATCATGGTGCTCTCCGCCGTCGTCGAGGGGGGCCGGGCCGCACGCGACCGGCTGGCGACGACATTGATGTACAGCGCCTTCGCGCTCGCCGTCATCCCGCTGATCAGTCTGCTGTGGACAGTGGTGCAGTACGGGCTCAAGCGGTTCGACCTCTACTTCCTCACGTACACCATGCGCGGCGTGTTCGGCGGCATGGACGCGGGCGGCGTGTACCACGCGATCATGGGCACGCTGCTGATCACCGCGTTCGCGACGCTGATCTCCGTGCCGATCGGCCTGCTCACCGCGATCTACCTCGTCGAGTACGGACCGAGCAGGCTCGGCCGCGGAATCACGTTCTTCGTGGACGTGATGACCGGCATCCCGTCGATCGTCGCCGGCCTGTTCGCCTACGCGCTGTTCGCGCTGTTTTTCGGCCCCGGCGTGCGGATGGGCGTGGTCGGCTCGGTCGCGCTGGCGGTGCTGATGATCCCGATCGTGGTGCGGGCGTCGGAGGAGATGCTCAAGCTGGTGCCGAACGAGCTGCGCGAGGCCGCGTACGCGCTGGGTGTGCCGAAATGGCTCACGATCGTCAAGGTCGTGCTGCGCACGGCCGCGGCCGGCATCGTCACCGGCGTCATGCTCGCCATCGCGCGGGTCATCGGCGAGACCGCCCCGCTGCTGATCACGGTCGGCGTCGTCGACTCGGCCAACTTCAACCTGTTCGACGGCCGGATGATGACCCTGCCGGTGTACGTGTTCCGCCAGTACAGCCAGGGCCTGGCGCCCAACGGCATCACCACCATCAACTACGACCGGGCCTGGGCCGCGGCGCTGACGCTGATCATCATCGTCATGCTGCTCAACCTGATCGCCCGGCTCGTGTCCCGGTTCTTCGCGCCGAAGACCGGCCGCTAGTAGAGGAAGGCGCGACGATGGCGAAGCGACTCGACGTCAAGGACCTGAACATCTACTACGGCGACTTCCTCGCGGTCGAGGGCGTCTCGATGGCGATCGAGCCGCGGGCGGTTACCGCGCTCATCGGGCCGTCCGGGTGCGGCAAGTCGACGGTCATCCGCTCGCTGAACCGGATGCACGAGGTCATCCCGGGCGCCCGCATCTCCGGCAGCATCGCGCTGGACGGCGAGGACCTCTACGGGAGCTCCGTCGACCCGGTGCAGGTGCGCCGCAACATCGGCATGGTGTTCCAGCGGCCCAATCCGTTCCCGACGATGTCCATCCACGCCAACGTGATCGCCGGCATGCGCCTCAACAACCGCCGCATGTCGAAGAAGACGGCGGACGAGATCGTCGAACGCTCGCTGCGCGGGGCGAACCTCTGGACCGAGGTCAAGGACCGGCTCAGCAAGCCGGGCTCGTCGCTGTCCGGTGGCCAGCAGCAGCGCCTGTGCATCGCCCGGGCCATCGCCGTGCAGCCGGACGTGCTGCTGATGGACGAGCCCTGCTCGGCCCTCGATCCGATCTCGACGCTCGCCATCGAGGACCTGATCGGCGAGCTCAAGAAGGACTACACGATCGTCATCGTCACCCACAACATGCAGCAGGCGGCACGGGTGAGCGACCAGACGGCGTTCTTCAACCTCGCGGGCGTCGGCCAGCCGGGCAAGCTGATCGAGATGGACGCGACGGAGAAGATCTTCTCCAACCCGTCGCAGAAGGCGACCGAGGACTACATCTCCGGTCGCTTCGGCTGAGTTACGCCGATCGGCCTACGCCGTACGCCCTGTCTTCGCGTGTGAAGCAAGCTCCCCACCTGCGATGTTCACAAGTGGGAACCACCGGCGATGGAGTTACGTCACAATGAGGTCCCGCACGGCTGCCCATTGGTACCGTGCGGTGCGTGGTCTGAGGTGTAAGAACAGGGGCCGATCATGCTTGACGCAGGTGGTGGCGCCGCGATCGCCGGGGCGGTACAGGGCATCGCGGCAGGTACCAAGCAACTCGCCAACGTGGCCGCCGAGGGCCACTTCGCGATCAGCGAAGAGGGTGGGCGCGCGTTGCTCCAGGCCATCAAGGAGATGCGGCACTGGATCCACGACCAGTCCAACCGGCTGACACAACTCGCCCAGCAGCCACCCATCGGCGGCAGCTACGGCGCCGAGACGATCAAGCCGTACGCGCAGAGCGTGGCCACCGACCAGCAGGGCTTCATCGCGATGCTGAAGGAGTTCGGCGACTCGCTCGCCGACGCCGAACAGGGCATCAACGACGCGATGGACAACTACCGCAAGATGGACACCGATCTCGCCAAGCCGTACACGGTCGAGGCCTGATCGTGCGACTGCTGCTCGTACCGATGGTGGCCGTCGCGGCACTCGCCATTGCCGGCTGCTCGCAGGAGACACCGGGCAGCGCCGCGCCGGGCAGCACCACCGGCGCACCGACCATCCCGGGCGGGGAGACCACCAGCGAGTCCACGGAGTCGTCGGCTCCGGGTGGTGACTCCGGCACCGCCGGCCTGCAGCCCTGCGAGATGCTGACCGATGCCGAGCAGTCTGGGCTCAAGCTCACCGGCGGCAGCGAGAGGGTGGTCGGCCCGGAACGCTCGTGCGAGTGGGCGAACTCCGACAGCTACTCGCTCTCGGTCGGCATCGCCGACGAGCTCGGGCTCGAAGACGTGCAGTCCACCGGGCCGAAGACGCCGATGAAGGTCGGAGCACACGACGCGGTCCAGTTCACCGGAGGCGTCAGCAGCTGCGCGGTGGCGCTCGGCGTCACGGAGAAGTCGCGGGTCGACGTCATCGCGGCGGCCGACGACGAGGCGACGGGCTGCACGATCGCGAAGCAGGCAGCAGCACTGGTAGAACCCAAGTTGCCCTGAGGACGGGGAGCGATAGCGATGGCACGGCGACACCATCAGCCGAACACGGACGACGGCCGGTACGACCCGACCAAGGATCCGACGAGCGACTACTACATCGATCGCGGGGACACGTCCGACACCGGCCGGGAGGTCCGCCAGAACGCCGAGCACACCGCTGACCAGCAGGAGGAAGGCGACAACTGGCTCATCCAGTTCATCAACCGCTTCACCCGCGACGGCCGCGTCAACACCGCGTACAACCAGGAGCTCGACCAGCAGGCCCGGGACCTCGCCGCGGGCGTCAACACGCGCCAGCCACCCCCGATCGCGGCCGCCAACTACCTGGCGACTCCGCACCCGCAGCTCAAGCAGATGGTCACCGACGGCGTCGATCCGGGCACGGTCGGCCAGATGGGCGACGCGTGGATCGAGGCCGGCAACGCGATGACCCGCTTCCAGTCCGGCGTCGCCTCCGCGATCAACAACAGCGAGGCCGACTGGCAGGGCAGCGCCGGCAACGCCGCCCGCACGTTCATGGCCGACGTCGGCAACTGGGTGGGCAACGCGGGCCAGAGCGCGCAGCTCGCCGGCACGCAGACCAACATCTACGCCGCCTCGGTCGCCGAGGCCAAGCGCGCGATGCCCGAGCCGGTGGACTTCGACGTGGCCGCCGCCAACCGGGACCTGCAGGCCACGACGAACCCCGTCGACATGATGCGCAAGTACACGACATACATGGCGCAGTACCAGGCGCAGCAGGCCGCGCACGAGCAGGCCGCGCGGGTGCTCACGACGTACGACGGCAGCCTCGCCGGCGCCAGCACGATGCCCGCGTTCGCCAGCCCGCCGCAGATGTCGGGCGGCGGCGGCACGCTCGGCGCGATGGGCCAGGACAAGATCGGCGGCACCGCGGCCGGCCAGGGTCTCAACCCGAACGGCACCGGCACCGGTAGCGGCGGCACGGGAGGCGCCGGGGGCACCGGTGGGGGCTCCGGCTTCCAGGGCGCCCCGACCCTGCCCGGCGGGGGCGGCAACGGCGGTGGCTCCGGTGGCGGCTCGGGCGGTGGCTCGGGCGGCGGGACCACCGGCGGCGGCGACATCCCCGGGCTGCCCGGTGGTGGCGGTACCGGCACGGGCGGTGGGACCACCGACCCGAGCGGTGGTGGCTTCCCCGGCTTTCCCGGCGGCGGGAACGGCCCCGGTGGCACCGGCCCCGGCGGGACCGGACCCGGCGGCATCCCGCCGGGCGGCACGGGCCCCGGCGGGCCGAACTCCGGCCTGCCCGGCGGCGGGCCGTTCCCGGTCGGCCTGGGTGGCGGCGGTCCCGGCGGCAGCGACTTCGAGCGCGGTGGCGGCCGCTTCGGCCCCGGCGGCGGGCGCTTCGGGCCGGGCTTCGGCGGTCCGGGTGGCACCGGCTTCGGCTCCGGCGGCGGTTCCGGTAGCGGCTACGGCGGCTCGGGCGGTGGGTACGGCTCCGGTGGTTCCGGCGCGGGTGGCGCCGGCGCCGGCCGCGGCGGGCTCGGTTCCGGAAGCGGCATGGGTGCCGGTGGTGCGGCCGCGGCGGCCGAGGGTGCCGCGCTGCGTGGCGGCGTCGGCGGTGGCGCCGGACGTGGTGGCGCCGGCATGGGCGCGGTCCCCGGCGGGCGCGGCCAGGGCGACGAGGACGACGAGCACCAGCGGCCGTCGTTCCTGGTCGAGGGCGACCCGGACGCCGTGTTCGGCACCGACGAGATGACCGCGCCGCCCGTGATCGGCGAGTGATGGGCAGAACGTTCACGCTCTCGCTCGCCGCGGCGGACATCGTGGCGCAGTTCCTCGGCGTGAACCTTCGGCTCTTCCCGTTCGACATCCCGAGCGTCGGCCAGTTCCAGGAGGACCGGATCCGCATCGCCCGCGCGGTGTTCACCGACCTCGGCCGGCGCGGGCTGGCCGGCCCGGACGGCCTCGACCCCGACCTCGAGCGCGCGGTCCGCGCGGTGTCCGACTACGTCATCGCCGTCGCCGTGATGGGGACGGTCGAGAAGAACCGCGAGATCTACGCGCGAGCGTCGGCGACCGGCGAGACGGGCGTGCTCGCGGTGAAGGACGAGCAGAACCTGCGCTTCGAGCTGATCCGGCCGACCGCGCTGGCGTTGACGCTGGTCGGCCTGTTGCCGAAGGCGCAGGCGGGTCCCGGCCAGTCGGTCACGATCTCGAACCCCGGCGCGCCGCCGCGCGGGCAGGCCGACGAGGGCGAGAGCCTCTTCGCCGAGATCCACGCGCCGAGCGAGCAGCAGCTGCGCGCCGCGAGCGCGTACCTGCAGCGCCCGCGGACGGGGACGGGCTTCTTCGCGGTGTCCGGCCGCGACCGCCACGGCCGCGAGGTGCAGGCCGGCGGCCTGATGTGGTTCGACACGGACGCCGGCCGGTACCTGTCGCTGTCCCGCCCCGCGACCGAGGACGGCGCGGTCACGAGCACGTTCTCGCCCGCGGACACGATCCGCCTGACGCACTCGCTCGGCGAGATGATCGAGTCGGTGGCCCCGCGGCGCTGAGCGGTTAGACGACCTCGTCGTGGTCGGCGCCCGGCATGCGGCCGGTCACCACGAACACGACGCGCTTGGCGACCGACACCGCGTGGTCGGCGAAGCGCTCGTAGAAGCGGCCGAGCAGCGTCACGTCCACGGCCGAGGCCACGCCGTGCGGCCAGTCCTTGTCCATGATCACCGAGAACAGGTGCCGGTGGAGGTCGTCCATCTCGTCGTCGGCGCGCTCCAGCGAGCGGGCCTGCTGGATGTCCTTGCTGAGGATGACCTGCTCGGCCTCGCGGGCCAGCTCGACGGCCACGCGGCCCATCTCCGCGAAGTACGGGCGCACCTGCTCGGGCAGCACCGGCTGCGGGTGCCGCCGCCGGGCGGCCTTGGCCACGTGCAGGGCCAGGTCGCCCATCCGCTCGAGGCTCTCCGCGGCGTGGATCGCGGCCAGCACGCTGCGCAGGTCGGTCGCCACCGGCGCCTGCAGGGCCAGTAGCGCGTACGCGTGCTCCTCGCACGCCGACCTCGCCTCGTCCACCTTCTCGTCGTCGCCGATCACCTGTTCGGCCAGGCCGAGGTCGGCGTCGAGCAGGGACCGGGTGGCGAGCTCCATGGCCGTCGCGACCATCGAGCACATGCCGGAGAGCTCGTCGACGAGCTGACCGAGTTCGACTTGGTAGGCCTCACGCATGGCGACAGCCTACGGCCGCCGAAGCACCCGAAACGCAGCGCCGGATGAATCCCAGATGAACCCCAGAAAACGAAACGAGTACCAGGTCAGGCGCAGGAAACGTCCCCGCCGTTGACCGTGGACAGGCCGTTGGGCAGCTCTGAGGCAGGCTGGCCCTTGCCGGGCGCGACGACCTTGCCGTCGAAGCCCGGACCGATGATCAGCTGGATGGCGCCCGCCAGCGACGGGTCCTCGACCAGCTCCGCGTCGGGCACCGAGGACTGCAGCAGCCGCGCCTTCGCCTCGCTGCCCTTGGCGTACTTGATCACCGTGGACTTGACGTTCTCCGGCGCAGCGTCCACCCAGACGATCTGGTAGCCGAAGCCGGCGAGCTGGTCCGCGGTCGAGCCGGCGATGCCGCCGGTCGGGTTGCCGCCGTTCAGCACCTGCAGCTTGATCGACTTCGCCTCGACGGGCGCGCTCTGCTGCAGCAACTTCAGGCCTTTGCGGACCTGCTGCGTCCCGCCGGTCTCCCCGGGTAGCGGGGTGTCCTCGCGGATCGCGCGGAAGAGCGACTTGGTGTCCTCGGTGCGCAGGTCCTCGTTGCCGCGCTCGTTCGCCTCGCCGACGGTCGGCACGGTGATGAACGTGACCCGCCCGGCCGCGATGCCCTGCAACGACTGGCCGAGCGTGATCATCTGGTCGATGCCGATGTTGTCGCCGAACGTGGACTTCGAGAACGCGTCCACGAAGTTCGTGAGCTTGCCCGGGTCGAGCAGCACCTCGCTCGACATCGCCTTGCGCAGCAACGAGGACAGGAACCGCTGCTGGCGCTGGATCCGGCCGTAGTCCGATGTCACGTCGCCCTGGACGTGGCGGGCGCGCACGAAGTTGAGCGCCTCGTCGCCGCTCAGCGTCACGTTCTTGCCGGCCTGCGGGACGATGGTGCCGAGCACGTCGTCCTTGAGCGGCCGCTCCACGCACACGTCCACGCCGCGCACCGCGTCGACCATGCCCTTGAAGCCGTGGAAGTCGATGCCGACGAAGTGGTTGATCATCAGGCCGGACAGCTGCTGGACCAGCTTGGTCACGCACTTCGGGCCGCCGACCTGGTAGGCGGTGTTGAGCTTGACCTGGTCCGCGGCCGGCTTCTTCTCGCCGGTGTAGTCGCCGGACTTGGGGTCCCAGCCCTCGCAGTCGGGCCGGGTGACCTCCAGGTCGCGCGGGAAGGACACGACCACGGCGCGCTCCCGGTCGGCGGGGATGTGCGCGATCATCACGGTGTCCGACCGGGCGCCGGCGATGTCCTTCTCGTCGCCGACACCGTCCTCGGCCTCGGCGCCCGCCCGGGTGTCCGAGCCGACGAGCAGGAAGTTCTCGTCGCCGCGCTGCTTGGCGGCGTCCTGGATGGCGGAGGAGTTCGGGTCGAGCGCGTCGACCTGCTTCGAGCTCGCGTCCACCCAGCTCTTGAAGCCCCACGCGATGCCGGTCGCGATGAACACGAGGATCGCGGCGGTCGCGGCGGCCACGCGGATGGCCATCGTGGACCGGTTCTGCCGGCGGGACTTCTTCTCCTGCAGGCGGGTCGCGTTCTCCGGCAGCAGCTCGGCGAGCTCGTCCGGCTCCTCCTGCCGCTGCCGGGCCTGCTGAGCCTGCTGGGCCTCTTTCTGCGCCTGCTTCTGCGCCTGCTTCTGCGGGGCGGAGAGGGTCTGCTGGGCGACCAGCTCGTCGAGCTGGTCCATCTCGTCGTCCTCGTGCCGCCACGGCATGAACTTGCGGCGCTTGGCCTTGCGCTCGCGCTCCTCGGCCTGGATCTCGTCGTGGACCGCGGAGAAGCGGGCGAGCGTGTGGTCGATGCCGCGGCGCTTCTGGACCTCCTCGCCGATGGCCTCCATCTCGGTGGTCATCGAGATCGCGTCGGCGGGGTTGCGCGGGGGCGGCAGCGGCACCTTGCCACCGGGCTCGCCGGGACGCTGGCGCTTGCCGTCCTCGACGCCGGCGCGGGCCGCGGGCAGCGGCGGGCCGTCGTTGGCCGCGGGGTCACCGGGCGGCGGCGCGGCGGGGTCGCGCGGGATGGGGCCGGACGGGTGCGGCGGCGGGGGTACGGGGTGGTGACCGGACTGCTGGCCGGGTCCGAACCCGCCTTCGGGAATGGGCCGGCGGCCGGTGCCCTGCCCGGGTCCGGGCTGCACCGGGCGGCCACCGGACTGCTGGCCGGGGCCGGGCGCCAGCGGGCGCCCGGCGGACGGGCCGGGGCCCGGAATCGGGTAGCCGCCGGTGGACTGTCCGGGGCCGGGGAGGACCGGGCGGGGACCGGAGCCGCTGGGCGGCACCCTGCCCTGCCCGGGGACGACCGGACCGGGTCGCGGGCCGGACTGCTGCCCGGGCCCGAACCCGCCTTCGGGCATCGGTCGGCGGCCGGTGCCCTGGCCGGGCCCGAAACCGCCGATGCCTTCGTCGGGCCGGCCACCGGGACCACCTGGGCCGAAGCCGTTGTCGGGGCCGAAGCCCTCGTCGGGTCGGCCACCCGGACCGAAGCCTTCGGCGGGCCGTCCGCCCGCGCGGAAGCCGTCGTCCGCACCGCCGGGACCAAATCCCTGGTCCGGTCCACCCGGGCCGAAGCCACCCGGCCGTCCGCCGGCACCGAAGTCGTTGTCGGGACCGCCGGGACCGAAGCCGCGGTCCAGCCCGCCCGGGCCGAACTTGTCGCGCCCGCGGCCGCCGCCGTAGCCACCGTCGGCCGCGCCGAGACCGTTGTCCGCGGGGCGATAGCCACCGTCGGCAGGGCCGCCGGGACCGTAACCGCCATCTGCGGGACCGCTGGGACCGAAGCCGTCGTCCGCGCCGCCGGGGCCGAAACCGTTGGCCGGTCCGCCCGGGCCGTGGCCGCCGTGGCCGTTGTCGCCCGGGCCGAAACCGTCCGCGCCGAAACCGGAGCCGTACCCGCCATCGGCCGGGCCGCCGGGACCGTAGCCGTCGTCCGCGCCGCCGGGTTGGTAGCTACCATTCGCGGAACCGCCGGGGCCGTAGCCGTTGTCGGCCGGGCCGGCGGGGCGATAGCCGCCATCCGCCGGGCCGGCGGGACCGTAGCCGTTGTCGGCCGGCCCGCCGGGGCCGAAACCGTTGTCCGCGGGGCCGTAGCCGTTGTCGGAACCACCGGGGCCGAAGCCGCCGCTCTGTGCCGAGCCACGCGGGGCCGGGCCGAAGTCGTCGGGGTCGTATCCGGCGGAGCCGTACCCGTTGTCGGCGTGGTGTCCGGGGCCGTTCGGCGTCACCCGGCGTCCCGGCGACGGTAATGCGTGGCCGCTCGGCGACTGACCGTGCACGGGGTAGCCACCGGACCGCTGGCCGGGCGCCGGGCGCCCGTACCCCTCCTCGTCATGTTGGTAGCCGTGCGCGCGGCGGCCGCCGGTCTGGCCCGAGGCGGGCGGCACGCGGCGGCCCGGAGTGTCCGCCTGCTGGCCCGAGCCCTCCGGCTGACCGCCCTCGCCCGACCGCCGACCGCGGCCCGGCTGGCCCTCGACGGGGCGGCTGTGGCCCCGCCGTCCCGGGGCGCCCGGGTTGACCGGCGACAGGTCGTGCCGGGACGTGCCGTGGCGCTGGACGAGATCGGCGACGCTCAGGCCACCGGGGCCGTCCTCCATCGAGCGGCGGCGCCGTCGCGGTTTCTCGGCCGGCTCCTCCGCGGCACGCCGATGGCGCCGGCCATAGCCGTTCGGATCATGGGCGGAGGAGTGGGTGCCGCCTGGCCGCTCGTCGTCAGGCACCCCATCTCCCTTCCGCTCGCGCCAACCTGTGCAACAGCACTGTTCGTGCCGCTTTCTTAATCAAGACGTTGTAGACGGCCGGAGTGTCGCCGACTCACCGTGTCGTTCTGGGCCCAGATAGTACGGATGGATGGCACCCGTGACGACTGCAGATCCGTTTTCAGCCACTTTCAGTGCGCGTTTGGCGGTCTCCTGCTAGCCCGATTGGGCTAGCGAGCGCCCTAGATCAAACGTTATCTAACTGCCGCTGAGAGTTTTCGTCAGCGTGGCCGACGGACCGGCGCGCCGGAGAGTCGAACCTCGCCGCCCACACGGTATGCGACGGCGTTCCGGCCCGACTGCTTGGCCGTGTAGAGCAGCCCGTCGGCACTGCGCAGCTGCTGCTCGGGGTTGACGGGAGTGCGGCCGTCGGCCGGCGGCTGGTGTGCCACTCCGATGCTGACCGTCACACGCAGGCCGATGACGATCGACGACCACGGGAACTGCTCGATGCGCGCCCGGGCCGCCTCGGCCGTCGCGGTCGCGGTGACGCCGTCGACACCGGGCAGCATCAGCACGAACTCCTCCCCGCCGTACCGGGCGCAGAAGCCGCCGTCGGGCAGGCCGACCTGCAGCAGCTCCACTACCTGCTGCAGCACGCGGTCGCCGACGAGGTGGCCGTAGGTGTCGTTGACGCTCTTGAACCAGTCCAGATCGACCAGCGCGACGGCCAGACCTCCGGACGGGATGCCGCCCTGCAGCTCGACGACCTCGAGCAGGCGCTCGTCGAGGTAGCGGCGGTTGTAGCTGGCGGTCAGCGCGTCGCGGATGCTCTGCTCGCGCGCCTCGGCGTTCTCGCGGCGCAGGCGGTCGACCTCCAGGCGGAACTGCTGGGGCACCTGCGGCTGCTGGACCCGGTCCGTGGCGAGCTCGAGGGCGTACCTCAGGTGCTCGTAGGCCTGCTTGTACTCACCGCGGGAGGCCAGCAGGTCGGCGACCGACTTGTACAGCTCGATGAGGCTCGTGGCGTCCTCGGACTCCACGCGGCCGGCGTTCTCGAAGTGCCGGACCGGGTTCTGGATCGGCACCGTCGGCTCGTTGATCCGCCGGTCGCGCCAGGCCGCGTCCTGAGATGCGGCGTTCCGCCGGGCCGGGTCGAGTACCGCCACCGCGCTCACCTCCCTACCTAGGACTCTTCGTCCCGGCGGTGACCCGCCTTGAGGCTTGGGCGAAGTGGATTCCGATTTCCCCCTAGTGGTGGAACCGGCACTGCTCCATACCAGTGACCTTGCCCGCACGGCACGCTTGCGGAACGCGATGACGATCAGTTCGCCGGGGCGCCGGTCACCCCGTGGGGCACGGCGAGAAGCCGTACGCCTTACCCTCCAGCACGACCACGCGCTGCGAGCCGATCTGCTCGCCGAGCAAGGCACCCTGCTGGCGCACGCTGACCGACACCCCGAGCACGTAGATGGTGCCGCGCGGCGGTTCCGCCGAATGGGACTCCGGCGGCACCCAGCCCGGATCCTCCCGGAACGTCGACATCGCCGGATCGATGTGCAGGACCAGATCGCCCAGATCGCACAGCCTGTCCGTGTAGTCCGGATGTTGTGTGCGGCGCAGGAAGTCGCGTTGCATCGACGTGCCCTCGTCGCCCGACTCGTTCAGGTCCTTGAAGTACTGCTTGACCAGATCACGGTCGTTGCCCGAGGAGGCCGCGGTCACCGGCGCCGGGGTGCCGTCGATCCGCGTGCTGCAACCGGTCAGCAGCAGGCCGAGGGCGGCCGCCACGAGGAACCGGTGCGTGCGTCGCATGCTCTCCCCCGAGCTCGTTGTCCTGCTTGCAGGTTAACCGCTGCCGCATACGGCGCGGGCCGGATCGGGGTCAGCCACCGGAGTGCATGAGGTCCGCGCCGAACGGGACGCTCGGGTCCTCCGGGTCGTCGAGCCAGCCGTAGGGCAGCGTGACCTTGCCCGGGGAGCCCTGGCGGCCGCGCGGACCCTCGGCCGCCTCGGGAAACGGTGCCGTCTGGTCCAGCTGGGACAGCAGATCGTCCAGTTCGGACAGTGAGGTGATCATCGCCAGTCGGCGGCGGAGGCCGGAGCCGACCGGGAAGCCCATGAAGTACCACGCCATGTGCTTGCGCAGGTCACGGATGGCCTTCTCGGCGCCGTCGTGCTCGACCAGCAGCTCCGCGTGGCGCCGCAGCACCTTCGCGACCTCGCCGAGGTTCGGCCCCGGCGGGACCGGCTCGCCGGCGAACGCGGCCTGCAGCTCGCCGAAGAGCCACGGCCGGCCGAGGCACCCACGACCGACCACGACGCCGTCGCAGGACGTCTTCGCCATCATCGCGAGCGCGTCCGCCGCGGTGAAGATGTCGCCGTTGCCCAGCACGGGGATCGTCGTCACCGCTTCCTTGAGGCGGGCGATGTGGGTCCAGTCGGCCTGTCCGGAGTACCGCTGCGCGGCGGTCCGCGCGTGCAACGCCACCGCCGCGGCGCCCTCGGCCTCGGCGATGCGGCCGGCGTCGAGGTACGTGTGGTGCCCGTCGTCGATGCCCACGCGGAACTTCGCGGTCACCGGCACGCCGTGCGGGGAAGCGGCGTCCACGCACGCGGCGATGATGTTCGCGAACAGCCGCCGCTTGTACGGCAGCGCCGCGCCACCACCCCGGCGGGTCACCTTCGCGACCGGGCAGCCCCAGTTGGTGTCGATGTGGTCCGCCAGGCCTTCGCCGATGATGATCTTCACGGCCTCGCGCATGGTGGCCGGGTCGACGCCGTAGAGCTGCATCGACCGGGGCGACTCGCCCTCGTCGAAGGCCATCATGTGGCGCGTCTTCGGGTCCCGCTCCACCACCGCGCGGGCGGTGATCATCTCACAGACGTACAGGCCGGCGCCGTACTCGCGGCACAGCCGGCGGAACGCCACGTTCGTGATCCCCGCCATCGGCGCGAGCACCACCGGCGGGTCGACCTCGTACGGGCCGATCCGCAGCGGTGTCCCGGCAGACTGCATTCACCCATTGTGTCCGGTGGCCGTGCGCAGCTCCATGCCGGCCGGTGCGCGCCCGGCTGTGGCACTGGCGGCGGCACGTGCCGGCGGCCAGCTCAGGTGCCATGCTCGAGACCCTGCCGCGGGGATCCGACGGAGTCGGCGAAGTCGCGGATGTGGCGCAGCGGCGAGAACACGACCCACGCGGCCGCGAGGCAGCCGCCAACCCCGGCGACGAACAGCGTCTCGCGCACGCCGATCCACGTCGCGAGCCCGCCGCCGAGCACCGCGCCGACCGGCGCCGTCGCCCAGATCATGAACTCCATGGTCGCGTTCACCCGGCCCAGCAGCTCCGGCGGGCAGACGAGCTGCCGGCACGTCATCTCCGTGACGCCCACCAGCACGATGCCGAGGCTCGCCAGGAACGTGCTCACCACGAACCACGCGAGCCCCCAGCCCGTCGTCGTGAAGCCCTGGATCACGTACGCCGGCCCGAGCCAGAGGACCGCCGCCAGCATCACCCGCGCCTGGCCGAACCGCGCGGTCAGCCGCCCGGCGGTCGTGGCCGCGAGCAGCGCGCCGATCAGCCCGATCGTGCTCAGCACGCCGATCGCCCACGCCGAGAGCCCGAGCGTGCGCGCCAGGAAGACGATCGTCACCGCACCGTTCGCGGACTGCCACAGCACGAACGTCCCCGTGTGGCCAGCGATCGCGCGCAGCACCGGCTGGTGCGCGACGAACCGCACGCCGTCCGCGATCTCCCGCCGCAGGTGCCGGTCCGGCCGGCGCTCGACGGGTGGCTCGCGGTGGCGCACCGACCGGATCCACAGACCCGACCACAGGTAGCTCAGCGCGTCGATGGCGAACACGAGCGGTGCGGTCAGCAGCTGCACGAGGAACCCGCCCGCCGACGCCCCCGCCAGCGCCGCCACCGACGTGTTCGCCGACAGCTTCGCGTTGGCCGACATCAGCTCCTCGGGCGGCAGCAGGCGCGGCAGGTACGACTGGTGCGCGACGGTGAACCAGATCGACAGCGTGCCGAGCACGAACATGACCAGGTACAGATGGCCGAGCGTCAGCGAGCCCAGCAACGTGGCGAGGGGGATCGTCGACAGCACCGCGAACCGGCCGAAGTCGGTGACCAGCAGGACCGGCCGGCACCGCAGCCGGTCGATCCACGCGCCGGCCACGAGCCCGAACAGCAACGCCCCCAGCGACTCGGACGCCGACACCAGCGACACCTCGAACGCGGACGCGTGCAACGCCAGCACCGCGACCAGCGGCGCGGCGAGGAACGTCATCCGGGTCCCCAGCTGGCTTATCGCGTCCGCGAGCCATACCCGACGGAAGTCCACCACCACACCCTAGCAATCACTAGGTGGTGAAATAATCCACCGGTGACCAAGGTCGACCCGGTGCTGCGCGCGCTCGGCCACCCCACCCGGCTGCGCATGCTGACGATGATGTGGAGCGGCCCGATGTCGGCCGCCGGCCTCGCCGCCGAGCTCGGCATCTCGCACGGCCTCGCGAGCCAGCACCTGCGCACGCTCCACCGGGCCGGGCTCGTCGTGCTCGACGAGGTCCGGCCGAAGCGCGGTGGGCGGGAACGGCTCTACCGCGCGGTCAAGGGCACTCCGCTCTCCGACCAGAAGGACGCGCAGCCGCTGCTCGTCGAGGCGATGATCTCCAACCTCCGGTACCGGCTCACCGCCTGGCGGCCCGGCGAGACCGGCGCCGTCACCGAGGGCGACCTCTGGCTGACCCCGCGGCAGTGGGCCGACGCCCGCACGCGGCTGCTCGAGTTGTCCGCCGAGATGCACGAGCAGGCGCGGCCGCCGCACACCCCCGGCACCGTCCAGGTCAGCGTCACGCTGCTGGCGTTCGAGATGCTCGGGCGGGGTCCCGAAGGCCCGGCCGCACACTGACCACGGTTCGGCATGCTTGATCGTCCTGTTTGGACAATAGGGACAACCGAGCCCGTCGACGCGTTAGCTGTGGCATGGCGGGTACTCCCGCGGGATGGCTGGTCAGATCGAGGACACCGCCGCGACGCGGGAGGAGTCCGACAACGAGCGGCTGACGCGCAACATCAGCGAACTGCTGCAGGAACTGCGGGTGGCCCAGGCCGGCGTGCAGTTCCTGTTCGGCTTCCTGCTCGCGGTCGCGTTCACCGAGCCCTACTCCCGGACGACGGCGTTCCAGCACGTCGTACACCTCATCGCCGTGCTGAGCGCGACGGTGGCCGTCGCGCTGCTGAGCGCGCCCGCGGCGTGGCACCGGCTGCTGTTCCGGCAGGGCGAGCGGCCGATGATCATCGAGTGGGCGAACAAGTTCGCGATCGCCGGCATGGCGTTTCTCGCGGTGTCGATGACGTTCACGGTCCTGCTGCTGACCAGCCAGGTGCTGGGCGCAGCGGGCGGCGTGCTGATCGCCGCGTTCGCCGCGGCCCTGTTCGTCACGCTGTGGTTCGTGCTGCCGGGACGCCGGCGGTGGCGCAACAACTCCGACCCCACCAGCGTCGCGGATCCCGATGCCTAGCTGAGCTCGTGGTACCACTCGCCGAGCGCGTCGCGGTCGACGTCCGGAGCGTCCTCGAGGTTGTCGAACAGGCCGGCGCCCTCGTCGGTGTCCTCGTCGGTGTCGTCGGTGCCTTCGGTTTCGTCGTCGGGGCGCGGGTCGTAGCCGCCGGTCGGGTCCGTGGACTCGCCCTCGTCGGCGCCTTGGGTGTCGTCCGAGCCGTCCGCTGAGCCGTCTTCCGATTCCGGGTCGTCCGAGCCCATGCCGGGAATCTCCGGGCCGTCCTGGCTGGAGGTCGGGGAGGCGCCGCCTTCGTCGCCGCCCTCGCCGTAGGGCTCGTAGTCGCTGCCGGAGCCGGCATCCGTGTTGCCGCCGGTGTCCTCCGGGCCGGGTTCGGGCTGCGGTTGCGGGGTGGGCTGCGGCTGGGGCTGCGGCTGCGAGGAGGCGTCCGGGCTGGTGCCGCGGCCCTCCTCGTTCCACGTGCCCATGCCGGTCGGGTCGGAGTACTCGGCTTCGGCCTTGCCGTCGTCGTCGAGGTCGAGCACCGCGGTGTCGGCGATGCCGTCCCCGTCGGAGTCCCACATGACGTCGTCGACGCGGCCGTCGCCGTCGAAGTCGAGAGCCACGCCGTCCGCGGTGCCGTCCCCGTCGACG
>NZ_DATBKY010000181.1:0-5663 GCF_036555685.1 Actinophytocola sp. | reverse complement strand
CGGTACGCCGGGTCAGCACCGCTTCTGGTTCATGTGGGACGACCTCGTGCGCGGCGCGATCGGCGCCGTGGTGCTCGTCGACACCCGCCGCCTGGCGGACGCCTTCGCGTCGATCGACTTCTTCGAGGACCGGCAGCTGCCCTACGTCGTGGCGGTCAACTGCTTCGACCGGGTGTTGCACCACCGGGTGGACGACGTGCGCGACGCGCTGACGATCGAGCAGACGGTCCCGATCGTCACCTGCGACGCCCGCGACCGCGAGTCGACCAAGGAAACGCTCATCACGCTGGTCGAGCACGCGATGCACCAGCGGATGTCGGCCCGCGCCGGCTGAGTCGGCGCATCTCGCCCGGGTCTCCGGCTGCGTTCTTCCCTGGCGCGGCCGGCTTCCGGCGTCCCCCGATGGCGGGACCTCGTCGCGGGGTCCCGCTCGGGGCGGACTCTAGTTGGTCTCGGTTGGCGCCAGGTGGACGACGCGCGGCGTGTTGTCCACAGCCTTGATCTTTTGTGCGCGGAGCCGCCGGCCGTGCTTGGCAGCGGTCAGTCGCGCGCTCGATCCGCGTAGCGGGCCATCGACTTGGTCGCCTCGTCCGCCGCCGGGAAGTCGTTGCGGGCCAGCGCTCTCAGGGCGTCCGCGGCTCTGCTGACCGCCATCAGGGCGTCGATCGTCCGTTCGTGGTCGGCGTCCGTCCGGCTCAGGTCCAGGTGTGCCAGCACCGCCCGGACCCCGCCGTCGATGACGTCGGCGCGGTCCAGCAGATCCTCCTGCTGCACCTGGGCCGGCCGGTCGTTCGACATGCATAGAACAGTGCGCGCGGCACCTCGAGTACCGGTTGGGCGCCGTTGGAACGCCGGTCAGCGCACGATCAACGACGCCGACGTGATCCGGTGCAGCGGGTACTGCCGCATCGCGCTCGACGTGTCGTCACGACCCTCGAGAATCCCGCCGCCCACCCGGTACGGCGTCACCACGCGCCGGCTCGCCACGCCGCTCGCGTCCACGAAGTCGATCAGTACGTGCCCCTGCTGCTCGATCGCCTCGCGGAGCAGGGCCAGCGTCGCCGCCGTGTCCGCTGCGCCGCCACCGCCCATCAGCGACACCGTCCGGCCCCGCCGGCTCGCCGCGGCCGCGTCGCCCGCGCGCAGGTGGCGCACGATGTCGGCCAGCCGCTCGTCGCTCGGGGGCGCCGGCGGGCCGCGGCGGACCCGGGCCGCGGCCGGCAGGCGGTGCCCGGTCGGCCGCAGGTCGAGCACCTGGCCGTCCGCGCCCTCGGCGGCCGGGGCGAAGCCCGCCGAACGCAGCCCTTCGAGCACGTCCGCGAGCGGCACCGGGCTGACGACGACCGTCGGCGCGATCCGGCGCAGCTCGAGCGACGCGGCCGCCGGGTGGGCGAGCACCTCGGCCAGCAGCACCGGATCGTCGCAGCGCAGGAAGGACGCCGCCGCCCCGCCGCGCAGCCGGCCGTGCCGGCGGGCCACGTCGTCGATCAGGTACGTCAGCGACTGCGGCACCGGCGTCCGCGACCGGGTCCGGAAGAGCTCGTGCACGTCTTCGGCGGTCCGGCCGATGTCCAGCGCCCGGCGCACCGACGCCTCCGTGACGCGATAGACCGTGGCGCTGCCGGCCGACTCGACGTCCGCTACCTGACCGATGTCGATCGCGAGCTGCGGCTCCAGCGGGCCCGGCGCGACGACCGTCAGGTCCGCCTGCACCAGCACGTGGTCCAGCGGCTCGGGCATCGACTCGGCCATCCGCTTCGCCGCGGCCGCCGGGCCGTCGGTCAGCAGCGCCCGGCCCGCGCCGGTGATCGCCCCGAGCGCGACCACGCCGAGCACCGTGGCCTCGGCCATCGTCCACCGCACGATCTCGTCGCGCAGCCGGCCGCCGCGCCGCGGCGCGCGCCACGCCAGCACGTCCGCGAGCTCGTCGGGGGAGGCCACGCCGGTGCCGGCCGGCAGGTCCGCGAGCGCGGTCAGCACCCGGCGGCGTTCGGTCGCGGCCGGCGGGCGGCGCAGGTCGTCGGACAGCGGCGCCAGCACCCGGTCCTTCGCGTCCCGCACGCCGGCGAGCCCGGGCAGCCGCGGCAGGTCGAGCCACGCGGCGGCGAGCGTCGCCCACCGGTTCTGCGGGGTCGCGACGAGCCACGGGTCGACGTTGGTCGTCGGCAGCCACTCGGGGTTCAGCGCGTTCGGGTTCTCGCCGACCAGGCCCGCGCCGAACACGAGCTCGGCGACCAGCCCGGCGCCGCGCTCGTCGGTGTCGAGCTCGCGGGCCAGCCGGCGCACGTCGCGCACTCCGAGCCCGCCCGCCTTGAGCACGCCCGGCGGCTCCTTGCCCCACAGCTCGACGAGGCTTTCCGCGCGGCGCAACAACTCCAGCGCCTCACCCGCCCCCGTGGCGTCCACAGTGGACGACGAGTGCCGGGCCGTGCGCAGCTCCGGCTCGTCCAGCCGCAACGTCCCAAGTGGACTGCCGCCGCGCAGGGCGAGGCCGACCTGGCGGGGGAGCTCGACGGTCTCCGCGTCCCGGCGCAGCAGCAGGCCCTTCGCGAGCAGCCGCTGCACCGGCGTCCGCGCCCGGTCGAGCGGCACGATCGTGGCGGCGTCGCGGGTGCGGCCGATCGGCGACGAGCCGTGCGCGAGCGTGGTCAGCAGCCGCCGGTCGGCCTCCGGCAGGTCGGCGAGCAGCGCGCCGACGTCCACGCCGTCGAGCGCCTCCACCGGCTGGCCGAGCCCGGCGGGGTAGAGCCCGGCCGCCTCGCGCGCGGCCGGCACGATCGCCACCTCGCCGGGGTCCTCGCCGCTGTCGTCGCCACCCCACGCGAGCGCCAGCGCGACCAGCGACCGGATAGCGGCGCGCACGCGGGCCGGCTCGGCACCCACGAGCGGCGCGACCTCGCCGACCGGCACGGGCGTGCGGTCGGCGTCGGCCAGCACCAGCGCGTCCAGCACGGCCAGCGTGAACGTGTCCAGGCCCTCCGCCGCTCTGCTCACCGACGCCCTGCTGCCCGCGCGGGCAGCGAGCACCGCCATGTCGGCGGGTGGCGGGGTGGCCAGGTCGGGGCGGGCGCGCAGCAGGCCGGCCAACACCTGGTCGTCCTGGCCGCGCAGCCAGTCGGTGAGCGTGACGGGCACGTGACCACGGTATACGCGCGACGAATCGGTCATGCGGGTCCGGTAGCCTACCGATCGCAAGGCGCGTGCCGACAACGCAGGAGGGGCCGTGGCGAAGGCCGACAAATCGCACCGCATAGATCCGACCTGGCCGAAGGACATCGACCACCCGGTGAGCGAGATCGCGGCGGACCGGCAGGGCGCGCTGTCCCCGTACGGCGACGTGACCTTCCCGCTCACCACCGAGGAGCTCGGCTACGAGCACCCGGTCACCGAGATCAACAAGTAGGTCCGTCCACTCAGGAGCGATTTCATGCCGGTTCCCGGTCCTGGCTACTCCATCACCGTCCGGGTCGAGGCGCCGCCGTCGGCGAGCGCGGCCGGGGACCTGGCCGCCGCGGTCGGCCGGGCGGGCGCCGTGATCACGGCGTTCGACGTCGTGGAGTCGCACACCGACCGGATCGTCGTCGACATCACCGCGAACACCTACTCCGACGAGCACGTCCGGCACATCACGGTGGCGCTCGAGGAGCTGCCCGGCGTGGCCGTGCGGAAGGTGTCCGACCGGACGTTCCTCATCCACCTCGGCGGCAAGATCGAGGTCAGCTCGAAGGTCCAGCTCCGCAACCGCGACGACCTCTCCCGCGCGTACACGCCCGGCGTGGCGCGGATCTGCCAGGCGATCGCCGAGAACCCCTACGACGCGCGCCGGCTCACGATCAAGCGCAACACGGTCGCGGTCGTCACCGACGGCTCGGCCGTGCTCGGCCTGGGCAACCTCGGGCCCGCCGCGGCGCTGCCCGTGATGGAGGGAAAGGCCGCGCTGTTCAAGAAGTTCGCGGGCGTCGACGCGTGGCCGGTGTGCCTGGACACCCAGGACACCGACGAGATCATCCGCGCGGTCGAGCTGATCGCGCCGGTGTACGGCGGCATCAACCTCGAGGACATCGCCGCGCCGCGCTGCTTCGAGATCGAGCGCACGCTGCGTGAGCGGCTGGACATCCCGGTGTTCCACGACGACCAGCACGGCACGGCGATCGTCGTGGTCGGCGCGCTGCGCAACGCCCTGCGCGTGGTCGGCAAGCAGCTGTCCGACTGCAAGATCGTGGTGTGCGGCGCGGGCGCGGCCGGTTCGGCGATAATTCGCCTGCTGCTGCAGAAGAAGCCGTCCGACGTGCTCGCGGTGGACGTGAACGGCATCGTGCACCCCGGCCGGCGCGACCTCGACCCCGTACGCGACCCGAACCTGACCTGGATCGCCGAGCACACGAACCACGAGGGCGCCTCCGGCTCGCTGACCGACGCGCTGGCCGGCGCGGACGTGTTCATCGGCGTCTCCGCGCCCAACCTGTTCGGCGCCGACGCCGTCGCCACGATGGCGCCGGACGCGGTCGTCTTCGCGCTGGCCAACCCCGACCCGGAGATCGACCCGCTGGAGGCGCAGCGGCACGCGGCCGTGGTGGCCACCGGGCGCAGCGACTACCCGAACCAGATCAACAACGTGCTGGCCTTCCCGGGCGTGTTCCGCGGCCTGCTGGACGCCCACGCGCACGGCATCTCCGACGAGATGCTGCTGGCCGCCGCGGACGCGGTCGCGGACGTGGTCGACGGCGACCGGCTCAACGCGTCGTTCATCGTGCCGAGCGTGTTCGACTCGGCCGTCGCCCCGGCGGTGGCCGAGGCCGTCGCCAAGGCGGCCGCGAAGCGCTAGGGCATAGCATCGGTTCGTGAGCGAGAGTGAGGGAGCGCGTTCCGGCGACCGAGCGCGGCGAGCCGTCCGACACCATGGATGAGCTGAGTCATGTGGATGCCGCCGGCGCGGCGCGCATGGTGGACGTCACGGGCAAGGCGGCGTCCGCGCGCGTCGCCGTGGCGACCGGGACCGTGCGGACCACGGCCGAGGTCGTCGAGCTGCTGGCGTCGAACGGGCTGAAGAAGGGCGACGCGCTCGCGACCGCCCGCATCGCCGGCATCATGGGCGCCAAGCGCACGCCGGACCTGATCCCGCTGTGCCATCCGATCGCGATCTCCGGCGTGACCGTCGACTTCGAGCTCGGCGAGGCGCACGTCGGCATCACCGCGACCGCGCGCACGAAGGACGTCACGGGCGTGGAGATGGAGGCCCTCACGGCGGTCGCGGTCGCCGGGCTCACCCTGCACGACATGATCAAGGCCGTGGACCCCGCCGCCACGCTCGACGCCGTCCGGCTCGAGCGCAAGGACGGCGGCAAGACCGGCACCTGGACCCGACCGGAGGATCGATGACGCGCACGGCACGGGTGGTGACCGCGTCCAACCGCGCGGCCGCCGGCGTGTACTCGGACAAGACCGGCCCGCTGATCACCGGCTGGCTGCGCGACCACGGCTACGAGGTTGGCCCGGCCGAGGTCGTCCCGGACGGCGAGCCGGTGCGCGCGGCGCTGCGCTCGGCGGTCGCCGCCGGGGTCGACGTCGTGATCACGACGGGCGGCACGGGCATCTCGCCGACCGACCGCACGCCGGAGATGACCGCGTCCGTGCTGGACTACGAGATCCCCGGGCTGGCCGAC
>NZ_DATBKY010000180.1:0-34689 GCF_036555685.1 Actinophytocola sp. | reverse complement strand
CCCCCCCCCCCCCCCCCCCCCCCCCCCGCCGGTTGGAGAACCAATTTCTTCGTCGATCCGAGGAAGCCGGCACCTACTCATGGGGAAGTTCGTAATCCGAAGGCTCGCCCAGGCCGTTCTGGTCGTTATCGCGGCGACGCTCGTTCTGTTCATAGGCCTGTTCGTGCTCGGGGACCCCTTCGCCTCCACCGGCGACAAGACGGTGCCCCCGGAGACCCAGCAAATCCTGCGTGAGCGGTTCGGCATGGACCAGTCGCTGCCCATGCAGTACCTCACGTACCTGGGCAACCTGTTCACCGGTGACCTGGGCATCGACTTCAACCAGCGCCGACCCGTGTCCGAGATGATCGGTGAGGCGCTGCCCGCGACCGCCCGGCTGGCACTGGTCGCGATCATCCTGGACGTGCTCATCGGCGTCGTCGCCGGCGTCATCGCCGCCGTCTGGCGCTACTCCTTCTGGGACGTGCTGGTCACGATCCTCACCACGCTCGCCATCGGCATCCCGACGTTCGTGATCGGTATCTGGCTTCGTCAGAAAGTATCCGGGGAATGGATCTTTCCGGGGGTACCCAGACCATTCACCGAAGTCGTACCGTGGTACCAGGAAGTATTGCTACCAGCGATAACCCTGGCCATCGTGGATGCGGCATTCGTCTCCCGCCTGATGCGCGGCTCCATGCTCGAGGTATTGCGCGCCGACTACATCCGCACCGCGAGGGCCAAGGGTCTCGGTGAGCGGACCGTGATCATGAAACACGCGTTCCGGAACTCGATCATTCCGGTCGTCACGTACATCGGCATCAGCATCGGCATCCTCATGGGCGGCGCGCTCATCACCGAGACGCTGTTCCAGTACCACGGCGTCGGGTTCCTGCTGGTCACCTCGATCAGGCAGAACAACAACCCGGTCATCATGGCGCTGGTGACGTTCGCGGTACTGATATACGTGCTACTGAGCATGATCGTCGACATCTTGTACGCGTATCTCGACCCGCGGATCCGGCTGAGCTAGGCGAGGGAAGAACATGACCACCACACCCACACCGGACCCGGCCGATCTGAGCATGCCCGCACAGGCGGTGCTCGTCGAGCCGGCTGACCACCCAGAGCCGGACGCCGAAGAGGCGAAGCCGGGCAAGAAGCCGTCCCGCGGGCAGCTGTCCGACATCTGGCGCCGCTTCCGGCGCAACAAGCTGGCCATGTTCGGCCTGGTCATCGTCGCCATCCTCGTGGTGCTGGCGATCTTCCAGCCGCTGATCGTGCCGTACGACCCGTACGACCAGAACCTGATCAACACGCTGCAGCCGCCGAGCGCGGAGCACTGGTTCGGCACCGACGTCCTGGGCCGCGACCTGTTCTCCGGGATGCTCTACGGGCTGAAGCTCGCGCTCATCGTCGGCCTGTGCACGATGATCGGCTCGATGACGCTCGGCGTCGTGCTCGGCTCGATCGCCGGCTACCGCGGCCGGTTCGCCGACGGCTTCGTCATGCGCGTGACCGACATCTTCCTGGCGTTCCCGTACCTGATCGGGGCGATCCTGGTGGTCCGGACGTTCGGCTCCGGCCTCACCCAGGTCATCCTGGCGCTGGTCCTCCTCGGCTGGCCGACGGCGGCGCGCCTGATGCGCGGACAGATGCTGTCGTTGCGCGAGGCGGAGTACGTCGAGGCGGCGCGCTCCATCGGCGCGTCCGACACGCGAATCGTGACGCGGCACATCATGCCGAACGCCATCCAGCCGGTGTTCATCTACTCGTTCACCGGCATCGGCGTCGCGGTGGTCGCCATGGCCTCGCTCGCCTACCTCGGCGTGGGCGTGCCCTCCGACACCCCGGAGTGGGGCCGGCTCATCAACCAGGGCATCGAGCAGGTCCAGGTGTCCGGCAAGGACTACCTCTGGATGTTCCCGAGCGCCGCCATCTGCCTCACGACCCTCGTGTTCGCGTTCGTGTCCGACGGCCTGCGCGACGCGCTCGACCCGAAGCTGCGATAACTCGCCGCCGAACCAAGGAGATCCCAGACAAATGAGCAGCGCTGCGGAGATCGACCTCGAGGGCCCACCTGCGCCCTTGCTCGAGGTCCGCGACCTGCGGGTGCACTTCAAGACCGACTACGGCGTGGTCAAGGCCGTGGACGGGGTGACCTGGCACGTCAACGAGGGCGAGACGCTCGCCATCGTGGGTGAGTCCGGCTCCGGGAAGTCGGTGTCCGCGATGACGATCCTGGGCCTCGTGCCCAGCCCGCCGGCGACGTTCCCCACCGGGGACGTCTTCCTGCGTGGCCGGTCCCTGCTGAAGATGCCCGAGAAGCAGCAGCGGAAGCTGCGTGGCAGCCAGATCGCGATGATCTTCCAGGACCCGCTGACCGCGTTGAACCCCGTGTTCAAGGTCGGCGACCAGATCGCCGAGATGGTGCGCGTCCACCAGGACGTCAGCAAGAACGTCGCGAAGAAGCGGGCACTCGACCTGCTCGGCGAGGTCGGCATCCCGAACCCGGCCGTGCGGCTGAACCAGTACCCGCACGAGTTCTCCGGCGGCATGCGCCAGCGCGCGATGATCGCGATGGCGCTCGCCAACGACCCGCACGTACTGCTGGCGGACGAGCCGACCACGGCGCTGGACGTGACCGTGCAGGCGCAGATCATGGCCCTGCTGGAGAAGCTGCAGGAGGACCGCAACACCGCGATCGTGCTCATCACGCACGACCTCGGGGTGGTCGCGAGCCACGCGGACCGGATCAACGTCATGTACGCCGGCAAGATCGTCGAGACCGGCACCGCGGACGAGATCTTCTACCAGCCGCGCCACGCGTACACGTTCGGCCTGCTGTCGAGCCTGCCGCGGATGGACCAGAGCCGGCAGGAGCGGCTGGTGCCGATCAAGGGCGTGCCGCCGTCACTGGCGAACGTCCCGCAAGGCTGTCCGTTCCATCCGCGGTGCGTCTTCGCCACCGACCAGTGCATGCCGGAGGTGCCGTCGCTGCGCTCCGTCGGCGGGAACGGGCACCGGGCGGCGTGCGTGCACAGTGACCGAGTAGCCATGGCACACGAGGAGAGGGTTGCCCAATGACGCAGGGGGCGGACCCGCAGCAGGGTGGCGTCGGGGTGGTTGAGCCAAACCACCGGCCGATGCTCGAGGTGGACGACCTCGTCAAGCACTTCCCCATCCGCAGCGGCGTGTTCATCAAGCGCACCGTCGGCGAGGTGAAGGCAGTCGACGGCGTGTCCCTGCACGTCCAGCGGGGCCAGACGGTGGCGCTGGTCGGCGAGTCGGGTTGTGGCAAGTCGACGACGGCGCGCGCGATCCTGCGGCTGCTCGAGCCGACCAGCGGCCGGATCAGCCTGGACGGCGTCGAGATCACCGGGATGGGCAAGGACGCGCTGCGCAAGGCGCGGCGGGACATGCAGATCGTGTTCCAGGACCCGTACGCGTCGCTGAACCCGCGCATGACGGTCCGGCAGATCCTGACCGAGAAGTACAACCTGCTCGGCAGCAAGGTCACCAAGTCGACGATCGGTGAGCTGCTCGACACCGTCGGCCTGGCCGAGGAGTACGCCGACCGCTACCCGCACGAGTTCTCCGGCGGGCAGCGCCAGCGCATCGGCATCGCCCGGGCGATCGCGATGAACCCGAAGTTCATCGTGCTCGACGAGCCCGTGTCCGCGCTGGACGTGTCGATCCAGGCGCAGATCGTCAACCTGCTCGAGGACCTGCAGGACGAGCTGGGCCTGACGTACCTGTTCATCGCGCACGACCTGTCCGTGGTCCGGCACATCGCCGACCGCGTGGCCGTGATGTACCTGGGCAACGTCGTGGAGATCGCGGACCGGGACGACCTGTTCGACCGGCCGCACCACCCGTACACCCAGGCGCTGATCTCGGCCGTGCCGATCCCGGACCCGCACCTGGAGCGCCGGCGCGAGCGCATCGTGCTGCGCGGTGACGTGCCGAACCCGGCCAACCCGCCGTCGGGCTGCCGGTTCCGCACCCGCTGCTGGAAGTTCGAGCAGCTCTCCGAGAGCGACGCGCGCCGCTGCATCGAGGAGCCGCCGCCGCTTCTGCAGGTCGGCGCCAAGCCGGGCCACGACGCGGCCTGCCACTACGCGTCCCTGCGCGAAGTGGTGCGCGCCTGATACACGCGACGACCGGCAGGGCCGGACGATGCTGAAGTTCGCGCTTCGCCGCACCGCCCAGGCCCTGCTGGTCTTCGTGATCGTCACATTCCTCTGCTACGTGGCGCTCTACCAGCTCGGCAACCCGTTCGCCTCGCTCGGGGAGAACCGGGTCCTCCCGCCGGAGACGCAGGCGATCCTGCGGGAGAAGTTCAAGCTGGACCAGCCGCTGCTCGCCCAGTACCTCAACTACCTGGGCAACCTGTTCACCGGCGATCTCGGCATCGACTACGACAAGCGGCTGCCGGTCGTCGAGATGATCGCGCACACGGTGCCGAACACCATGCGCCTAGCGGTGCTCGCGGTCGCTTTGCAGCTGGTCATCGGCATCTGCGCCGGCGTGCTCGCCGCGGTCCGGCAGGGCTCGTTCACCGACGCGCTGATCTCCGTCTCGGCCATCACGCTGATGTCCGTGCCGCTGATCGTCACCGCGGCCGCCCTGCGGGACACCTTCAACGGCACCCGCGTCCTCGGCATCACGTTGTTCCCCCAGCTGCCGCGCACGATCGCGGTCGAGGTGCACTGGTACGACGAGCTGCTGCTACCCGCGTTCGCGCTGGCGCTGGGCGGGACGGCGTTCATCGCCCGGATGACGCGCACGACGATGCTGGAGGTGCTGGAGTCCGACTACGTCCGCACCGCCCGCGCGAAGGGCCTGCGCCCGCGCACCGTGCTCTACAAGCACGCCCTGCGCAACGCGGTCATCCCGATCGCCAACATCGCCGCGATCGAGCTCGGCGTCCTGCTGGGCGGCGCGATCATCGTCGAAACGATCTTCCAGTACGACGGCGTGGGCTATCTTTTCGCGCGATCACTGCGGGCGCTGAACGCCCCGCTGCTGATGGCGATCATGTCGTACATGGTCGTCGCCTTCGTCGTGCTGATCGCGCTCCTCGATATCCTCTGCGCGTACCTCGACCCGCGGCTGCGGATCGACTGACCAGACTTGGACTCCTCCCCATGACGCTCTCCGCCGCACCCCGGCTGCTGCTCGTGCACGCGCACCCGGACGACGAGAGTCTCTGGACCGGCGGCACGATCGCCCGCTACGCGGCCGCCGGCGTGCAGGTCACGGTCGTCACCTGCACGCTCGGCGAGGAGGGCGAGATCATCCCCGAGTCGCTGCGCGAGCTCGCCGCCGACTCCGCCGACCAGCTCGGCGGCTATCGCATCGGCGAGCTGCGGTCCGCCTGCGCGGCGCTCGGCGTCTCCGACCACCGCTGGCTCGGCGGTCCCGGCCGCTGGCGCGACTCCGGCATGGCCGGCGTGGCGGCGAACCGCCACCCGCGGGCGTTCGCCGGCGGCGACCTCGACGAGCAGGCCGCGGTGCTCGCCGCCGTGCTCGACGAGGTCCGGCCGCAGGTCGTGGTCACGTACGGGCCGGACGGCGGCTACGGCCACCCGGACCACATCCGGGCACACGACGTCACGATGGCCGCGTGCGAGAAGGCCGGTGGCGTCGCCCGGATCTTCCACGCGGTGACCTCCCGGGTGGCGACGGAGAACGGGGTGGCGGCGCTCGCGCGGGTCGCGGACCTGCCGTACCGGCTGCCGGAGCCGGATGAGCTGCCGGTCACCGACGACGCGCACATCACCACGACGGTCTCCATCGCGGACGTGCTGTCGGACAAGCTGCGCGCGCTGCGGGCGCACACCACGCAGGTCAGCGTGTGGCAGTCGGGTGACGGCGCGCTCTGCTACGCGCTGACCAACGGCATCGCCCAGCCGATCCCCGCGGCGGAGTTCTACGTGCTCGCCGCGGGCGACCCGGCCGGCGCGGAGGCCGACCTGTTCGGGGGCATGTAGATGCCCTTACGGGATCGGGTGCTCGTGGGTGTCCTGGTGCTGGACGCGATCGTGCTTGCGGTCGTCCAGCTGCTGTACCTGCCGCTCGCGTTCGACGGGTACCTGCTGCCCAACCTCGGCGGGCTGCCGCTGCCGCTGATGCCGATCCTGGCGGCGGTGTCGACACCGTGGCTCGTCGACACGGCCGGCAAGCTCTCGCCCCGGCTGGCCGTCGCGTCGCTGCCGCTGCTCGCGTGGATGGTCACGATTGCCTGGTTCGGCATGTTCGGCCCGGGCGGCGACGTGTTGCTCACCGCGGACTGGCGCTCGCTGCTGCTGTTCGCGGGTGGCGCGCTGCCGTCGGCGATCGTGCTGGGCCGCGTGCTCGCGACCACAGTGGGTCCCACCACCTGAGAGCGGGAGAGGCCCAAGAGGGATACTAGGGACAGCCGGTAACCTCCGCTTGCAGGCGAACTTCTACAGAGGGAAGCAGGAGAACGCAGTGACTTATGTGATCGCCGAGCCCTGCGTCGATTTGCTCGACAAAGCATGCATCGAAGAGTGCCCGGTCGACTGCATCTACGAAGGGGACCGGATGCTCTACATCCACCCCGACGAGTGCGTGGACTGCGGCGCCTGCGAGCCGGTGTGCCCCGTCGAGGCCATCTACTACGAGGACGACGTCCCCGATCAGTGGAAGGAATACACCAAGGCCAACGTCGACTTCTTCGACGAGCTGGGTTCGCCCGGGGGTGCGGCCAAGGTGGGCAAGGTCTCGGCGGACCCGCAGTGGATCAAGGACCTGCCGCCCGTACAGCACGACGAGTGAGCGCGGCACTTCCCACCGTCCCCTGGGACTCGCTGGCCGAGGCCGGCACGCTGGCGCGGGCACACCCGGACGGCATCGTCGACCTGTCCGTCGGCACGCCCGTCGACCCGGTGCCGCCGTTCATCCGCCAAGCGCTCGCCTCGGCCGCCGCCGCGCCCGGGTACCCCACCACGCACGGCACGCCTGAGCTGCGCGAAGCCGCCGTCGGCGCGCTCGAGCGGCGGCACGGCGTGACCGGTCTGCCCGCCGACGCGGTCCTGCCGACGATCGGCTCCAAGGAGTTCGTCGCCTGGCTGCCCACCCTGCTCGGGCTCGGTGCATCCGACCTCGTGGTCATCCCGTCGCTCGCGTACCCGACCTACGAGGTCGGCGTCCAGCTGGCGGGTGCCCGGCTGCTGCGCGCGGACAGCACGGTGGCGATCGGCCCGGAGCGGCCCGCGCTGGTCTGGCTGAACTCGCCCGCCAACCCGACGGGCCAGGTGCTGCCGCCCGAGCACCTGCGCAAGGTCGTCGACTGGGCGCGCTCGCGCGGCACGCTCGTGGTCTCCGACGAGTGCTACCTGACGCTGGGCTATGCCGAACCGCCGGTCTCGGTGCTGCACCCGTCGGTGTGCGGCGGCTCGTTCGACGGCGTGCTCGCGGTGCACTCGCTGTCCAAGTGCTCGAGCCTGGCCGGCTACCGCGCGGGCTTCGTGACCGGTGACCCCGCGCTGGTGGCGCGCCTGCTCGCGACCCGCAGGCACGCCGGCATGATCGTCCCGCGCCCGGTCCAGGCGGCGATGACCGCGGCGCTGTCCGACGACTCGCACGTGGCCGGCCAGCGCGCCCGGTTCGCCGCCCGGCGCGACGCGCTGCGGCCGGCACTGCTCGCGGCCGGCTTCCGGATCGACCACTCGGCGGCGGGCCTGTACCTGTGGACGACGCGCGACGAGCCGGCGTGGGACACGGTGGCGTGGTTCGCCGCGCGCGGCATCCTGGTCGCGCCGGGCACGTTCTACGGACCGACCGGCGACCGGCACGTGCGGATCGCCCTGACCGCGAGCGACGAGCGGATCGCGGCCGCGGCGGCGCGGCTAGCGTAGGGCCTTCGCCAGGCGGTCGACCTCGTCGAGCGCGTCGCGCCAACGGGCCCGGCGGTCCGCGCGGCGCGCGCGCTCCCGTTCCACGAGGCGGCCGGCGACGAACGCCACGCCGGCGTCGGTCGCCGGCTGGTCGGCGAGAAGCCGGCGCACCTC
This sequence comes from Actinophytocola sp., assembly GCF_036555685.1. GTDB lineage: Bacteria > Actinomycetota > Actinomycetes > Mycobacteriales > Pseudonocardiaceae > Actinophytocola. Next base: position 26,671 of record NZ_DATBKY010000180.1, on the reverse strand, counting down.
GGTCTCGGCGACGACGGTGTCCTGGTGGTCGCCGAGGATGTCCTGGAACTCCTTGGTCGCCCTGATCAGCTTGCGCACCGGCTTGCCCCCCGCGGGCTCGGCCAGCTCGGCGGCGTAGCGCAGCCGCTTGCCCTTGATGCGCAGGGCGTGCAGGTCGTCGTCGAGGGGGTGGTCACCGAGGGCCCGGGCGGACTTGACGAGCTTGCGGTGCGGCCGGGCGATGACGTCGAGGAGCCCCGCCGTCCTCGTTTCGGCCGGTTCGTGCCCGCCCGGCTCGGCATTGACGGTCGCGACGAGCGCGTTGAGGAGCTCGGCGTAGCGCGCGCTGCGGAAGGCGGCGAGCATGCGCCGCCGGGCACCGCGGCGTTCCTCGACGAGCCCGCGCAGCAGCCGTTCGAGGGCGGCCTGCTCGTCGTCGGGGAGGTCGGCGGCCTGCCCCCGGAGGTGGCCGAGCAGGACGTCGATGTCGCGGATGCGGCCGAGGATGCCGCCGAGCCAGCGCAGCTCCTGGGAGAGGGGCTCGAGCTCCGGGTCGCCGGCCGCCTTGAGCGCCGCACGCATCCGCCGCACGGCGACGCGCATCTGGTGCACCCCTTCGGGATCGACCCCCTGCCGGGCGATCGCCTCGTGTTCGAGGAGCGCGCGTACCTGCTGATCGATCCGGGCCCGCACATGCAGGGCGGGCGAATCCCCGGGCAACGCCACGAGCGGCGTGGCCGGTAGGCCGAGCTCCCCAGGTCCGACCTGGACCGATCGCGTCATTGGGTCATGTTAGGTCAACGCGAGGCCCCTGCCGACGTTCATCAAGCCGCGGACACCGCATCCTTGAGCTTGCGCGCCAATTCCGCTGCGGTGAAGAAGTACCGGCCGTGCGTCTCCCGCAAGGTCTCCTCGGAGTCCGCACTGAGTACGACGATCTCGGTGTCGGCGTAGTCGGGCACCCGCTCGAGCTCGAACCGGCGGCGCATCGCCGCGTCACCGTCCGCAAAGGACTCCGACTGGCCCGGACCGGGATTCTCAGTCGTTGGCGTGGAGCATCGCGTTGAGCTTGATGCCCGATCCCGTGCGTTCCACGACCTCCACCGCGCCCGTGGCCGAGTTGCGGCGGTACAGCAGGCCCGGCTGGCCGGACAGCTCTCGGGCCTTCACCAGCCGGCCGTCCGGCAGCGTGACCTTCGTGCCCGCCGTGACGTACAGGCCCGCCTCCACCACGCAGTCGTCGCCGAGGGAGACGCCCACGCCCGCGTTCGCCCCGACCAGGCAGCCCGTGCCGATGGAGATCGTCTCCTTGCCGCCGCCGGACAGGGTGCCCATGATCGACGCGCCGCCGCCCACGTCCGAGCCGTCGCCGACCACCACGCCCGCGGAGATGCGGCCCTCCACCATGGAGGCGCCCAGCGTGCCCGCGTTGAAGTTCACGAAGCCCTCGTGCATGACGGTCGTGCCCGTGGCCAGGTGGGCACCGAGCCGCACCCGGTCGGCGTCGGCGATGCGCACGCCGGACGGCACGACGTAGTCGACCATCCGCGGGAACTTGTCCACCCCGTACACCGTCACCGCCCCGCGGGCCCGCAGCCGCAGCCGCGTCGCGGCGAAGCCCTCCACCCGGCACGGGCCGAAGTTCGTCCACACCACGTTCGCCAGCACCCCGAACAGGCCGTCCAGGTTCAGCCCGTGCGGGCGCACCAGCCGCGACGAGAGCAGGTGCAGCCGCAGGTAGGCGTCGTACGCGTCGGCCGGCGGCGCGGCCAGCGACAGCACGCCGGTCCGCACCGCGACCACCTCGACTGACCGGTCCGCGTCCGGGCCGAGCAGTGCCGAGATCCCGGCACCGAGCTCGTCGACCGCCTCCTGCTCGGACAGCTGCTTCGTCCCCGGCACGCGGCCGTCGTCGAGCTTCGGATGCGGGAACCAGCTGTCGAGCACGGTCCCGTCGTCGGCGACGGTGGCCAGGCCGACCGCCTGGGCGCCGGTGGTCTCCGGGTTCACATCTGCGCTGCTCACGCTGGCAGGTTAGTCCAGGCGGAACCGCGCATCCGTGGCCAGCTCCGCCAGCCGCCGCACCGGCATCGGCGCCCCGCCCAGGCCCGGCTTCCCCGAGCCGTCGTAGGTCGCCGACTGGGCGACGTACACGAGCGTGCCGTCCTCGTGCCGGTACGCCGCCCAGGTCTCGAAGTCCTGCCGGCCGCCGGTCGCGGTGAAGACGCCCACCCGCCGGCCGGCCACGGTCTGCTCCGTGCACGAACCCTCGAGCCCCCACAGCGGCGGCAGGTCGCAGCCGTCGCCCGCGACGCCGCTGCCCGCCGTAGTGACCTCGACCAGCAGCTCGCCCACGCCCGCACCCTTGGTCACCGGCAGCGCGGCCATGTACTCCCACACCTGCGTGCCGTGGATCGTGTCCTCGTACTGCGCCTGGTGGTAGCGCAGCGGGCCGCCGCCGACGTACGCCGGGTCCTCGTATTGGAGGTCCTCCGGCGTGCCCAGTCCCGGCGGGGCCACCGCCCTCAGCGCGTCCAGCAGCATCACGCCCTGGTCGAACCGCGGGCCAGAGGTCGCCGTGCGGTCGGTCTGGCCGTCGGGCCACGACGGCTCGGTGCCGGACGCCGTCGCTTTCGGCGGTGTCTGCAAGGTCGACGGCGCGCCCGAGCCGATGCCGACCGGCCCGCCCGCGCCCGAGGTGACCGCGACGACCACGACGGCGAAGCCGACCACCGCGACCGCGGCGACCGCGCTGCCCACGCCGGCCCAGCGCGCGCGGCGGCGTCGTTCGGTCCGCCGGGCCGCGTCCAGTACGACGGTCTCGTTCATCGGCGGCGGCACCGTGGCGGACGCCATCGTGGCGCGCATCGCCTGGCGCAGCTCCTGCTCGTTCATGGCACTCCTCCTCGATGGTCAGTTGGTGAACGCGGTCGTCGGCACCGCGCCGCGCAGCGCGTCCAGGCCGCGGGCGGTCTGGCTCTTCACGGTCCCCTCCGTGCAGCCCATCGCCCGCGCGGTGTCCTCGACGGACATGTCCTCCCAGTAGCGCAGCACGAGCGCCGCGCGCTGCCTCGGCGGGACATCGCCGAGCGCCCGCAACAGCACGAGCCGGTCCTCGGGGCTGCCGGCCGGTGGCGCGGTCGACTCCGGGTGGTGCGCCGTGGGTTTCTCGCGGAAGAAGAAGCCGCGCCGGTTCTCGTCCAGGTAGGTGCGCACGAGGATCCGCCGGGTGTACGCGTCGAGCGAGTCGTGCGAGGAGATCCGGTGCCACGCGCGGTAGAGCTTGACGAACGTCGACTGGACGATGTCCTCCGCCCGGTGCCAGTCGCCGCACAGCAGGTACGCCGTGGCGCGCATGGCGCTCGACCGGCTCGCGAAGTAGTCGGTGAACCCCTGCTCCCGATCATTCATCAGACCTCCCCGGGCGATCCCTGGACGCAGATACTCACGCGGGGTCCCATGCCCGGGGTTGCACGGCCGCGGCAGGTAGCGTGCCGGGCGTGATCCGGAAGCTGGACCTCGCCGCCGATCCCGTCGACCTGACCGCCGCCCTGGTCGATATCCCCAGCGTGTCAGGCGAGGAGGGCGAGCTCGCGGCCGCGGTCGAGGCCGCGCTCCGCGACCAGGCCGGCCACCTCGAGGTCGCGCGCTCGGGCAACGCGGTGCTCGCCCGCACCTCGCTCGGCCGGCCGTCGCGGGTGGTGCTGGCCGGGCACATCGACACCGTGCCGGTCAACGGCAACCTGCCGGGCCGCCGCGACGGCGAGTTCCTGCACGGGCTCGGCGCGTGCGACATGAAGGGCGGCGACGCCGTGATGCTGCACGTCGCCGCGACCGTGGTGGCCCCACGCCACGACCTGACCTTCGTGTTCTACGACTGCGAGGAGGTCGAGGCCGAGCGCAACGGCCTGGGCCGCATCGAGCGCGAGGCCCCCGAATGGCTGGGCGGCGACCTGGCGATCGTCTGCGAACCGTCGAACGCGGTCGTCGAGGCGGGCTGCCAGGGCACGATGCGCGTGGAGCTGCGCACTACCGGCGCGCGGGCGCACACCGCGCGGGCGTGGATGGGCCGCAACGCCATCCACGCGCTGGGTGACGCGCTCGCCCTGCTGGCGGCCTACCAACCGCGCGTGGTCGACATCGACGGCTGTACCTACCGCGAGGGGCTGCAAGCCGTGCGGGTCGAGGGCGGGGTCAGCGGCAACGTCGTGCCGGACGCGGCCGTGCTGGCCGTCAACCACCGCTTCGCGCCGGACCGCTCGGCGGCGGACGCCGAGGCGCACCTGCGCGAGGTGTTCGACGGCTACGACCTGGTGGTGACCGACGTGGCGGCCGGCGCGCCACCCGGCCTGTCCGCGCCGGCGGCCGCCGAGCTGGTCGGCGCGGCGGGCGGCGAGCCGGTCGCCAAGCTCGGCTGGACGGACGTGGCCCGCTTCGCCGCACTCGGCATGCCAGCGGTCAACTTCGGTCCCGGCGATCCGACCCTCGCGCACACGCAGCAGGAACGCGTGCCCGTCGAGCAGATCGGCCGCTGCGCGCAGGTGCTGCGCCGCTTCCTCGGGTGAGCGTCAGCGTTCCCGCAGCTCGGTGCCGCGGACCAGGTGGGTGCAACCGAGGACGACCGCGGCCAGCAGCGTCAGCCAACGGCCGGGCGCGGAGCTGGCGTCCTCCGGATCGTAGAAGCCCGCCGGCTCGACCTCGCCGGCCAGGAACACGGCCACCATCAGGAGCAGGGCCAGCACCGCGCACACGTAGTACGACCGCGGACCTTCGGCGTCCGCGAGGTATACCCCGATCGTGCCGATCGCGACGAGGCCGGCCAGGACCAGCGTGGCGGCCGCCTGCCAGCCCTCGCCGGCCATCCCCCACAGCGTGGTCGCGTCGCCGGGAATGCCGTCCTCGCCGCCCGTCGTCCGCCACGTGGTGGCGGTGAAGGCCAGCAGAGCGCCCGCGACGACGCAGCCGAACACGGCGTAGCGCATGCTGGCGAAGGTGTCGCGGTCCACGCGACCGAGCAGGTCTACCTGCTTGCGCAGGCCCACCAGCGACTTCTCCAGCTTCTCGATCCGCTCCTCCGACATTCCGGGAACGCTAGCCCGATCTAGACTCGCGCGCGTGACGATCGAGCAATTCAGCACTCCGGACGACGAGCACCCTAGGGAGAAGCAGCGCGGACCCGTGGTGCTGCGGCGGTCCAGAAAGGACGAGCCGACCACGACCGACCAGCGGTTGCTCGACTCGCGCGGACCGGCGGACTGGGTGCACACCGACCCGTGGCGGGTGCTGCGCATCCAGGCCGAGTTCGTCGAGGGGTTCGGCGCGCTCGCGGAGGTGCCGCGCGCGGTCACCGTCTTCGGCTCCGCACGCACCAAACGTGACCACCCGGAGTACCAGCTCGGCATGGAGATCGGCGCCGCGCTCGCGAGAGCCGGCTACGCCGCCATGACCGGTGGCGGCCCCGGCTCGATGGAGGCCGTCAACCGCGGCTGCTCGGAGGCCGGCGGGCTCTCCATCGGACTGGGCATCGAGCTGCCGTTCGAGCAGGGCCTCAACCCGTGGGTCGACCTCGGCGTCAACTTCCGCTACTTCTTCGCCCGCAAGACGATGTTCGTCAAGTACGCGCAGGCGTTCATCTGCCTGCCCGGCGGGTTCGGCACGCTCGACGAGCTCTTCGAGGCGCTCACCCTCGTGCAGACCAAGAAGGTCACCAAGTTCCCGGTCGTCCTGTTCGGACGGTCCTATTGGAGCGGTCTGTACGAGTGGGTGCACGACACCGTCTTCAAGGAGGGCAAGATCGGCGAGAAGGACTTGGCGCTGCTGCACGTGACCGACGACGTCGACGACGCGATCCGCGTGGTCGAGGAGGCCTACCAGGCATGGACGGACACGCACTAGTGTCCCGCGCCGGGAAACTCGGTGCTTAAGTCGGTGGATCCAGGTTTCTGCTGGCAAGGCGCCGACCGACACTGTGAACTCCGGAGAGGCGGGCCAGTGGGCACACTTCGTTTCCGCGGCCGGACGGTCGCGCAGGACCGCGCGCTGGTGATGGGGATCGTCAACCGCACCAGGGACTCCTTCTACGACCGCGGCGCCACCTACGCCGAGCAGGCCGCGCTCGCCGCGGTGGACCGGCTGGTCGCCGAGGGCGCGGACATCGTCGACATCGGCGGCGTGCGGGCCGGCGGGCACGGCGAGCGGGTCGACGTCGACGAGGAGCTGCGCCGCGTGGTGCCGTTCGTCGAGCAGGTGCGCGAGCGCCACCCCGGCCTCGTCATCAGCGTGGACACCTGGCGCCACCAGGTCGGCCGCGCCGTGTGCGCGGCCGGGGCCGACATCCTCAACGACACCTGGGCGGGCGCGGACCCGAGGCTCGCCGAGGTCGCGGCCGAGTTCGGCGCCGGCATGGTGTGCTCGCACACCGGCGGCGCCGCGCCACGGACCGACCCGCACCGGGTGCGGTACCTCGACGTGGTGGCCGAGGTGACCGACGAGCTCGTGGCCCGCGCCGAGCACGTGGTCGCGCAGGGCGTGCCGGCGGAGGGTGTGCTCGTCGACCCCACCCACGACTTCGGCAAGAACACCTGGCACGGCCTCGCGCTGCTGCGCCGGCTCGGCGAGCTGGTCGGCACGGGCTGGCCCGTGCTGATGGCGTTGTCCAACAAGGACTTCGTCGGCGAGACCCTGGACGCCGGCCTGACGGACCGGGTCGACGGCACCCTCGCGGCCACCTCGGTCGCGGCCCACGCGGGCGCGCGGGTGTTCCGCGCGCACGAGGTCGGGCGGACCAGGAAGGTGGTCGAGATGGTGGCGAGCATCACCGGGACGCGGCCGCCGGCGCACTGCGTGCGAGCGCTGGCCTGATGCATCCCGACGCGCGCGCGTGGTTCGCCGAGCGGACCTGGCAGAGTCCCGAGTGGACGGACGCGGACCTGGTGGCGGCCAAGGGCTCCCGCACGGTCAGCGTCGTGCTGCCGGCGCTGGACGAGCAGGCCACGGTCGCCGGCGTCGTCACCTCGATCCGGCCGCTGGTCGGCACGCTGGTGGACGAGCTCGTCGTGCTCGACTCGGGCTCGACGGACCGCACGGCCGAGGTCGCGGCCGCGGCCGGCGCCCGGGTGGTGCACCGCACCGACGTGCTGAGCGAGCTGGCACCGTTGCCCGGCAAGGGTGAGGTGCTGTGGCGCTCGCTCGCGGCGACGGCCGGTGACCTGCTCGTCTTCGTCGACTCCGACCTCGTCGACCCGTCCCCTGACTTCGTGCCGGCGCTGCTCGGCCCGCTGCTGCTGGAGCCGGACGTGGCGCTGGTCAAGGGCTTCTACCGGCGCCCGCTCACCGGCGAGGACCCGGCCGGGTCGGGCGGTGGCCGGGTGACCGAGCTGATGGCCCGCCCGCTGCTCTCGGCGCTGCGCCCGGAGCTGTCCGGCGTCATCCAGCCGCTGTCCGGCGAGTTCGCCGGCACCCGGGCGCTGCTGGAGGCGGTGCCGTTCGCGTCCGGGTACGGCGTGGAGATCGGCCTGCTGCTGGACGCGCACGCCATCGCCGGGCTGGCCGGGATCGCCCAGGTCAACCTCGGCGTGCGGCGGCATCGCAACCAGCCGCTGGCCGCGCTCGGGCTGATGGCCCGGCAGGTCCTGGACACGGCGCTGGCCCGGTGCGGCGTCCTTCCGCCCGGCGCGGCCCCCTCGGGCGGGGAGCTGACGCGGTTCGTCGAGGTGGCGGGCGAGTGGCTGCCGGACACCGCCGGCGTGCGGGTCACCGACCGCCCGCCGATGCGCGAGCTGCTCGTGCCGTGAGTCCTAGTGCCGTGAGGCTTCGCACGGTGAGTCTGTGTCAGTGGCATGTGACACGATCCTGACGTGACCACCGCTTTGATCTACCTGGTCGTCATGGTGCTCGTGGCGGCCGTGGTTTTCCTGATCGCCTCGGTCGTGTTCGGGCGCGGCGAGGAGCTGCCGGCCCTGCCGCCGGGTGCCTCGCCGACTCGCCTGCCGTCGTCCGGGATCACCGCGGACGACGTGCGGCGCGTGCGGTTCCAGCTCGTCGTGCGCGGCTACAAGATGTCCGAGGTCGACTGGGTGCTGCGCCGCGTCGGGGGTGAGCTGGACGAGCTGCGCACCGAGGTGGCGGAGCTGCGCGGACAGCTGGCGGAGCGCGAGTCGTCGTGAGCGAGCTTGCGAGCGAACCACCGACACGGGCCGCGACGAGAGGCGCCGACGGCCGCCTGCGCTGCTCGTGGGGCAACTCGGCGGAGGACTACGTCGCCTACCACGACGACGAGTGGGGCGTGCCGCTGCACGGCGAGGTGGCGCTGTACGAGCGGCTGACGCTGGAGGCGTTCCAGTCCGGCCTGTCGTGGCTGACGATCCTGCGCAAGCGCGAGGGCTTCCGCCGCGCGTTCGCCGGCTTCGAGCCGAAGCGGGTGGCCGGGTTCGGCGACGCCGACGTCGCCCGCCTGATGGCCGACGCGTCGATCGTGCGCAACCGGGCCAAGATCGACGCCGCGATCCGCAACGCCCGCGCGATCGCGGACCTGGACTCGCCACTGGACGAGCTGCTGTGGTCGTTCGCGCCCGACCCCGCGGCGCGGCCGCGCCCGAAGACGCTCGCGGACGTGCCCGCGACGACGCCGGAGTCCACGGCGATGGCGAAGGAGCTGAAGAAGCGCGGCTTCGCGTTCGTCGGCCCGACGACCGCGTACGCGCTGATGCAGGCCACCGGCATGGTCGACGACCACGTCGAGGGCTGCTGGCGCGCGGCCTGACCGGCTACTTCGCGAGCGGCTTCGCCGCGACCGCCGCCGCGGCGAGGTCCCGGAACTCCGGCTCGTTCCCGTTCCCGGTCACCAGCAGCACCGCGCCGTCCTTCTCCGCGACCCACGCGACCTCGTCGCGCCGCGACGGGTAGATGTCCCACCTCATGCCGTCCACCGACGCCGACCCGGTCGGTTCGGACTCGGTCCCGGTCTCCTCGGCGACGACTTCGCCGACCGCCCCGCCGGACTGGCTCAGCTGGACGTACCGCCCGCCGGGCGTGAGCCAGCCGACCCGCACGATCACGTCGGCGTCGGCCCCGGAGCCGACGGGGGTCGTCGACGACGAGTTCGCGTGCCACGACGCCGGCAGCGACGGCTCGCGCACGGGGAAAGCGACCGAGGAGGCCGCCTCGCGCAGCTTGGCCGACACGTCGACGGTCGGCGCGGACGACGGATCCGACGACGGCGCCCCGGGATCGAACGAGCAGCCCCGCGTCACCGTGGCCACCACGCCCACGATCACGAGCAGCACGACGAGCGCGCCGACCATGTCGCGCATCCCGAGTCCCGCCCGGCCGGGTGGCCGTCCGCTGTCCGTCACGCCGCCATCCTCGCAGCCGCCGGAGATCATGCTCACTCGTGCCCGCCTCCCGGAATCTGGGAGGATCGAGGGGTTCTTTCGCGGGGCCGACAGGAAAGACACCGGGAGGCGCGACATGACCCAGTCCACCGACCACGTGAACAGCTCGGCGAGACGCGAGCTGCCGGACCGGAACCTGGCGCTCGAGCTGGTCCGGGTCACCGAGGCGGCCGCGATGGCGGCGGGCAGGTGGGTCGGTCGCGGGGACAAGAACGGCGGGGACGGCGCGGCGGTGGACGCCATGCGCAAGCTGATCGGCACCGTCTCGATGCGCGGGATCGTCGTGATCGGCGAGGGCGAGAAGGACGAGGCGCCCATGCTGTTCAACGGCGAGGAGGTGGGCGACGGCGAAGGCCCGGAGTGCGACGTCGCGGTCGACCCGATCGACGGGACCACGCTGATGGCCAAGGGCATGCCCAACGCGATCGCGGTCCTCGCGGCCACGGAGCGGGGCGCGATGTTCGACCCGTCCGCGGTGTTCTACATGGAGAAGCTGGCCGTCGGCCCGGAGGCGGCCGAGGTCGTCGACATCACCGCACCGGTCGCCGAGAACATCCGGCGGGTCGCCCGGGCGAAGCACACGGACGTGTCGGACGTGACCGTCTGCATTCTCGACCGGGCGCGGCACACGGACCTCGTGCACGAGGTCCGGGAGGCCGGCGCGCGGATCCACTTCATCACCGACGGCGACGTCGCCGGCGCGATCTCCGCGGCCCGCCCGAACACCGGCGTCGACATGCTGATGGGCATCGGCGGCACGCCGGAGGGGATCATCGCGGCCTGCGCGCTCAAGTGCATGGGCGGCGCGATCCAGAGCCGGCTGTGGCCGAAGGACGACGAGGAGCGGGAGAAGGCCATCGGCGCGGGGCACGACCTGGACCGCGTGCTGTTGACGGACGACCTGGTCAGCGGCGACAACGCGTTCTTCTGCGCCACCGGCGTGACCGACGGCGACCTGCTGCGCGGCGTGCACTACCGAAGCGGCGGCTGCACGACGCAGTCGATCGTGATGCGCTCGAAGTCCGGCACCGTGCGGATGATCGACGGCTTCCACCGGCTGACCAAGCTGCGCCAGTACTCGACCGTCGACTTCGACCGGCTCGAGAAGGCGAGCGAGGAGAAACCGCTGCCGCCACTGCCCTGACTCCGACCGACGATCGTCGGTGGCGCTTCCTACTTTTGCGGGTGTCACTCATTCGTGACCGACGGCTACCTTCCGCAACTATGCCCAGCCAGGGCATGGGGCACGGAAGGAGAGAGAACATGCGCAAGCGTTCTCTGGTCGTGGGCCTTCTCGCCGGCGTGGCAACCGCGGTCGCGGCTGCTGTGATGGTGCCGTCCGCGTTCGCGGACAACGAAGGTGGAGTCACACCGAAGATCGTTGGCGGCGGCGACGCCGACCAGGAGTACTCGTTCATGGTGTCGCTGCAGCAGGGCGGCCAGCACTTCTGCGGCGGCTCGCTGATCAACGCCGAGTGGGTCGTGACCGCCGCGCACTGCGTGCAGGGCCAGGACCCGGGCAGCGTGTCGATGCGCATCGGCAGCAACGAGTACCAGCAGGGCGGCGAGGAGGCGCAGGCCGCCGAGATCACGGTCCACCCGGGCTACGACGGCACCTCGCCGGGCAACGACATCGCCCTGGTGAAGCTGGCCGCGCCCGCCCAGTCGGCGCCGATCCAGCTCGCCGGCGAGGCACCGGCCGGCACGAAGTCCCGGCTGCTCGGCTGGGGTCAGACCTGTCCGGAGCCGGGTGGCTGTGGCGCCCCCGACTTCCTGCAGCAGCTGGACGTCGAGGTGCTGGACGCGAGTTCCTGCACCGACATCGACGGTTCGCTCGAGCTGTGCACCAGCAACCCGAACGGGAACGCGGGTGCCTGCTACGGCGACTCGGGCGGTCCGCAGATCGTGGGCGACGCGGGCGCCTTCCAGCTGATCGGCGTGACGAGCCGAAGCGGCAACGGTGACTCGACGTGCGCGACGGGACCGTCGATCTACACCAATGCCACGGCCTACGCCGACTGGATCGCGCAGACGACCGGGGTCTGACGATCCACCTCGAAGGCCGCATGTGGGACATCGCAGTCCCGCATGCGGTCTTCGACTTTCTGTAACGGTTTGCACACGGCTCCCGATGATCTGGCAACCGGGCCGGGATCAAGGTCGTCTTCCGGTTACGAGGGCGAGAGGAGCCGGCATGCGCGTGCCCACGTTGGTCGTCGTACTGGCCGCGGCCGGAGCCGGGCTCCTGGCGGCGTGCGGGACCGCGGACAACGCGTCGAAGCCCCCGCTGCCCGGCACGCCGACCGAGACGACCGCCCCGACCACCACGGAGCCGACCCAGCAGGCGAAGCCCGGGCCGACGAAGATCCGCGTGCTGCCCGACATCGTCGAGGCCAACGCGAAGATCGTGAAGAAGGCCCCGCCGCCACCGCCGCCGCCGAAGGGCGTGCCGTGTGGTCCCGGCACCGACGCGTGCGTCGACCTGTCCGCGAACCAGGCGTGGCTGCTGGCCGGCGGCAAGGTCGCGATGGGCCCGGTACCGATCACGCACGGCCGGCCGGGCCACGAGACGCCGCCCGGCACGTTCCACGTGCAGTACAAGGACATCGACCACCTCAGCCGCGAGTTCGACATGGCGCCGATGCCGTACTCGGTGTTCTTCAACGGCGGCATCGCGTTCCACGAGGGCAGCCTGTACGACCTGTCGCACGGCTGCGTGCACCTGTCGAACTCGGCCGCGCAGGCGTTCTACAACGGGCTCGCCGTCGGCGACGTGGTCCAGGTCGTCCCGTAGGCCGGCCGCCCAACTCCACCGCCGAACTCCGCCACCCAACTCCACCGCCGGCTTCGCACGGGTGAGTTCGTGCAGGCCGTGCCGTAGCGTGGCCGGCGTGAGGCTGCCGGCCGAGCTGACGATGGCGGTGCACTTCCTGGCGCCGGCCTTCATCGTGTTCGGCGCGTACCTGGACGGCGTGCTCTACCCCGGCGAGTACCTCCTGCTGTCCCGCGTGCTCGCGGCGGCCGTCGTGGTGGGCGTGGGCGCGATCGTGTTGTGGCCCCGGCGCCGGGTGGCCGCGTGAGCACGGCGTTCGCGTCGACGGACCGGCTCGTGGTGCGGCGGTTCCGCGACGAGGACGTGCCCGCGTTCGCGGCATACCGCTCCGAACCGGAGGTCGCCCGCTACCAGTCGTGGACCGCACCCGTGCCGCCGGTGGAGGCACGTCGCCTGGTCACGGAGTTCGCCGCCGCGACCGAGGAGATGCCGGGCTGGTTCCAGTACGCGGTCGAGCTGCGCGCGGAAGGCGTGCTGATCGGCGATGTCGCCGTGTGCCGTGACGAGAACGGGCGGCGGGCGGAGCTCGGCTTCACGCTCGCTCCGGCGTACCAGGGGCGCGGCTACGCCACCGAGGCCGTCCGCTGCGTGCTGAACCGCCTGTTCGACGCGGGACTGCACAAGGTCTGCGCCGAGTGCGACGCCCGCAACCTCGCGTCGGCCCGGCTGCTCGACCGGCTGGGCTTCAAGCGCGAAGGCCTGCGCCGCGAGCACACCTGGCTGAAGAACGAGTGGACCGACGACATGCTGTTCGGCCTCCTGGCCCGCGACTGGCGCGTCAGCTGACGTCGCTCGAGTGGCCCGGGAACAGGTGCGCCTCCGGGTTGAGCGCGACCGCGATGTTGTTCACGGCCGTGGCCGCCTCGCCGAAGCCGGTCGCGATCAGCTTGACCTTGCCCGGGTACGCGGCGATGTCGCCGGCGGCGTAGATCCGCTCCCGCGCGGTGCGCATCGTCGAGTCGACGGCCACCGCGCGGCGGGTGATCTCCAGGCCCCACGACTCGATCGGCCCGAGGTCCGCGGTGAAGCCGAGCGCCGCGACGACCGTCTGCGCGGGCAGCACGACCGGCTCGGCTTCGTCCTTCACGTCCAGCTCGACCTCGGCCAGCCGGCCGGCGGAGTCGCCACGCAGCTCGACCACCTGCGCGTCCGTGATGATCGGCACGCCCAGCTCGCGCACCTGCCGCACGGTCGCGGCGAACGCGCGGAACTTGTTGCGCCGGTGGACGAGCGTGACGCTGCGCGCGATCGGGTGCAGCGACAGCGCCCAGTCGAACGCCGAGTCGCCGCCGCCGACGATCACCACGTCCTGGTCGCGCAGCGCCTCGAGCTCCGGCACGAAGTTCACCACGCCCCGGTCCAGCCAGCCGTCCCCGGCGGGCAGCGGCCGCGGGGTGAACTCGCCCATGCCCGCGGTGATCAGGACGGCGCCGGTCCGCACGACCGTGCCGTCCTCCAGCCCGACGTCGAACTTGCCGTCCACTTCGGACAGCGTGCGCGCGCGCCGGCCCAGCAGGTAGGTCGGCTTGAACTGGTCGGCCTGCTCGACCAGCGACGCGACCAGATCTCTGCCCAGTACCACGGGAAAGCCCGCCACGTCGAAGATCTTCTTCTCCGGGTACATCGCCGTGACCTGCCCGCCCGGCTCCGGCAGCGAGTCCACCACCGCGGTGGTGAGCTCGCGGAACCCGGCGTAGTACCCGGCGAACAGGCCCGTCGGGCCTGCGCCGACGATCAGCAGGTCGACCTCGGACGGTGTCTCGGCGGAGCTCATGCACACCTACCTATGGGGAGTGGCCAGCACCACCACAAGCTACCCGGGCGGGCCTCGCCGCAACACGTCAGGATGGAGGGGTGACCGAGAATCAGTTCAGGATCGAGCGGGACACGATGGGCGAGGTCAAGGTGCCCGCCGACGCGCTGTGGCGGGCCCAGACGCAGCGGGCCGTGGAGAACTTCCCGATCTCTGGTCGCGGGCTCGAGCGCAGCCAGATCCGCGCGCTCGGCCTGCTGAAGGCGGCGGCCGCGCGGACGAACGAGCGTCTCGGCATCCTCGAGCCCGACCTGGCCGGCGCGATCGCCGCCGCGGCCGAGGAGGTCGCCGAGGGCCGGCACGACGACCAGTTCCCGATCGACGTGTTCCAGACCGGCTCGGGGACCTCGTCGAACATGAACGCCAACGAGGTCATCGCGACGCTCGCGTCCCGGTCGTCGGGCCTGGACGTACACCCGAACGACCACGTCAACGCGTCGCAGTCGTCCAACGACACCTTCCCCACGACGATCCGCGTCGCGGCCACCGAGGCCGTGGTCCGCGACGTGCTGCAGGCGCTGGAGCACCTCGCGTCGGTGATCGAGCGGCGGGCCGGGGAGTGGGCGTCGGTGGTCAAGTCCGGCCGCACGCACCTGATGGACGCGGTGCCGCTCACGCTCGGGCAGGAGGCCGGCGCGTGGGCGGCGCAGGTGCGGTACGGCATCGAGCGGCTGGAGTCGTGCCTGCCCCGGCTGGGCGAGCTGCCCATCGGTGGCACGGCGGTGGGCAGCGGCCTGAACGCGCCGGCGGAGTTCGGCGGTCTGGTCGCGTCCGCGCTGGCGGCGGAGACCGGGCTGCCGCTGACCGAGGCGCGCGACCACTTCGAGGCGCAGGCCACACAGGACTCCGTGGTCGAGGCGTCCGGCCAGCTCCGCACGGTCGCCGTGGCGCTCTACAAGATCGCCAACGACGTGCGGTGGCTCGGCTCGGGCCCGCGGACGGGCCTGGGCGAGCTGGCGCTGCCGGACCTGCAGCCGGGCTCGTCGATCATGCCGGGCAAGGTCAACCCGGTGATCTGCGAGGCCACGATGATGGTGGTGGCCCAGGTGATCGGCAACGACGCGGCGGTCGCCTTCGCCGGCAGCCAGGGCAACTTCCAGCTGAACGTGATGCTGCCGGTGATCGCCCGGAACGTCCTCGAGTCGGCCCGCCTCGTCTCCTCCGTGTCACACCTGCTGGCGGACAAGGTGTTCGCCGGCGTGGCGGCCAATGTGGACCGCCAGCGCGAGTACGCGGAGTCCTCCCCGTCGATCGTCACGCCGCTGAACCGCTACCTCGGCTACGAGGAGGCGGCCGCCATCGCGAAGCAGTCGCTGACGGAGCGCAAGACCATTCGCGAGGTCGTGCTGGAACGCGGCCATGTCGACGACGGCAAGCTGACCGAAGCCCAGCTGGACGAGGCACTCGACGTCCTGCGCATGTCCCGCGGCGGCTGACTACCGCTTGACCCGGGCCCGAACCGCCAGCACCGCGAGTGCGAGCAACACCGGCCCGAGCACCCGCGCGACCATGACCGTCCACTGCCCGGCCTCGGTCAGCTCGGCCCCGGGCTCGCGCAACACGACCGCCCCGACGGCGATCCGCGCCGCGTCGCCGGCCGGCTGCCCCCACAACGCGAGCAGCACCCCGACGACCACGATGACCAGTACCAGGGCCGCGATCGCCCGCGCGGCCCGCTGCCCGTAGCCGGACAGCAGCCAGTAGACCGTGAGGATCCAACGCTCCGCGTGCGGGGTTTCGGCGGAGTGGCGCCGCATCTCCATCTCGCCGTAGTAGAAGTCGCCCGCCCCGGCCTCGAACTTGCTGTCCTCAAAGGCCTTCCGCAACGACCGGTACACGTTCGCCATCCGCTCCGGATCCGCTGGGTAGAGGTGCCAGTAGTCCGGCCGGTCGGTGGGCCACTTGCGCCACACGTGCTCCTCGACGATGGTCCGGCGCCGAGTCCACCAACCGCGGGGCGGGCGGTCGAACGGACATCGCCCAGCGAGGCGGAGCTGATCCAACCGGTAGGCCCCGGCGAACACGCACAACCGCAGGTCGACGTCGGCCAGCTCGAGATTGTTGACTTCGGTCTGCCGCAACGAGCTCAGCCGCGGCATCACCCGGATTCCGGATATCAGCGACGGTGCGCCGAACCTGGCCTGCTCGACGAAGACCGCACCATCGTTCGCCCGGATCACAACCCCCTCTTCGAAGCGCGCACGCCGACAAGTGAGGCGCTCGACCTGCACGTCGATCTCCGTCATCGCCGCGCAGCGCACCCCGTCAAGGTCAAGGCCGGATGCCCTGAGCGGGCCGAACCGGGCCCGCTTCTCGAAGCGTGCGTTGACGAAGCGGAGTTCTCCGGTCACCTGGACGTTTTCGAACTGCGCCGTGCTGGCAAACGTCGCGTTGTCGAAGCTGACGTGTTGGTGAAAGCGCGAGTGGTTGAATCGTACCGAACCGGCAAACCGCGCCCACGAACACGACACGTCGCCATTGAAATCGATCAACTCGAACCGGGAATCGTCACCAATGATCTCGGCGTGCTCGAGGGCGATCGTGCCTGGGACGGTCCGACCGTACTTAACTCGGTCGAGAACACGGTTGACGAGTACAGCTGTCACGACAGCGCCACGAGCCTCCAGGGCATCGCCCGGGCGCAGCCCGTCAAGGTAGTCGTCCAATTGATCGCCCAGATGCCCGAGGCAGGCACCGTCGTGGACAACGATGCCGATACACCCGTCCACGCGTTCACAGACGGGCCATAGCGGAACGAAGGCGGGGCGCGGCTCGTCTGGCACGGGTCACTTCGTAGCGCAGCCGCGCCCCGCCGTCGTCAGCGGGCTTCGATGTCCGCGATCACGCAGCTCACGTTGTCCGGGCCGCCCTGCTGGTTGGCCAGGTCCACCAGGTGGCCGACCGCCGCGTCCGGGTCCGCGATCGAGCTCAGCACCGAGCGCAGGGTGTCGTCGTCGAGGACGCGGTGCAGGCCGTCGGAGCAGAGCAGGTAGCGGTCGCCCACCTGGACGTCCCGCAGCGCCACGTCCGGCTCGCGCGTGCCCAGGGCGTGCAGCAGGAGCATCCGCTGCGGGTGGGTCGCCACCTCGTCCTCCGTCAGCTTCCCCTCGTCCACCATGGCCTGGACGACGGTGTGGTCGTGGGTGATCTGGAACAGCTCGTCGTCCCGCAGGAGGTACGCGCGGCTGTCGCCGATGTGCACGAGGCCCAGCTGCGAACCCGACCAGAGCAGCGCGGTCAGCGTCGTGCCGCCGTCCGGCTCGGGGTCCGCCGCCATGAGGTCGCGCACCGCCGTGCCCGCCCGGCGGCCGGCCTCGGACATCACGTTCAGCAGG
The DNA here is from genome assembly GCF_036555685.1 of Actinophytocola sp. Taxonomy (GTDB): domain Bacteria; phylum Actinomycetota; class Actinomycetes; order Mycobacteriales; family Pseudonocardiaceae; genus Actinophytocola. Next base: position 9,319 of record NZ_DATBKY010000180.1, on the reverse strand, counting down.
TCGCCCGCGGGCACGGTGGCGTCCAGCCGGCGCAGGGCGTCGATCGCGGCCTCGCTGGCGGCGGCACCGGCCTCGCCGGAGCCGTACCCGTCGGCGACGGCGAGCACGCGCCGACCGGCGTAGGCCCGGTCCTGGTTCGTGTCGCGGACGAGCCCGCGATCGGTGCGGACGGCGAAGCGGACGGTGAGCGGCGAGGACATCTCCGAGTCCTTTCTAGACAGATGGTCGACGAGGAACTCGGCGAGGTCCCGCCTGGCCGCGGTCTCCGCCTCGACGTGGCTCCAGTACTCGGCGACCGCCGCCGCGGCCGACGCGGGCGGCAGGTCGCAGACCGCCTTGATCCGCGCCAGCGGCATGCCGAGCCGCCGCAGCCACGCCACCAGCCGCGCCCGCTCCAGCTGGGCGGGCTCGTAGAGCCGGTATCCACTGACCGGGTCGACCCGGGCCGGGCGCAGCAGCCCCAGCTCGTCGTACAGCCGCAGCGCCTTCGGCGAGAGCCGTGACGCCCTGGCGAACGTCCCGATGGTCAGCACCACGCACCTCCTCGAACCGGGCACCGCGCCCGGTACCCGCCACGCTGGGCCCTCCCCCATGGTGAAGGTCAAGCCCGGCGGAATGTCGGTCCTCGGGGGCATGATGTCGCTGTGCTGCTCGCCGACGTCGTCCAGACCTCCGCCGCCGTCTCGGCCACCCGCTCCCGGCTGGCCAAGGTCGAGGCGCTCGCGGAGCTGCTCCGCCGCGCCGGCGACCAGATCGGCACGGTCGTCGGCTACCTGGCCGGCACGCCGCGGCAGGGCCGCATCGGCGCGGGCTGGCGCACGCTGGTCGACCTGCGGCACGCGCCGGCCGAGTCCCCGTCGCTCACTGTCGAAGAGGTCGACCACGCCTTCGACGAGATCGCCGCGACCAGCGGAAAGGGGTCCGCGCAGCGCCGGTCCGACCTGCTCGGCGCCCTGTTCGGCGCGGCCACCGTCGCCGAGCAGCGCTTCCTGCTGCACCTGCTCGCCGGCGAGCTCCGCCAGGGCGCCCTCGAGGGCGTCATGCTCGACGCGATCGCGGCGGCCGCCGGGGTCGGCAAGGAGGCCGTCCGCCGGGCGTTCATGCTCTCCGGGCGGTTACCCGACACCGCCGAGGCCGCGCTGACCGGCGGCGAGGCGGCCCTGAACGAGTTCGGCCTGACGCTCGGCCGGCCGATCCGCCCGATGCTCGCGTCCCCCGGCGAGTCGCTCGCCGAGGCGCTGGAAGGTGCCGTGGTGATCGAGTACAAGCTCGACGGCGCGCGCATCCAGGTGCACAAGGACGGCGACGAGGTGCACGTCTACACGCGCACGCTGCGCGAGATCACCAGGTCCGTCCCCGAGCTGGTCGACCTGGTGCAGCGGCTGCCCGCGCGGCAGGCCGTCCTCGACGGCGAGACGCTGGCCCTCAACGACGACGGCCGCCCCCGCCCGTTCCAGGAGACGATGAGCCGCTTCGGCGCGACCAGCGAGCGCGAGCTGCTGCTGCACCCGTACTTCTTCGACTGCGTCCACCTCGACGGCGCCGACCTGATCGACGCCCCGCTCCGCGAGCGCAACGAGGCCCTGCACAAGGCGGTCGGCGACGCGCTGGTCATCCCCGGCGCGATCGAGCCGACCGTCGAGCAGGCGGAGGAGGTGCTGAACGCGGCGCTGGAGAAGGGCCACGAGGGCGTGGTCGTGAAGGACCTCGACTCGACCTACCAGGCCGGCCGGCGGGGCAAGGCGTGGCGCAAGGTCAAGCCGGTGCACACGCTCGACCTGGTCGTGCTCGCGGCGGAGTGGGGCCACGGCCGGCGCACGGGCTACCTGTCCAACCTCCACCTCGGCGCTCGCGACCCGGACGGCGGCCCGCCGATCATGGTCGGCAAGACGTTCAAGGGCCTCACCGACGAGCTGCTCGCGTGGCAGACCGAGGAGTTCCCCAAGTACGAGGACCGGCGCACGGACTGGACGGTGTACCTGCGCCCGCACCTGGTCGTGGAGATCGCCCTCGACGGCGTGCAGGTCAGCTCCCGCTACCCGGGCGGCGTGGCGCTGCGGTTCGCCCGCGTGGTGCGCTACCGACCGGACAAGGAACCCCCGGAAGCGGACACCATCGACACCCTGCGCGCCATGCTGCCCGGCAGCTCGTGACCGGCGGCGCTACCGGACCTGCTCCCGCCGGTGCTGCAGGTCCACCACGATGCCGTCGAAGTCGGCCGTGCCGAAGACGGGAGCCTCGACGGTTCGCCCGTCGGCCAGGTCGAAGCACACCTGCCGGGCCGGCCGGTCCGCCGCGTCCGCACCGGCGAGGGAGACCTCCTGCGGCCGCATCGCGCGGACGGACGCCCACTCGAACGTGACCGTCCGGAACACCAGCCGGACCCGGACGCCGTGGTCGTCGACGTACAGCCCCCGCACGAACAGGCGCCAGGACAGCGCGGCGAACAGCAGCCCCACCACGGCGGCGAAGGCCCACTGCCACTGGGTGGTCACCACCACCGCGACGACCGCGGCGACCGTGATCGACACCGCGGCCACCAGGGTCACCACGGCCATACCGACCGACGCGGCCGAGCCGACGCGAAGCCAGTGCACGGGCGCAGTCTGGCACCACCGGCGTCACCGAGGCCAGCGCGCCCGGCACCAGCGTTTACGCTCTTGACGTGCGCTTCCTCAACGACCCGCCGGCCTACGACCTGACCTACGACGACGTCTTCCTGGTGCCCAACCGATCGTCGGTCGAGTCGCGGTTCGACGTCGACTTGTCCACATCGGACGGTACCGGTGCGACCATTCCACTGGTGGTGGCCAACATGACCGCGGTCGCCGGGCGGCGGATGGCCGAGACGGTCGCCCGCCGCGGCGGGCTCGTCGTGCTGCCGCAGGACGTCGACCCCGCCGTGGTGGCCGACATCGTGGCGTGGGTGAAGTCCCGGCACACCGTCTGGGACACCCCGCTCGTGCTCACACCCGGCGACGCGGTCGCCGACGCGCTGAACCTGCTGCCCAAGCGCGCACACGGCGCGGTCGTCGTGGTCGACGGCGCCGGCCGGCCCGTTGGCGTGGTCGACGAGGGCGCGTGCGCGGGCGTCGACCGGTTCACCCGCGTCGGCGAGGTGGCCGATCCCGAGCTCGTCACCATGCCGATCGGCACGCCGCCGCGCGAGGTGTTCGACCGGCTGCACGGCCGCACCGCCCAGATCGCGCTCGGCGTCGACGGCGAGGGCCGGCTCGCGGGCGTGCTCACCGAGGTCGGCGCGCTGCGGGCCGAGCTGTACCGGCCGGCCGTCGACGACGACGGCCGGCTGCGGGTCGCCGCGGCCATCGGCGTGAACGGCGACGTGGCCGCCAAAGCGACGGCCATGGCCGAGGCCGGCGTCGACACGCTCGTCGTGGACACCGCGCACGGCCACCAGGAGAAGATGCTCGCCGCCCTGAAGGCGGTGCGCGCGAGCGAGCCGGGCGTACCGGTGGCGGCCGGCAACGTGGTCACGGCGCAGGGCGTGCGCGACCTGATCGAGGCCGGTGCCGACGTGGTGAAGGTCGGCGTCGGGCCGGGCGCGATGTGCACCACGCGGATGATGACCGGCGTCGGCCGCCCGCAGTTCTCCTCCGTGCTCGAGTGCGCCCGCGCGGCCCGCGAGCTGGGCAAGAACGTGTGGGCCGACGGCGGCGTCCGACATCCGCGCGACGTGGCGCTCGCGCTCGCCGCGGGCGCGTCCAGCGTGATGGTGGGCTCGTGGTTCGCCGGCACGTACGAGTCGCCCGGCGACCTGCAGCGCGACGAGCAGGACCAGCCGTACAAGGAGTCGTTCGGCATGGCGTCCAAGCGCGCGGTCACCGCCCGCACCCGCGGCGACGGCGCGTTCGACCGGGCCCGCAAGGCGCTGTTCGAGGAGGGCATCTCGACCTCCCGGATGCGCCTCGACCCGGCCGCGCCGAGCGTGGAGGACCTGCTCGACTCGATCTGCTCCGGCGTCCGCTCGGCCTGCACGTACACGGGGGCGACGACGCTCGAGGAGTTCCACGCCAAGGCGGTCGTCGGCACGCAGTCGGCGTCCGGCTTCGCCGAGGGCGCCCCGCTACCGCGCGGCTGGTAGCAGCCGGAACCGCAGCGGCAGCAGGACGATCTGGCCGAGCAGGATCAGCTCGAGCACGAACAGCAGCCGCTGGAACAGCCCGTTGAGCTCCTGCAGCAGCTCGGGCATCGCGCCGAAGTGGCTCGTCATGAACAGCGCCAGGACGACCGACGTCACGATCACGTTGGCGTACAACAGCTTCCGGTCGCGGGTGAGGTAGCCGACGCCGGTCAGCGAGCGCGCCAGCAGGAAGGCCGCGATCGGCACGCAGAAGAAGACCACGCCGGCCGCGTACCGGTGGATCTGGGCCGAAGTGGACAGTGACTCGCCCAGGTCGGTGCGGAACAGCGCGGCGAGCAGCGACCCGAGGACCGCGAGCCCGAGCGCGACGCGCAGCAAGCCGTTGCCCAGCAGCCGGATCGCGGCGAGGCCCGCCGTCGCGCCGATGCCGGCGACGCACATGCACAGCACGGCGGCGTCGAACATCCAGCCCACCCGCGGCACGAAGACGTAGTCGGACATCGTCGTGTCCAGCACGTTCATCCGGTCCCACGCGACCACGGTCAGCTGGGTCATGAACAACGCCGACAGCACGATGCCCGACAGTCCCAGCCGGACGGCGAAGACGGACGGCCGCCGCACGGCGGCGGTGCGGACGCGCGGCGCCCGCTCCTGGATCGGCACGAGGTTCGTCACGAGTCAACACTCTCGTGCCGGGACCCCGCGAACCATCAGGAAAGCTCCCGGTTTGACCCGGGGGTTATCCCTACCAGGGACGGGCGCCGCCGCGCGGTCCAGCCGCTCGGATCAGGCGTGATCCTCCAGCATCTCGGTCACCAGCGCCGCGATCGGCGAGCGCTCCGACCTGGTCAGCGTGACGTGTGCGAACAGCGGGTGGCCCTTGAGCTTCTCGATCACCGCGGCGACGCCGTCGTGCCGGCCGACGCGCAGGTTGTCCCGCTGCGCCACGTCGTGGGTGAGCACCACCCGCGACCCGGTGCCGAGCCGGGACAGCACGGTCAGCAGCACGTTGCGCTCCAGCGACTGCGCCTCGTCGACGATCACGAACGAGTCGTGCAGCGAGCGGCCGCGGATGTGGGTCAGCGGGAGCACCTCGAGCATGCCGCGGTCGAGCACCTCGTCGATCACGGCCTTGCTGACCAGCGCGCCGAGGGTGTCGAACACCGCCTGCGCCCACGGCTGCATCTTCTCGCTCTCCGAGCCGGGCAGGTAGCCGAGCTCCTGGCCGCCGACCGCGTAGACCGGGCGGAAGACGACGACCTTGCGGTGCAGCCCGCGCTCCATGACCGCCTCGAGGCCGGCGCACAGCGCGAGCGCCGACTTGCCGGTGCCGGCCCGCCCGCCGAGCGAGACGATGCCGACCTCGGGGTCGAGCAGCAGGTCGAGCGCGACCCGCTGCTCGGCGGAGCGGCCGTGCAGGCCGAACGCCTCCCGGTCGCCGCGGACGAGCTGGACCTGCTTGTCCTTGGTGATCCGGCCGAGCGCGCTCGCCGAGGGGGCGATCAGCCGCAGGCCGGTGTTGCACGGGTACTCGGCGGCCTGCTCGCCTTCGTAGAGGGCCGGGTCGATCTCGCCGTCGCGGTACAGCGCGTCGAGCGCCTCGGCGGGCAGCTCGAGGTCGGCCATCCCGGTCCAGCCGGACGGGGTGACCTCCTGGGCGCGGTACTCGTCGGCGTCGACGCCGACCGCGGCGGCCCTGACCCGCAGCGGGATGTCCTTGGTGACCAGGGCGACGCCGTCGGTCTCGGCGGCGAGGTTGAGCGCGCAGGCGAGGATGCGGGCGTCGTTGGAGTCGGCGCGGAAACCGGGCGGCAGCACGCCCGGGTCGGAGTGGTTCAGCTCCACGTGCAGCGTGCCGCCCGTGGTCCCGATGGGGATCGGCTTGTCCAGCCGGCCGTGACGTTGTCGCAGGTCATCCAGCAGTCGGAGAGCTTCTCTGGCGAACCAGCCGAGCTCGGGGTGGTGGCGCTTGCCCTCGAGCTCACCGATCACGACGAGTGGGAGAACGACGGCGTGCTCAGCGAATCGGGTCACCGCCCACGGGTCGGAGAGGAGCACGGACGTGTCGAGAACGTAGGTGCGGCGCTGGTCAACGGAGCCTCCAGAAGAACGCGATGCGGTCACGGCAACTCCCATGCGAACGCGACACCCACGTTCGCTCCTCGTAGGGCCAGGCACCCACCCAGGTTGGGCGATCAGGTCGGTTCCGAGGACCTCCTCGACGCCGGCCGCGTCGCCCACGAGGGCCGGGTGCCGGCCCTCTCGATCGTTGCCATCACGACCTGGGCCTCCCGGGACGGGCCGCGTGGGCGCGACCCATCACTTCGGACGCTACCCGGGGTTGCGGTTACTCGACAGGCAGCCACGCAGGTGATTTTCGTATCGTGATCGCACGTGCAGATGCACAACCCGGCTACACGGCGTGATCATGGCCGCTGACCTGGGGCATCCGTCGTCCAGGCGACCACCTTGGCCCACTCGAGCCGCACTCGCGCCGCTGACCAGGCACAGTCCGCTGCCAAGCGTTTACGCGATGATCACCGAGCAGAGCCGGCCAATCTTCGCGGAAAACCAGAAATGGTGAACATACCGAAATCCTCGACACGATGGGGTATTCGGCGACGCGAACTCATTCGTTCGCCAGTAGCGTGGTTCGTGACGGACCACAAGGAACGGATCCCGTGAAGTTTCCCGAAAACCCGTTGTCGAAGGAGATGGAAACGTGCTGAAAAAGGTCGGCGTTGTCGCCGCTGCCGCCATCGGCCTGTCGATGGTCGCCACGCCGGCGACCGCCGCCGCGGACCCGGTGGACGACCTGGACGTGCCGGGTGTGCTGGAGGAGGACGGCGCGCTCCCGGACTTCGGGAACGCCTATGACACCGTCATCCTCGGTGGCGGCGCACTGGGCACCGGCGCGGCCGCGCTGGTGGCCGGCGCCTACACGGGCATCGCCACCACCCCGGCGCTGATCGCCCAGTCGCTCGCCGACGAGGACTGATCTCGCCCTGACGATTTGCGAGGGCTCGGATTCATTTCCGAGCCCTCGCGGTCGTTTTTCTAGGAACCGAACCGGCGGTGCCGAATTGCGTAGTCGCGCAGCGCGCGGAGGAAATCCGTGCGCCGGAAGTCGGGCCAATAGGCCTCGGTGAACCAGAACTCGGAATGCGCGGACTGCCAGAGCAGGAATCCGGACAGCCGTTGTTCACCGGAGGTGCGGATGACGAGGTCCGGGTCGGGCTGGCCCGAGGTGTACAGGTGCTCCGCGATGTGGTCGACGTCGAGGACCTCGACCAGCTCCTCGATGGTCGTGCCCTCCTCGGCGTGCTGTTGCAGCAGCTTGCGCACGGCGTCCGCGATCTCCCGGCGGCCGCCGTAACCGACCGCGATGTTGACCTCCATGCCCGTCCGCCCCTCGGTCCGCCGTGCGGCGGCGGCGATGCGGGTGGCGGTCTCGTCGGGCAGCACGTCGAGCGCCCCGATGATGCGCATCCGCCAGGGGTTGCCGTCCTCGGCGAGCTCGTCGACGACGCCCTCGATGACCTTGAGCAGGGGCTGGAGCTCCTCCTGCGGGCGTGTCACGTTGTCGGTCGAGAGCAGCCACAGGGTGGCCACCTCCACGTGCGCCTCCCGGCACCAGCTCAGCAGCTCGGCGATCCGCCGGGCGCCGGCCAGGTAGCCGTCGACGACATCGGTGAACCCCGCCTCCCGCGCCCAGCGTCTGTTGCCGTCGAGCACGACCCCGACGTGCCGGGGGTGGCGGCCCGCGGCCTGCTGGATGAGCCGCTTGTCGTAGAGGCCGTAGACGAGCCGGGAGGCTTTCTTGCGGAATCTCCGCCAGAGGGATGTCACGTTCTCGCAGGGTACGCGGCCCGGCCGGGGACAGGGCACACTGGAAGCATGCAGCGAACGGACATCGATCCGCGGTGGCAGGACCTCTCCGTGATCGAGCGGCTGGTGCGCGAGGCACGGACGGTCGCCGTCGTCGGCCTGTCCGCGAGCCCCGGCCGGCCGAGCCACGGGGTCGCGCGCTACCTGCGGCGGGCGGGGTTGCACATCCTGCCGGTGAACCCCGCGCTGGAGTCGTGGGAGGGGCTGCCCGCGTACGCGTCGCTGAGCGACCTGCCGCCGGGTGTGGACATCGTCGACGTGTTCCGCCGCCCCGAGCACGTGCCGGAGATCGCCCGCGACGCGGTGGCCATCGGGGCGGGTGCGCTGTGGCTGCAGCTGGGCGTGCTGAGCGAGGAAGGCGCCACGATCGCCGCCGAGGGTGGCCTGGACGTGGTCATGGACCGTTGCCTCGCGGTCGAGCACCGAGAGGTCGTCGGCTGGTCGTGAGGCCGTTCACGGTGCCGGGCGCGCGAACCTACGGTCCCGTAGCCTGACTTTCGTGCCAGCCGCGATGCTCAACCCACCGCCGCCCACCCAGCACCTGCGGCCGCGAATGCGCGGCGTGATCCACTACTGGTCGTTCCTGGTCTCGGTCGCCACCGGCGCCACCCTGATCGCCGTCTCCGCGGCCACCGTGTCCGCCACCGCGGGCTGGGCCACGGCCGTGTACGGCGCGACCGTGCTCGGCCTGTTCGGCGTGAGCGCCCTGTACCACCGGCGCTGGTGGGTGAGCCAGCGCGTGCGGGCGTGGATGAAGCGCCTGGACCACTCGATGATCTTCCTGTTCATCGCGGGGACGTACACGCCGTTCACCCTGCTGGCCATGCCCCAGCCGACGGGCTACATAGTCCTGGCGGTCGTATGGGGCGGCGCCGTACTGGGTGTGCTGCTGAAGCTCCTGTGGCCCCACGCGCCACGGTGGCTGGGCACGCCGATCTACATCGCGCTGGGCTGGGTGGCCGTGTTCGTGCTGCCGGACCTGCTGCACCAGGCAGGCGTGGCGGCGCTCGTCCTGCTCCTGGTGGGCGGCGCGTTCTACACCATGGGCGCGATCTTCTACGCGACCCGCTGGCCCAACCCGTGGCCCCAGGTGTTCGGCCACCACGAGTTCTTCCACGCGGCGACCGTGCTGGCCGCCCTGTCCCACTACATCGCGATCTGGCTGGCCATCTACCGCTGATTCGGGCTGACAACGCTTCGCCGTGGACGACATCGAGGACAGCTACGTCCGCGGGTCCGAAGGCATCATCGTCGCGCCGGCCGAACGCTCAGCTGAAGCACGCCGCAGAAGTGGGTCACCGCCGCTTCTGGCGGCGGTGGCCCACAGGC
>NZ_DATBKY010000179.1:0-46927 GCF_036555685.1 Actinophytocola sp. | reverse complement strand
CCGCGCCGGCGTCGAGCGCGCCGCGCTCGCCGGCCCGCCGCGGGATCCAGGCGATCCGCGCCCCGGTCGACTCCGCGAGCCTGACCACGGCGGTGAAAAGGCCCGGCACCTGCGCGGCACGCTCGCCGACGAGGATGACCGAGCCGGCGCCGCCCAGCGCCTCGGTGACGTCCGGGGCGTGGTCGGACAGTCCCGCCACGGCGGCCGCCTCCGCGCCGGGCGCGCAGGCGAGCAGCGACCCGACGACGGCCTTGTCCGGGCCGTGCGGGCGGATCGTCTTGGTCACGGCCGGGGTCGTCCACTGTCCGATGTGGAACACCTTGGTACGGCCCGTGCGGGCCGCCTTGCGCAGCCGCAGGAAGACGATCGGCGCCTCCTCCTCCGGGTCCAGCGCGACGCACAGCACCGCCGGCGCCGCCTCGACGGCCCGGAAGGTCACGCCGGTCTCCGGCGTCGTGCCGACCACGTGCGAGGAGAGGAAGTCCAGCTCCTCGGCCGAGTGCGGGCGGGCCCGGAAGTCGACGTCGTTGGTGTGCAACGCCACCCGGGCGAACTTGGCGTAGGCGTAGGCGTCCTCGACGGTCAGCCGGCCGCCGGCCAGCACGCCGACGCCCCTGCCCTCGCGTGCCTTGGCCAGGCCCTCGGCGGCCACCCGCAGCGCGTCGGTCCACGACGCCTCGACCAGCTCACCGGTCTGCGCGTCGCGCACCATCGGCCGGGTGATCCGGTCGTCGGCGGTCAGGTACCGGAACGCGAACCGACCCTTGTCGCAGATCCACTCCTCGTTGACCTCGGGGTCGTCGCCGGCGAGCTTGCGCATCACCTTGCCGCGCCGCCAGTCCGTGCGCTCCGCGCAGCCGGACGAGCAGTGCTCGCAGATGCTCGGCGTGGACACCAGGTCGAACGGCCGTGAGCGGAACCGGTAGGCGGCGCTGGTGAGCGCGCCGACCGGGCAGATCTGAATCGTGTTGCCGGAGAAGTAGGACTGGAACGGCTTGTTCTCCGCGATGCCGACCTGCTGGTGCGCGCCGCGCTCGAGCAGCTCGATGAACGGGTCGCCGGCGATCTGGTCGGAGAAGCGGGTACAGCGCTGGCAGAGCACGCACCGCTCGCGGTCCAGCAGCACCTGCGTGGACACCGGGATCGGCTTGGCGAAGGTCCGCTTCTGTTCGACGAACCGCGAGTCCGCGCGGCCGTGGCGCATGGCCTGGTTCTGCAGCGGGCACTCGCCGCCCTTGTCGCAGACCGGGCAGTCCAGCGGGTGGTTGATGAGCAGCAGCTCCATCACGCCCTGCTGGGCCTTGTCGGCGACGGGCGAGGTCTTCTGCGTCCTGACGACCATGCCGTCGGCGACCGTGAGCGTGCAGGACGCCTGCGGCTTGGGCATCGGCCGCCCGCCCATCTCCACCTCGACGAGGCACTGGCGGCAGGCGCCGGCCGGGTCGAGCAGCGGGTGGTCGCAGAACCGCGGAATGACCGTGCCGAGCCGCTCGGCCGTGCGGATCAGCAGCTCACCCTTGGGCGCGATCACCTCGACGCCGTCGATGGTGAGCTTCACGTGCCCCTCGGGCACGGGCGTCCCCGCCGGCTTTTCCGCAGTGTCGTTGGTGACAGTCATTTCTAGTGAGCTCCCACAAGGGCCGGGCTGGCCTTCTTGTTGTCCTCGCAGAGCGCGAGGAACTCGTCCCGGAAGTACTTGATGCCGCTCTGGATCGGGCTGACCGCGCCGTCGCCGAGCGCGCAGAACGACCGGCCGAGCACGTTGTCGCAGATGTCGAGCAGCGTCTCGATGTCGGTCTCGGTGCCGTGCCCGGCCACCATCCGCTGCAGGATGCCGGCGAGCCAGTAGGTGCCCTCGCGGCACGGCGTGCACTTGCCGCACGACTCGTGCTCGTAGAACTCGGTCCACTTCATCACGGCCCACGGCACGGACACCGTCTCGTTGAAGACCATGATCGCGGTGGTGCCGAGCATCGAGCCGGCCTCGGCCGCGCCCTCGAAGTCCAGCGGGACGTCGAGGTGCTCGGCGGTGAACAGCGGCGTCGACGAGCCGCCCGGCGTCCAGAACTTCAGCGGGATGCCGTCCTTCATGCCGCCGGCGAGCTCGAGCAGCTGGCGCAGCGTGGTGCCGAGCGGCGCCTCGTACTGGCCGGGCTTCTCGACGTGGCCGGAGATCGAGAAGATCTTCGGCCCGGGCGAGCGCTCGCTGCCCATCGTGCGGAACCAGTCGGCGCCGCCGTTGACGATGAACGGCACGCTCGCGATCGTCTCGACGTTGTTGACCGTGGTCGGCATGCCGTACACGCCGGCGGCCGCGGGGAACGGCGGCTTGAGCCGGGGCTGGCCGCGGCGGCCCTCGAGCGAGTCGAGCAGCGCGGTCTCCTCGCCGCAGATGTACGCGCCCGCGCCGGCGTGCACGGTGATGTCCAGGCCGAAGCCGGAGTCGAGGATGTCCGCACCGAGGTAGCCGGCGTCGTAGGCCTCGCGCACCGCGGCGTTGAGCCGGCGGATGCAGTGCAGCGCCTCGCCGCGCACGTAGATGAAGCAGTGGTGCGAGCGCATCGCGTAGGCCGCGATGATGCAGCCCTCGATCAGCGAGTGCGGGTCCGCCATCATCAGCGGGATGTCCTTGCAGGTGCCCGGCTCGCCCTCGTCGGCGTTGATCACGAGGTAGTGCGGCTTGTCCTCGTTGGGCGGCATGAAGGACCACTTCACGCCGGCCGGGAAGCCCGCACCGCCGCGGCCGCGCAGGCCGGAGTCCTTGACCAGCTGGACCAGCTGCTCGGGCGTGCCCGCGAGCGCGGTGCGCAGCGCCGTGTAGCCCTCGAGCCGCTCGTAGGTCGACAGGCGCCAGGAGTCCGGCGAGAGCCAGCGCTTGGTCAGCACCGGGGTCACCGGGTCGGGGGTAGCCCTCTGGCCTGTGGTCATTACTGCTCCGCCTCCCCGGAATTAACCCTTGTGGTCACCGTGCTCAGGTGCCGTCCGGTTCGGTACGTACCGGTGGCCGGGTTACGTCCCGTTCCCCTTGGATGCGGTTGGCGACCACGCGGGCCGTGCAGGCCCAGTTCCGCAGTGGTCATTTCTTCTCGACCTCCGGGAGTGCCGGGGCTTTCTCCGGCATCGTCGGGGCGGTCCACCCGCGCTCGTTGGCGAGCCGCGCGCCGCGCAGGGTCTCCACCGCCGCCGACGGACCGTCCACTTCGGAGCGGTACGTCTCCTCGTCCACGGGGAAGAAGCCCGCCAGCTGCAGCTCGACGTCGCGCAGGCTGGTCAGCGGCGCGCCGCGGGTGGGCGCGGGCCGCTCGCCACGGCGCAGCGCGTCGACGAGCGCGACCGCCGACTCGGGCGTCTGGTTGTCGTAGTACTCGTAGTTGACCTGCAGCACCGGGCCGAGGTCGCAGGCGGCGAGGCACTCGGCGTGCTCGAGCGTGATCGAGCCGGGCGTGCCGGGCTCGCCGGCGGTGTCCTCGTGCTTGAGCGGCTCGCCGTCCTCGCCGAGGTGTTCCTGGAGCCGCTGGTAGATCGCGTCACCGCCCAGCACCGCGCACAGCGTGTTGGTGCAGACGCTCACCAGGTGCTCGCCGCACGGCTTGCGCTTGTACATCGTGTAGAACGTGACGACCGCGCTGACCTCGGCGCTGGAGAGGCTCAGCTGCTGGGCGCAGAACTGGATGCCGGCCTGGCTGACGTGCCCCTCCACCGACTGGACGAGGTGCAGCATCGGCAGCAGCGCGGAGCGCGACTCCGGGTAGCGCGCGATCAGCTCGCCAGCCTTGGCCACGATGTCCGGGCCGAACACCGACAGGTCCGGCGTGGCCGGTGTGACCAGCCGCTCGGTCTCCTCGGGGCTGACCGCCGACGCGGCGACCACGTCGACGTCCGGGCCGGCCGCGACGTGGGTCTCCCCCGCGCCGACGCTCGAGCCGCCGTAGGTGGCGCCGGTGGACAGTGGTTCGTTCGTCACCGGTCGACTCCTCCCATCACCGGGTCGATCGAGGCGATGGCCGCGATGACGTCGGCGACCAGGCCGCCCTCCGACATCGCCGGCATGGACTGCAGGTTCACGAAGCTCGGCTCCCGGACGTGGACGCGCATCGGCCTGGTGCCGCCGTCGGACACCATGTGGTAGCCGAGCTCGCCGCGCGGTGACTCGACCGCGGTGTAGACCTGCCCGGCCGGCACCTGGAAGCCCTCGGTGACCAGCTTGAAGTGGTGGATGAGCGCCTCCATCGACTGGCCCATGATCTTGCGGACGTGGTCGAGCGAGTTGCCCATGCCGTCCGAGCCGATCGCGAGCTTCGCCGGCCAGGCGATCTTGCCGTCCTCGACCATCACCGGCCCGGGCTCGAGCTTCTTGAGCGCCTGGCTGATGATCCGCAGGCTCTGGTGCATCTCCTCGACGCGCAGCACGTAGCGCGCGTAGGAGTCGGCCGCGGTCGAGGTCGGCACCTCGAAGTTGTAGTCCTCGTAGCCCAGGTACGGCTCGACCTTGCGCATGTCCCACGGCAGGCCCGCGGAGCGCAGGATCGGCCCGGTCACGCCGAGCGCGAGGCACGCGTCGACCGGCAGGTAGCCGACGCCGATCAGCCGGTTCTTCCAGATCGGCTGGCCGGTGAGCAGCCGGTCGTACTCCGGCAGCCGCTTGTTCATGACCTTGATGAACTCGGCGACGGCGTGCTCGTAGCCCTCGGGCAGGTCCTGCGCGAGGCCGCCCGGCCGGATGAACGCGTGGTTCATCCGCAGGCCGGTCAGGAACTCCAGCAGGTGCAGGCATTCCTCGCGCTCGCGGAACCCCATGGTCATGGCGGTCATCGCGCCGAGCTCCATGCCGCCGGTGGCGATCGCCACGAGGTGCGATGCGATGCGGTTGATCTCCATCAGCAGCACGCGGATGATCTGCGCGCGCGGCGGCGCGGTGACGCCGAGCAGCTTCTCCACGCCGAGGCAGTAGGCGGCCTCGTTGAACAGCGGGGAGAGGTAGTCCATGCGCGTCACGAACGTGACGCCCTGGGTCCAGGTCCGGTACTCGCAGTTCTTCTCGATGCCGGTGTGCAGGTAGCCGATGACCGACCGGGCCTGCGTCACGGTCTCGCCCTCGAGCTCGAGCACCAGCCGGAGCACGCCGTGCGTGGACGGGTGCTGCGGGCCCATGTTGATGACGATGCGCTCGTCGGTGATCGCGTCCTCGAGCGCGGAGTCCCAGTCGCCGCCGGTGACCGTGTAGATCCGGCCCTCGGTGGTCTGGCGCTCGGTGGCGTACGGGTCGTCGACCCGGCCGGCGCCGGTGTCCGTACCGGTCGTAACGTCGGAAAGGTTCTCGGTCATGAGACCCCCTTTGCCAGAGCCGCGTGCGGCCCGACCGCACCCGAGGGGAACGGGACGCAAACCGGCCACAAGTACGTGGTCGCCGGGAGTTTCCCCGCGCGTGGTGACCCACACTTCGAATTCCGGAGAGGCGGCACGGTCACGAGTAGGACCTCCGCTGGTCCGGGGGAGGAATCTCGGCGCCCTTGTACTCCACGGGGATGCCGCCGAGCGGGTAGTCCTTGCGCTGTGGGAAGCCGTCCCAGTCGTCCGGCATGAGGATCCGGGTGAGCGCGGGGTGGCCGTCGTAGACGATGCCGAACATGTCCCACGTCTCGCGCTCGTGCCAGTCGGCGGTCGGGTAGACCTCGACGATCGACGGGCAGTGCGGGTTGCCGTCGGGGTGGGGCGAGTCCTCGGGCGACCACTCGATGGCCACCTCCAGGCGGATCCGGCGGCGGAACGTCATCGACAGCAGGTGGTAGACGGAGTGGATCCGCTGCGGGACGCCGATCCCGTAGTCCACTCCGGACACCGAGCTGCACAGCTCGAAGCGCAGCGTCGCCTCGTCACGCAACATCTTGCACAGCGCGACGAGGTGCTCGGGCTGCACGTAGTAGGTGATCTCGCCGCGGTCGACGGTCACCTGCAGGATCGCCTCGGCCGGGATGCCGCGGCCACGCATGGCCGCGAGCATCTGGTCGGTGAACTCGTCGAACCAGCCGCCGTAGGGCCGCTCGGCCGGCGCGGCCACGTGGGCCGGCAGCCGCAGGCCGCCGAAGCCGGACGTGTCGCCGCTGCCGGAGACGTTGAACATGCCGCGGCGGGCCTTGCCGGCCACGAGCGGCGCGGCCGGCTGGGCGGTCTCACCGGCCGGCCGCTGCTCCACCTCGCCGGGCCGCTCGGCGCTGGACTGCTCGCCGCCCGGCACGGGTGGGGTGTTCTCGGGCTTGTCGTCGCTCGCCATGTCGTTCACTTCTTCGCGTACTTGACGGAGGACGCGATCATCGGCGTCCGGTCGCCCCGCTCGGCCTTGAGCTGGGCGCGGCGGGCGTTGATCGGCTCGTCCTGGATCTTGGCGTGCAGCTTGAGGATCGCGTCGAGCAGCATCTCCGGGCGGGGCGGGCAGCCGGGCAGGTACATGTCGACCGGCACGACGTGGTCGACGCCCTGCACCACCGCGTAGTTGTTGAACATGCCGCCGGACGAGGCGCAGACCCCCATGGCGAGCACCCACTTGGGCTCGGCCATCTGGTCGTAGATCTGGCGCAGCACCGGGGCCATCTTGTTGGTGACCCGGCCGGCGACGATCATCAGGTCCGCCTGCCGCGGGGTCGCGCTGAACCGCTCCATGCCGAAGCGGGCGATGTCGTAGCGCGGGCCGCCGGTCGTCATCATCTCGATGGCGCAGCAGGCGAGGCCGAACGTGGCCGGCCAGAGCGAGTTCTTGCGGCCCCAGTTGACCAGTTTCTCCAGGCTGGCCAACAGGATTCCGTTGGGGAGCTTCTCCTCGAGACCCATGCCGTCCCCCTCCCGTCAGTTCCAGTCGAGGCCGCCGCGCCGCCACACGTAGGCGTACGCGAAGCCGAGCGTCGCGATGAACAGGACGATCTCCACCAGCCCGAAGAAACCGAGCGCGTCGGCGGACACGGCGAACGGGTAGAGGAACACCATCTCGATGTCGAAGATGATGAACAGCATCGCGGTGAGGTAGTACGCGACCGGCACGCGGCCGCCGCCGATCACCGGCTGCGGGGAGGGCTCGATGCCGCACTCGTAGGCCTCGAACTTCGCCCGGTTGTAGCGCCGGGGTCCCATGAGCGGACCGAGCAACGCGGAGAACAACGCGAAGGCGGCCGCGAGCACGAAGAGCAGGACCAGGGGCAGGTAGCTACCGAGCCCTGCCGAAACGTTCGCGCCTTGTGCTACAGATGTGCTGACTGCGATTGCTGACACCGTCGCCGTCCTTTCCCGCTCCCTCGCCGGGCACCCTATGGGGTGGTGATGCGGCGGCCGGCGGTTAGGCAGACCTAACCTGACCAGCTGCCGAGCTTGTGAAAACATTCACAAAGTAGGTTGTGAAGGTCTTCACGAGACGCCCCGAAGAAGTGTAGGACCCGGCTCTTCGGCCCGTGAAAGCAGATCCCCTTGCGGACCATGCCTTTGACGAGCGCGCGGGCAGGTTCGTGACAGCGTCGTGAAAGCGCTGCAAACTCGCCGGGAATGACAGAAGGGGCGCCCGGCCTCGTAGCCGGACGCCCCCTCCCCCGGAAAGAGCTCTTCTAGTCGCTTTGCAGGTACGACAGCAGGCGCAGGATCTCCAGGTACAGCCAGACGAGCGTGGTCATCAGGCCGAACGCCGCGTACCAGGCCCACCTCGACGGCATGCCGGCGCGGATCATCTGGTCCGCCATGTCGAAGTCGAGCAGGAAGTTGAACGCCGCGATGCCGATCACGATGATGCTGAAGATGATCGCGGTCGTGCTGCCGTCCCGCAGGCCCATGTTCACGCCGAACAGGCCGAGCAGCAGGTTGACCAGCATCAGGCCGGCCGCGCCGACCGTCGCACCGATGATCCACTTGGTCAGCCTGGGCGTGACGCGGACCGCACCCGTCTTGTACACCACGAGCATCGTGATGAACACGAGCGTGGTGCCGAGCACGGCCTGGATCGCGATGCCCGGGAAGTAGATGTCGAATACTCCGGTGATCGCACCGAGGAACACACCCTCGGCCGCCGAGTACGTGAGCACCAGCGCCGGGTTCGGCGTCCGCCTGAAGATGATGATCAGCGAGAGCACCAGGCCGACGAGCAGCCCGATGATCATCGGCGGGACCGGGGGCAGCGCGCCGCTCTTCACGGCCACGACGGTCAGGACGCCGGTGATCAGGGCGAGGCCGATCGTCATCGCGGTCTTGGTGACCACGTCGTCGACCGTCATGGGGCGGTCACCCGTCGTCGGCGGCGCCTGGTAGCCGCCGTATCCCGGCGCGCTGGCCTGGGGCTGGGTCTGGAAGCCCGCGTAGCCGCCGCCGAACCCACTCGTCGGCAGGTTGCGGAACGCGGGATTACTGGTTGAACGCACCTGTTCCTCCTGGGCCTGATGGCTCCTGCACCGAACTCAACGACCAACCGCGTCGGCTAGTTCCCGATTGGTAAAGGTGACTTTACCCGTCCCTGCGTGGTCGATGCCAAGGAACCCGTCGGCTGGATCGCGCGATCACAGTAGACCCTCCCCCGCGCCCGTGCGGATGACACCGCGGTGACCGGTCGGCATCGATTGGTGACCTGCTACCCGGCCCCGCGTCCCCCACCCCGGCTACTAGTCTCCCTAGCCTTCTACGGAAAGCAGCAGAGTGAACAGCAGAGTCGGGAGGTGTCATGACGCGTCGCTGGGGACCGATCGTCACCGGCGTCGCTCTGGCGCTGACGTTCGCGGTCCTGGTGGCCCTTGGCACGCTGAACCCGTCCGCGAAGGACGCCGACGGCGCAGACGGCGCCGAGGCACCCTCGTGGATGCGCAAGCTGGAGCCCGGCGAGAAGCCGCCCCAGTTCGTCCTGTTCTCCTTCGACGGCGCCGGCTCGCACGACCACTGGCGGCGCATCCTGCCGATCGCGGACAAGGTCCACGCGCACGTCACCGGCTTCCTCTCCGGCGTCTACCTGCTCCCCGACTCCCGCCGCGGCGCCTACACCGGCCCCGGCCACCAGCCCGGCCACGCGGCGATCAGCTTCGGCGGCTCGGAGCAGGAGGTCGACACCCGCATCGCCGACCTCAACGACGCGCTCGAGCGCGGGCACGAGATCGGCACCCACTACAACGGCCACTTCTGCACCGGCAACGAGCCGGGCGGCAAGCAGTGGACCACCGCGGACTGGAACTCCGAGCTCGACCAGTTCTTCCGCTTCGTGCAGGACGGCGTGACCCACGGCCTGCAGCTGGACGCGAACGAGATCAAGGGCGGGCGCGCCCCGTGTCAGGAGGCGAAATTCGCCCGCCTGGCCCCCGCGCTGACCGAGCACGACATGACCTACGACTCCAGCCTCACCTCCGCCGGCATCGCCTGGCCCCGGCTGCGGGACGGCATCTGGGAGTTCGCCGTGCCGGTGGTCAAGGTGCCGGCGCTGGGCCGCAAGGTCGTCCTGGCCGACTACAACCTCTGGTACGCGCTCAACGGCGCGCGCGAGGACCCGTCCCGGGACAAGGAGTTCACCGAGGTCACGCTGGACGCCTACCGCGCCGCGTACCAGGCGGCGCTGAACACGAACCGCGCGCCGCTGACCATCGCCACGCACTTCAACGACTGGTCCGGCGGCGCGTTCAGCGCGGCCACCGAGCGGTTCATGGGCGAGGTCTGCGTCCGCGAGCACACCGTCTGCACGACCTACTCACAGGTCATCCGGTGGATGAAGCTGCAGGACCCCGAGGTGCTGGACACGTTCCGCACGATGCCCAACGCGCACGTCACGTAAGCCGCGACCGCAGCCAGTCGAGCGCGGGCTCGCCCTGCAGCCGCTGGAACCGCCGCAGGGTCGGCAGGCCCGGCGGCGCGGGCAGCAGCGACGAGTGCAGGAAGAACCCGGCCACGGCGGCCAGCACGGAGTCGACCGCGTCCGGGTCCGCGCCGGCCGCGAGCGGTGAGTCGCGCCAGACGTCCGCCGGCGCCGGGCCGCCCTGCATGGCCACGCTCGGCAGCATGCCGAGCAGGTCGAACCAGGGCGCGCCGACCGCCGCGTGCGGCCAGTCGACGAACAGCACGCGGTCGGCGGTCAGCAGGATGTTGTCCGCCCGGAGATCGCCGTGCACCAACGTTTCGCCGGCGGCCGCCGCGGGCCAGCCGGCCTCCAGCGTGGCCAGGCGGTCGAGGTTCCCGGACACCCACGGGTCGAGCTCCGTGGCGAGCGCGGGGTCGGCCGCGAGCGAGCGCCAGCCGGAGAACGAGTCCGGGTCGGCGCCGACCGGCGGCAGCTCCACCGGGCTCGGCGTGAGGTCGCGGGCGAGCCTGACGACGGCGTCGTGCACGCGCGTCCAGTCCGCCGCGCGCCACGGCAGCGGCGGTGGGTGCCCGTCGACGTCGGCGAACACCAGCGCGGCCCAGTCGTCCCCACCGCCGCTCCAGAGCAGCCGCGGCGCCGCGACGTGCGCGGGCAGCCGCCCCGCGATGCCGGCCTCGCGCCGGTGGAACCCCACCACGTGCGGGCTGTTCGTCGCGCTGCCGGCCTTCGCGAACACCCGCCTGCCGTCCGCGAGCCGCAGCCGCGCCGCGAGCCCGGGCGAGAACCCGCCCGGCTGGCTGGCCGCGTCGACGACCGCCGAGCCCAGCGCGACCTCGATCGACTCGCGCACCGTGTCGGGCAGCTCCGCCCAGCCGAGCCGGCCGCCACCCACCCCGTCCCACACCATCCCGCCATGATCGCCGCCGCGGCCCGCGCGTTCATCCCGTTTTCGCAAAGAGGCGCAGATCACCTGACCCGCGCCGGGTGAGGCGAGCGCCCGCCGGCGGTGGAATGCTGTCCACCGGCAGCAACCCCAGCTGAAGGGACGAGGCGATGGCGACCTACCTGGTTACCGGGGCGACCGGCCTGATCGGCAGGCACTTCGTCGCCGAGCTGCTCGCGCGGCCGGACACCGAGCGGGTCTGGCTGCTCGTCCGCGAGCGCTCCCAGGACAAGCTGGCCGCGGCCGCCCGCGACTGGCCGAACGTCGAGAAGATCCGGCCGGTGCTCGGCGACGTGCGCGAGTCCGGACTCGGCGTCCGCGAGGACGCGCTCGCCGAGCTCACCGGCGAGGTCGAGCACCTCGTGCACCTGGCCGCCCTGTACGACATCGCCGCCGACGACGACGCCAGCATCGCCGCGAACGTCGACGGCACCAGGCACGTCATCGAGCTCGCCGCCGCGATCCGCGCCGGCTGCCTGCACCACGTCTCGTCGGTCGCGGTCGCGGGGGACTACCGCGGCAGGTTCACCGAGGAGATGTTCGACGCGGGCCAGCGCCTGGTCACCGCCTACCACCGGACGAAGTTCGAGTCCGAGCGGCTCGTCCGCACGCAGGACCTCGTGCCGTGGCGGGTGTACCGGCCGGCGATCGTCGTCGGCAGCTCGGAGACCGGCGAGATGGACAAGATCGACGGCCCGTACTACTTCTTCGCCGCGCTGTCCCGGCTGAGCTCCGTGCCGAGCGTGCCGCTGGTCTTCCCGGACATCGGGGACACCAACATCGTGCCGGTCGACTATGTGGCGAAGGCGATGGCGGCGCTGGTCACCAAGCCGGGCCTCGACGGGCGCGCGTTCCACCTGGTCAACCCCGAGCCGCAGGCCGCGCGCAGCGTCTACAACGCGTTCGCCCGCGCGGCCGGCGCCCCGGTCGCGACCGCCGAGCTCGACCGGCGGCTGTCCAGCCCGCTGATCGGCCTGGTCAGGATGGCCGAGCACGTGCCGGGCGTGACCATCGCCCGCGACGCGGTGCTGGACCGGCTCGGCATCCCGCCGGTGCTGCTTTCCACGCTGACGTTCAACCCGGTGTTCGACTCCACCGAGACCCGCAGGGAGCTGGCCGGGACCGGCGTCGACGTGCCGCCGCTGGAGAACTACGCCGATGTGCTGTGGCGGTACTGGCGCGAGCACCTCGACCCGTTCCGCGCGCGCCGCCACGGCCAGCGCGGCGAGCTCGACGGCCGGCGCGTGGTGATCACCGGCGCGTCGTCGGGCATCGGCCGGGCCACCGCGCTGAAGGTGGCCGAGGCGGGCGGGGTCCCGCTGCTGGTCGCGCGCCGGCAGCCGGAGCTCGAGGAGGTCCAGGCCGAGATCGCGGCGGCGGGCGGGCAGGCGTACGTCTACCCGTGCGACCTGACCGACGACGAGTCGGTGGCGAAGACCGTCGAGCAGATGCTGGGCGAGCAGCCGGGCATCGACATGCTGGTCAACAACGCCGGGCGGTCGATCCGCCGGTCCGTGCAGCTGTCCTACGACCGCATGCACGACTACGAGCGCGCGATGGCCATCAACTACTTCGGCGCGGTCCGGCTGATCCTCGCCCTGCTGCCGCACATGATCGAGCGGCGGTTCGGGCACATCGTGAACGTGTCGTCGATCGGCGTGCAGGGCATCGCGCCGCGGTTCTCCGCGTACGTGGCGTCCAAGGCGGCGCTGGACTACTTCTCCAAGATCGTCGCCACCGAGACCCACGGCGCCGGCATCACGTTCACCACGGTGCACATGCCGCTGGTCCGCACGCCGATGATCCGGCCGACCAAGATCTACGACGCGTTCCCCACGAAGTCGCCCGAGCAGGCGGCGGACATGGTGCTGGACGCCCTGGTCAAGCGGCCCAAGCACATCGGCACGCCGACCGGCCGGGCCATCTCGGCCGCGTACTCGGTCGCCCCGGGGCTGGTCGACGCGATCGCGTACCAGGGCTACCGGATCTTCCCCGACTCCACCGCGGCCGGGGGCTCCGGCCGCATCAAGATCGGCAAGGGCGACCGGCACCTGGGTGCCGCGGCCATCGCCCTTGCCCGGCTGACAAGGGGTTTCCACTGGTGATCACCGGCGCGCACACGATTCTCTACGCCACCGACCCGGACGCCGCGCGGACCTTCCTCCGCGACGTCCTCGGCTTGTCCAATGTGGACGCCGGGGGCGGCTGGCTGATCTTCCGCTCGCCGCCCGCCGAGGTGGCCGTGCACCCGGCGGGCGAGGTGCCGAAGCACGAGCTGTACCTGATGTGCGACGACATCGACAAGACGGTGGCCGAGCTCGAGGCCAAGGGCGTGCGGTTCACCAGCGAGGTCTCCGACCAGGGCTGGGGCCGCCTGACCTCGTTCGACGTGCCCGGCGCCGGGTCCATGGGCCTCTACGAGCCGCGCCACCCGACCGCCTACGACCTGCCGTGACGTCTGTCCATTGTAGACAAAGACCTTTGATCCTGTTGCGGTCGGCGTCAGGGCCGGTACGGTCACGTCATGGTGGATGACCCCTCCGTGCCGGAAGTCAGCTTCACCGTGACTCGCCACGGTTTCGACCGCAACCAGGTCAAGGCGCACGTGCGCGAGCTGAACGAGCGGGCACTGCGTGCCGACGCCGACATCGCCGAGGCGCGCCAGCAGGTCGCCGAGCTGCAGGGTGAGCTGGAGATCGCGCGCCGCGAGGTCGCCGCGCTGTCCGAACGGCTCGACGCGATCGGCACACCCGACTCGGACAGCGGCGACAGCTCCGAACGGCTGGTGCAGGTCGCGAAGGCGCAGGCCGAGGAGATCACCTCGCGAGCGAAGGCCGCGGCCGAGGACTCGTGGGCCGTGGCGGAGAAGGCGTCGAGCGAGCTGCGGGAGAAATACCGCAAGATGCTCGCCGAGCTGGACGCCCAGCACGCGGAGATCCACGCCATGCACGAGTCGATCATCAACGCGGCCCGCACGCAGGCGGAGGAGCTGACCACCGTCGCCGAGCGCCGCCGCCGCGAGCTGGACGCGGCCGCCGAGCGCGACCGGGTGCGCATCGACCGGGAGTTCTCCGAGTCGATGAACGCCAAGCGCGCGTCGCTCGAGCGGGAGCTGACCCAGCGGCGCGAGTCGGTCATGTCGGACGTCGAGGCGAAGCTGCGCGCGGCGGACGAGGAGGCGGAACGCCGCATCTCCACGGTGAAGGAGCAGGTCACGCGGCTGACCGAGGTGCGGACGCAGCTGTCGGAGCGGCTGCGCGGCACGCAGGAGCTGCTGGCCCGCAGCGTCGACCTGCTCAAGCCGGACGCGTCCGAGGAGGAGGTGGCGAAGGCGAACCCCCTCCCCATGCCGGACCCGCCGGCCGAGCACACCCCGGGGCCGTCCGAGCCGCCGGTGGATCCGCCGACCCAGCTCCGCATGCCCGCGGTCAACCCGGCGACGAAGGTGATGGCGGCGGTCGAGCCGCCGGCCGCGTCATCGGCGACGTCATCGGCCGCGTCATCGGCCGCGTCATCGTCAGGGCCCGCCGGGGAGCCGCCGACGGTCCCGGCGACCGAACCGGCCGAGAAACCGGCCGCGTCCGGCGGCCAGGCCGAGTCCGACACCGGCGGCAAGCCCCCCGGGAGGGGGAACGGCAGGCGCGTCCCGCCCCAGCGGGCGCGCCGCTCCCAGCCCGCGAAACGTTAGATGTGGCCGTAGACCCGGTCGACCGGGATGCGGACGACGAGGCGACCCTCGTCGACCATGGCCCGCCGGTACTCGTCCCAGTCGGGGTGCTCGCTCCCTGACGCGCCGCGGTAGACGTCGACCAGCTCCTCGACCGTCGCGTCGTGCGGGTCCTGCGCGACCGGCGACAGCTCGGCCCGGCCCTCGGCCACGACGAAGCTCCAGAACTCCGGCGCGACGAGCAGGCTCACCCGCGGGTCGCGGCGCATGTTCGCGATCTTGGCCGTCTTCGCGGTCGTCGAGATGCGAATTATGTCGTCGGTGAGGACGTAGAGGACGTTGGACAGCTGCGGGTGGCCGTCCCGCTTGATGGTCGACAGCGTGCCCCGGTGGGCGCCGCTCAGCATGGCTCGCAGGCGATCTTCCATGCGGCCGATTCTCCAACCTCGGCCCGGCGCGCGGTCAAGCCGCCTCGGCGGCCGACGCCGCGCAGGTCTCGAGGATGAGCGCGGCCACCTGCTCCGGTTCGTCGACCATGGGGACGTGCCCGCAGCGGTGCAGCCACACGTGCCGGGCCCGCGGCAGCAGCTCAGCCGCCCGCCGGGCCTGGCGCGGCCACAGGATCCGGTCGCGGGTCCCCCACGCCACGGTCACCGGCACGGCGGGCGCGGACGCCGCGTACGTGTACTCCCGCCCGGCCGCGGCGACCAGGTCGAACGCCGGCGAGCCGACCATCGAGGCCAAATCCGCGAGCATGATCTCGGCCGTCATCCGCGACGGGTGGCCGTACAGCACGCTGCCCGCGACCAGCCGGAAGTACCGCCACCTCAGCAGCCGCGTGCCGCCGGGCAGCCGGCCGGACAGGCGGATCATCCGCAGGATCCAGAGCGCCCACGCCCGGTCCCGCGGCGTCCAGAAACCGGCCGGCGCCAGCGCGGTCGCGGACGAGACCAGTCCGCGCGAGGCGAGCTCCAGGCCGAGTACGCCGCCCAGCGAGTTCCCCGCCACGTGCGGCCGGTCCAGGCCCAGGTCCGCGAAGATGTCCGCGCATGCCTCGACGGCGTTTCGCATGTCGTAGCCGCGCCCCTCGGGCAGCAGCGGCGAGCGGCCGAAACCGGGCAGGTCGACGGCGATCACGTCGTGGGCCGCGGCCAGCCGGTCCAGCACCGGCTCCCACGCCTGCCAGCGGTGACCGATGCCGTGCAGCAGGACCAGCGGGTCGCCCTCACCCCGCCGCTCGAACGCTATCTCGATCGGCTGACGCGTCATGGTCGAACATGTTACCGCGATTTACAGTAACTTCCAGGCCGCGGTCGGCACGAACCCCGGTACGGAAAGGCGCGACGCTGAGTGGTACAACAATTGCGAACAGTCGCGGCGGGAAGGCGAGGAAATGTGCTCGTCGCCGTGCCCCCGACCGGATTCGAACCGGCACTCCACCCCTTTTAAGGGGGCTGCCTCTGCCAGTTGGGCTACGGGGGCAGCCGCAGCCTAGGCCGTGATCACCAGGCTACGGACGCGTTGTCCGGAACTTGGGTCCGCTGGCCCAACCCCGGATACGCCATTTAGCTGTACCACGAGAAGGCATGGTAAGGCTGGCCGGGGCAACACCGGCTCGCATCTGAAATAACAGCCGGTCAGGCCGCCCGGGACACGCGGTCGAACTCGGCTCGCGGATTGTTGATCTGTCCCATGGAGATGACCTCGCGTCGCAACAGTCCACTCAGTAACCAGTCGGCTACCACACGGAATTTCCGGTTGAACGTGGGCACCCGCGCGACGTGGTAGCCGCGGTGCATGGCCCAGGCGACGAAGCCCTTGGCCTTGACGTTGTAGACGTCCGCGACTCCCTTGTGGAGTCCCAGGCTCGCGACCGAGCCGACGTTGCGGTGCCGGTAGGGCTTCGGCTCGCGGCCGCGCAGCACCGCGACGATGTTGTTGGCCATCCGGTTGGCCTGGCGCACCGCGTGTTGCGCGTTCGGCGCGCACAGCGCGGCCGGGTCCTCCTCGATGCGGGACAGGTCCGGCACCGCGGCGTTGTCGCCCGCGGTCCACGCGTCGGCCACACCGTCCACCTGCAACGTCGCCTCGGCCCGCACCCGGCCGCGGTCGTCGATCGGCAGGTCCGAGCTCGCGAGCACCGGGTTGGCCTTCACACCGGCGGTCCACACGATCGTGTCGCTGTCGAACTCCGTGCCGTCGGAGAGGATCACGTGCCCGCCCTCGAACGACTTGGCCAGAGTGGACAGATAGACCTCGATGCCGCGCCGCTCCAGCTGCAGGACCGTGTAGACGCCCAGGCTCTCCCGCACCTCGGGCAGGATCCGCCCGGCCGCCTCGACGAGCACCCAGCGCAGGTCCGACGGCTCGATGTTCTCGTAGTACCGCGTGGCGTAGCGGGCCATGTCCTCGAGTTCGGCCAGCGCCTCGATGCCGGCGAACCCGCCGCCGACGAACGTGAACGTCAGCAGCTTGCGGCGCAGCTCCTCCTCGACCGTGCTGCTCGCGGCATCCAGCTTGGACATCACGTGGTTGCGCAGGTAGATCGCCTCGCCGATGGTCTTGAACGAGATGCCCTGCTCGGCCAGGCCGGGGATCGGCATGAGCCGCGCCACCGAGCCGAGCGCGACGACGAGCACGTCGTACTCGATGTCCTCGACGTGCCCGTCCGGCGCCTCGACCGTGACCTTCTTCTCGCCGTGGGAGATCTTCGTGACCCGCGCGGTCAGCACGTGGCAGCGCTTGAGCGCGCGGCGCAGCGGCACCACCACGTGCCGCGGCTCGATCGCGCCCGCCGCCGCCTCCGGCAGGAACGGCTGGTAGGTCATGTGCGGCTGCGGGTCGACGACGGTGACGGAGGCCTCGCCGCCACGCAGCTTCCGCTGCAGGCCGAGCGCGGTGTACAACCCGACGTAACCGCCGCCGAGTATCAAGATCCTTGCCCGTGCGGACTTTCCTCTCCCCATGAGTCCATGGTGGCACCTTTACCTTTCCGATGCCCGCCCGTGAGGTGTGAGAGTCGTCGCGGCCCTACTCGTCCGCCTGCCGCTTCGACTGCCGGTGCCACAGCAGCACGATCAGCGCGATCACCAGCAGGCCGGCCAGCGCCGTGATCTCGATCCCGGCCGGGATCCGGGTCACCGGCTGCAGCGCGGCCACGCCGACGAACGCGAACACAATGGCCTGGACCACCACGAACCGCAGGGCCGGCCGCGCGAACGCGCGCGGGTGCACCCGGCCCCGTACCGGGATGAGCCCGGCGAGCCCGCAGCAGACGTGGAACAGGTGCACCGTGGGGATCATCGCCAGCACGGTCGGCCGCAGCGGGTCGTCGCCGGTCAGCGCCACCAGCACGCCGGCGCCGATGACGACCGCGATCGGCGCGGGCGAGGCGGGCGCGTACACCGACGCGAGAATCGTCGGCGTGAGGATGAACAGCCCGCCCCACATCGCGCCCTCGGTCGACGGGATGGCGATCACGAGCGCGCCCGCCACCAGCACCGCCGCGCGCAGCGTCCAGGCGGGCACGCCGCGCCCCAGCCGGGGCACGTCGACCGCCGCCGCGCGGCTCACCGGACCACCCTCGGCCGCCGGCGCGAGGCCCGCAGCAGCGTGCCGACCGCGGTCCCGTCGTCCCACCGCGCCACCGGCACGCCGTGCTCGGCCAGCACCGCGAGCCGGATCTTCTGCTCGGCCACGATGATGCCGCGCACCGCCTCGCCCCACGCGGTCTCCTTGTCCGGCACCAGCTTCGCCGGCAGCAGGTCCACGGCCACCACCACGTTCCCCCGCCGTGCGGCCCGCACGGTCAGGTCGACGAGCTTGTCGTCGAGGAACGGCGAGAGCACCACGATCGTGGCGCCCGACGGGTACTGCGACGCCCGCAGCACCGGCTCGCCCGCGCCGGACACCCGCTGCGCGGCGAGCACCAGCGAGTGCCGGATCCGCTGCAGCTGCCGCGGTCCCGTGCCGACCCGGGCGCCGCCGCGCGGGTGGCCGAGGTCGATCACGCCGACCCGGTCGCCCTGGCGCAGGAACGCCGCGGCGAGCGCGCACACCGCGCGCACGCCCGTGTCGAGGCTGCCGCCGCGACGGGCCTCGGCGCCCTTAGCCATCTCGGACCAGTCGGCGATCTCCGGGCCGACGTCGAGCGTGGTGTCGAGCGCGAGCACGAGGTCGGCGTCGGACTCGGCGTGCCGCTCGCGGACGTGCAACGTGCTCGGCACGAGCGCGCCGCCGCTCGCCGCAGCGGACCGCAGCGAGATCGGCCAGTCGACGCGGCGCAGCCGGTCGCCCATCTGGAACGGCCGGATGTCGCGCAGCTCCATGCCGTCGCCGGGGCGGGCGGAGCGGTGCGCGCCGACCAGGCCGGCCGCGCGCGGCAGGAGCGGCGCGGCGGGCAGCGGCTCGATCGGCGGCAGCACGGTGTGGCTGGCCGTGCGGCCCACGATCGGGCCGAACACGTAGAGCCCGTCGTGGCTCGCGAACAGGTGATCCGGGCGCAGGTAGTCCGACTGGCCCCAGGTGCTCCACCGGATCTGCGCGTGGATCCGGCCGTCGACCGCGGGCAGCAGGTGCACCGGCCCGACCCCGGACCGGGACGCCACCGGCATCCGCAGCCCGGCGAACACCGCACCCTGTCCCGGTTCCATCAGCACGGTGACGTCGTTGGTGCGCCCGGCCTCGACGGTGTCCAGCAGCTGCACCGCGCGGACCTTCGGCCGCCCGGACGGCGGGGTCACGAGCAGCGCGCTGACCAGCAGCGGAGCTCCGACGAGCAGCAGCTCCAGCCGGTGCAGCACGACGCCGAACACGGCGAGCCCGAACCCGCACGCCACCGCCCGGGTCAGCGCGTCGGTGCGCCGCCAGCCGAGCGTGCGGACGAACCGCCGGCCGAGGAACCAGCGGCGGGCCCGGTGGCCGAGCCCGTGGTCCGCACCGCCCTTGATGTCGGCGGCGACCTGCTCGGGGCTGCTCACCGACGGACCGGACGGGTGCTGCTCGGTGTGGGCACGGCACCGAGCATCTCGTTCACCACCTGCTCGGCGGTGACGCCCGTGCTCCAGGTCTCCGCGCGCATCGTGAGGCGGTGCGCGAGTGCCGGCACCGCGCACTCCTTGATGTCCTCGGGCACCACGAAGTCCCGGCCGGCGAGCACCGCCAGCGCGCGGGAGACCAGCAGCAGCGCCTGCGAGCCACGCGGTGACGCGCCGATCTCGACCGAGCGGTGGCCGCGGGTCGCGTTCGCGAGGTCCACGCAGTAGCGCAGCACGTCGTCGTCGATGTCGACCCGTTCCAGGCCGGCCTGCAGCGCGGCGAGCCGCTGCGCGTCGATGACCGGGTCGAGCACGACCTCCTCCTGGCGCCGCGCGACCCGGCGGCGCAGGACCTCGGCCTCCTCCTCCGGCGGTGGGTAGCCGATGTCCAGGCGGAGCAGGAAGCGGTCGAGCTGGGCCTCGGGGAGGGGGTAGGTGCCCTCGTACTCGATGGGGTTCGCCGTGGCCAGCACGTGGAACGGCCGGGCCAGCGGGAACGTCCGGCCCTCCACGGTGACCTGGCGTTCCTGCATGGCCTCGAGCAGGGCGGCCTGCGTCTTCGGCGGCGTGCGGTTGATCTCGTCGGCGAGCAGCAGGCCGGCGAAGACCGGGCCCTGGCGGAAGCTGAAGTCCCGCTCGGCCGGGTCGTAGATGAACGAGCCGGTGATGTCGGCCGGTTGCAGGTCCGGGGTGCACTGCACGCGGCGGAACTCCAGGCCCAGCGACTGGGCGAGGGCGCGGGCCATCAGCGTCTTGCCGAGCCCGGGGACGTCCTCGAACATGACGTGGCCGCCGGCGAGCACGCCGGCCATCGCCAGCCGCACGGACCGCTCCCGGCCGACGACCACCGAAGCGACTGCGTCGAGCACCGCGCCCGCGTCCCGGCGGATCTCCTCGGGACCGGGCAGGTTCGTCACCTGGTCCGCTGTGGACGGTGAGCTCATCGTTCCTCCAGATGCCGCACCATCGCGGCGAACTCATCGGGCTTGGGCAGGCGCGCACTCTGTGCGGTGAGCAGGTCGTGCAGCGCGGGGCCGAGCTTCTCGCGGGCCCGCGGATCGTGCAGGTCGGCGATGTCGGCGGTGTCCGGGTCGCGGCGCAGCGTCGTCAGCGCGAGCCGGCGCAGCCGCGGCTGGACCCGCGAGGTGAAGCGGTAGGGATCGGTCGCGGCCTGGCCGAGCCGGTCGGAGAGCTGGGTGGCGTGCAGGCAGACGCTCGCGATCGGCAGGTCCGGCTCGGGGGTCCAGTCCTGGTCGAAGGCGCCGACGAAGAGTGCGGTGAGCAGCACGACCGTGGCGATCGGGAGCGCGACGAGCAGAGCCCACCAGAAGGGCGTGTCCATGGCCTTCATCGCGGTGAGCTGGACCGCCACGCCGGCGAGGGCGGCGAGCAGGATGGCGCGGACGGGGCTCATGTCTCTGGGCTCATGTCTCGGCTACCGCCGTGGTCGCGACCGCGGGCTCGCCGAGGGCGACGAGGATGCGGTCGAGCGCGGCGACCGCGGCGTCCGCGTCGGTCTCGGTGACCTCGTCCGGCGGGCCGAAGCGGGCGCGCTGGTAGAGCTCGCGCAGCTCGTCCAGGGCCGGCTCGCTGGTGGTGTGGCGCTCGAGCAGCGCGGCGGTGAACTCGGTGGCCGTCTGGTGCGGCTCGCGGCCCGCGCCCTCCCGCTCGGCCGCCTCCTCCAGCCGCAGCCACGCAGCGATGACCGCGTCGCCCGGTGGCCCGCCGGCGCGGGCGGCGAGCTCGGTGCGGGCCTGCGCGGCCGCCCTGCGCAGCCGCATCGGCAGCGAGGACTCGAGCGCGCCGACCTCCTCCTCCTCGATCTGCACGCCCACGCCCAGGCGGAGCTTGCGCTTGCGCAGCTGCTGCAACCGCCGCACGAACAACGCGAAGGCGATCAGCAGCAGGATCATCGCCCCGACGACGAACGAGGTCTGCACCAGCTGCAGCTCGTCGACGATGTCGACCTTGAAGGCGTTCTCGTCGGGCGCCACCCCGCCGCCGGAGACGCCGCCACCGGTCCCCCGCTCGAGCGGCACGTCCCGCAGGTGCCCCGGCACGGCCGACTTCCCTCGCGCGGACACCACCGCGAACAGGAGCAACGCCGCGACCGCACAGAGCGCGGCAATCCGGGAGCTCCTCATGTCCCGGGAGCATGCCCTACGGCCACGCAAAGTGAAGAGAATTTATCCAGTCGATATCTGCCGCTGCGGGAGATTGTGCACGTTATGTGCACCTATCCGGTTCCCTGTCGCCCGTTCGTACCAAGCACCTGGTCATCCGCCGAGGCCGGCCAGGTCCTTGGCCCGGGTGAGGACCGCCTCGACCATGGCCGGGGTGAGCTTGCCGGTGAACGTGTTCTGCTGGCTCACGTGGTAGCAGCCCAGCAGGTGCAGCGGCCGGTCCTGCTGCCGCGGCGCGGCGAGCGTGACCTGCGCGCCGTGCCCGAAGCGGGGGCGCGGCGTGGGCACGGACCAGCCCGCGGCCGACAGCACCGGCAGCAGCGCCTGCCAGCCGAACGCGCCCAGCACGACGATCACCCGCACCGGCAGCAGCGACAGCTCCTTCGCGAGCCACGGGCGGCAGTTGTCGCGCTCCTGCGGGGTCGGCTTGTTCGCCGGCGGCGCGCAGCGCACCGGGGCGGTGATGCGCACCCCGTACAGCTCCAGGCCGTCGCCGATGTGCGTGGAGGTCGGCTGTGAGGCCAGGCCAACCGCGTGCAGGGCGGCGTACAGCACGTCACCCGACCGGTCACCGGTGAACATCCGGCCCGTCCGGTTCGCGCCATGCGCGGCGGGCGCGAGGCCCACGATCGCGATCGGCGCGTCCGGCGGGCCGAAGCCGGGCACCGGGCGGCCCCAGTAGGTCTCGTCCGCGAACGCCGCCCGCTTGACGCGGGCCACCTCCTCGCGCCACGCCACCAGCCGCGGGCAGGCACGGCACTCGCTCACCTGCCGGTCGAGTACGCCGAGGTCGTGGAGGTCGTCGAGGGCGGACACGGCACGATTGTCCTTGGCGCCACGCCGAAGCCACCACGTAGGGTGCGGATCATGACAGACGCGGCGCCCGAGACGACCACCGAGGAGAAGCCGGCCGAGCCCGCCGACGACCTCGTCACGACCTCCCACTCGCTCACGGTCAAGCGCCGCAAGCTCAACTACACGGCCACCGCCGGCCGCGTCGTGCTCCGCAAGGAGATCGTCACCGACGGGAAGTTCGACGGCTACCAGCCCAAGGCCGAGGTGTTCCTCACCGCGTACACACTGGACGGTGCCGACCCGGGCAAGCGCCCGGTGACGTTCGCGTTCAACGGCGGGCCGGGGTCGTCGAGCGTGTGGCTGCATCTAGGGCTGCTCGGCCCGCGCCGGGTCGTCTCCGGCGACGTCGGCGACATCGCGCCGCCGCCCTACGAGCTCGCCGACAACGCCGAGACGCTGCTCGCGCACAGCGACCTGGTGTTCATCGATCCGGTGTCGACCGGGTACTCGCGCGCGGTCAAGGGCGAGAAGCCTGGCGACTACCACGGTTTCCAGGGCGACATCGAGTCCGTCGCGGAGGTCATCCGCCTGTGGACGTCGCGCAACGACCGGTGGATGTCGCCGAAGTTCGTCGCCGGCGAGTCCTACGGCACGACGCGCGCGGGCGGGCTCGCGCACCACCTGCAGACCCGGTACGGCATGTACCTCAACGGCCTGATCCTGATCTCGGCCGTGCTGGACTTCGCCACGCTCGACTTCACCGTCGGCAACGACGTGCCGTACGTGCTCTTCCTGCCGACCTACGCGGCGATCGCCCACTATCACGGCCTGCACGGCGACCGGCCGCTCGAGGAGGTGCTGTCCGAGGCCGAGGAGTTCGCGGCGCGCGACTACCCGTGGGCACTGTCCCGCGGCAACCGTCTGTCCACTGAGGAGCGTGCGGACGCGGTGTCCCGGCTGGCGGCCCTCACCGGGCTGTCCGAGGACTACGTCGACCGGGTGGACCTGCGCATCGAGCACGTCCGGTTCTTCACCGAACTGTTGCGGCACAAGCGGTTGACGGTCGGCCGCCTGGACGCGCGGTTCACCGGCTGGGCGCCGGACTACGGCCGCGAGCACTTCGACGACGACCCGTCGAGCTCGGCGGTCATGGGAGCGTACGCGGCCGCGCTGAACCACTACCTGCACGCGGAGCTGGACTACCCGAACGACCTGCCGTACGAGGTGCTCTCGATGGGCGTGAACGAGACCTGGTCGTACAAGGAGTTCGAGAACGCCCACGTGACGGTCACCGACAAGCTGTCGGGCGCCATGCGCGCGAACCCGCACCTGAAGGTGCACGTGGCCTTCGGCTACCTGGACGGCGCGACGCCCTACTACGCGTCGGAGCACGTGCTCGCACACCTCAACATCCCGGCCGAGCTGCGCGAGAACATCTCGACGGCCTACTACGAGGCGGGCCACATGATGTACGTGCATGAGCCATCGCGCGTGCGGCAGTCCCGGGACCTGGCGGAGTTCATCGCCTCCGCGTCGAACCGCTGAGCGTCAGTTGCCCAGGCGGTCGTCCAGCTTGGCGATGATCGCGTCGGCCTGGTCCGGGGCGACGTCGCGGACGATCTCCTCCAGGATGGCTCGGTGCTCGGCCACGACGTCGGCCTCGGTCGGGGTGTGCTTGGCGACCGACTCGTCGATGAGCGCGTTGAGCTCGTCCGGCGCCATCTCCCGGCCGGCGGCGGCGACCGCGGCGAGGGCGTCGATCTTGCGGCCCAGTGCGGCCAGCCCGAACGAGCGGTTGTTGACCAGCATGTTGGTGTTGAGCCACACGTGGCCCCACCGGCCGCCGCCGGGGTCGCTGGCCGGGTCGCTCGGTTGCATGTCGTCCTCCTTATCGACGCCGGGCCAGTGGTTGGCCACGATCGACAGGTCGAAGTGCCCGCGGCCGTGCAGCGGCGGGTTGGCGTACTGCTTCGCGACGGCGCCGGCCGGCAGCCGGGCCACGTTGTCGTACTTGGCGATCCAGTAGTGCGGCTCGCGGATCCCCCGCCGGCGGAACTCGGCGCGCACGGTCGGCCAGGTGCTGGCGTTGCAGTAGACGCTCGGGTCCACCCCGGCGCGGCGGCGCATCACCACCCAGCCGGGCGCCTGCGCGGGCGTGGCGTCGCCGGGCTCGACGTCGAGCACGTGCCCGTCGTTGACCGAGGCGAAGATCGCGATGCGCACCTTGACCGCGTTCGGGAACATCGCCCATTCGGCCTTTGACCAGGCGTACCGGCTCGGCGGCAGGTACCCGGCCACCATCCGCGCACCCCTCGGGATGGCGCTCGGCGTGACCGAGTCGTACATGGTGCGGGGCATCGGCCGACCTCCCGGGCCCGGTGATGATCGCGCGTCGCGGTCGCGTACTGACACTAAGTCACTATGCTCCGTCGTGTCCGGTTCGCGAGCTACCCGCCGATCGTCGCTATCGTGCCCGCCATTCGGGCTCACCCACATGGCCCACCCGACCGGACACGTCCACAGTGGAAGCCGGCCTGAGCACGCGGGCTGTCCACACCGGCCGTCCACAGTGTGCACAAAGCGAGCGCCCCGGGCCGCACGGCCCGGGGCGCTCGGCTCAGGACTTGCTTACTTGAGGAACTTCTTGCCCTGCGTCACGGCCGCCCAGGCGTCCACGATGCCGTTGCCGTAGAAGCCGTTGAACTGCGTGCCGCCCTCACAGGTCGCCGTGTAGGAGGCGTCGCGGCCCTCGTCGAGGTAGTCGACCGTGCGCGGGATCGGGCACGGGGTCGCGAACGCGGTGCCCTCGAGCACGCGCTGCACCTTGTCCGGGTTCATCGTGGCGTTGCCGCCCTTGAACTTGCCGAACTCGCTCACGATCAGCGCGGACACGCCGGACGCGTGCGGCGCGGCCATCGAGGTGCCCTGCAGGAACTGGTAGTACCCGCACTCGCCGTTGGCCTTGCACGCCTTCTGCACCCCGAGCGCCTGACCCTGCGGCGTGATGTTGCCGGCCGCGTCGATGTTGCCCTCGTCGATGCCCACGTTCTTCGGGTACGTCGAGAGGATCTGGTTCTCGTTGGTGCGGAACTGCGGGGTGCCGAAGTAGTCACGGAACCACCCGCCCGGCGCGGACACCGAGATCAGGTCGAGGCCGTAGCTCGAGTAGTCCGCCTTGGCGCCCGACGGGCCGAGCGCGGAGACGCCGATGACGTGCGGGCCGCCGATCGGCATGACGGCGCAGGTCGACCGGTCGATGGTCCGCGTCTTGGCGGTGCCGTCCGGGAAGTCCGGGCTGGTGGCGTCCGGCTGCGGCTGCGCGGTGTTCTCGTGCTGGTTGCCCAGCGACACGACGTTGCTGACACCGTGGCGGTGCGCGTAGTTCAGCGCGCGGGTCACCGCGGTGACGATCGTCCGCTGCTGGGCCTGCTCCTCCGGCGAGTCGGCCGGGTTGTTCTGGCAGTTGTACAGCCACGGGTCCACGAAGAACGACATGTTGACCACGTCGATCCCCGCGTCACCGGCGTAGGTGAGCGCGTCGACGACCGGCTGCAGGAAGAAGAAGCCGGAGTCCTGGCCACCACGGATGTTCACGATCGTCACGTTCGGCGCGACACCGGAGACGCCGAAGCCGTTGGCGGCGGCGGCGATGGTGCCGGCCACGTGCGTGCCGTGCCCGCCGTCGTCCCAGTCCGCCGGGTCGACGCAGCCGCGGAACTCGCACGGGCCGTCGACGACCTGGCCGAGCTCGTCGGTCGGGATGTCGTGCGTGAAGTTGCGGGAGTCCGCGAGGTCGAAGTTCGGCTTGATGTCGGGGTGGTTGCCGTCCACACCGGTGTCGAGAACGCCGACCTTGACCCGCTTGTCACCGGGCTGCACGGTGCGCGAGAGGTTCGAGCGCACCATGTTCAGGCCCCACAGCTGGCCGTCGAGCGGGTCCATGCCCACCGCGGCGCGCGCGGAGCTCTTGCGCGACTTGCCGTGCTCGGCCGCCGCTTCCTTGACGGCCCGCTTGTCGGTCCTGGGGCTGTGGCCGATCGTGCGGACCTTGCTCGCGAGCAGCACGTCGGGCGACGACGCGAGCCGCTGGGTGAAGCCGTTCTCGGGCGCGGACGCGGTGATGAGACCGACCGCCGCGTTGCTGCGCTCGACCTTGCCGCCGGCCGCCTTGACCGCGGCTTCCGCCGTCTTCACCGAGACCCCGTCCCGGGCGAGCACGCTGAACTCGACCGTCTTGCCGGACAGCTCCGGCTGCGCGGCGGCATTCGGCATCGCCACGACCGACAGCCCGGCGCACACCGGTACCGCCAGCAATGCCGTCCATGTCTTGCGTTTCACGCAACTCCTCCTCGCTATTGCTACCGCCCCGACTGCCCTTGTTAGGGCACGACTGATCTTTCCTCAGCGAAGTGGCACGCGCTGGGATGCCCCGCTCCGCGCGTCGCCAGCTCCGGTTCGGATTCGGCACAGATCTCCTGCGCCTTCCAGCACCTCGTGCGGAACCGGCACCCGGACGGTGGATCGACCGGGCTCGGCACGTCACCTTCCAGGCGGATGACCTGGCGCTGCCCGCGCACGGTGGGATCGGCCACCGGGACCGCGGAGAGCAACGCCTGGGTGTAGGGATGCGTGGGGTGGTCGTAGATCTCGTCCTCGGTGCCGATCTCGGCGATCTTGCCGAGGTACATGACCGCCACCCGGTCGGACAGGTGGCGCACCACGGAGAGATCGTGCGCGATGAACACATAGGACAGTCCGAAGTCGGACTGCAGTTCCGCCAGCAGGTTCATCACCTGCGCCTGGATCGACACGTCCAGCGCGGAGACCGGTTCGTCGCAGATGATCACGTCCGGGCGCAGCGCGAGCGCGCGGGCGATGCCGATGCGCTGGCGCTGCCCGCCGGAGAACTGGTGCGGGTACCTGTTGAGGTGCTCGGGATTGAGCCCGACCACGTCCAGCAGGTCGCGCACCTTCGCCGATCGTGAACCTTTTGGTGCCACTTCCGGGTGAATTTCGAACGGCTCGCCGACAATGTCGCCGACCGTCATCCGGGGATTCAGCGACGTGTACGGATCCTGCAGCACAATTTGGATGCTCCGCCGCAGCCTGCGCAGCTCGGCCCCGCGCATGGCGAACATGTCCCGGCCCTGGAACCGCGCGGAACCGCTGGTCGGCGGCTCGAGGCGCATCAGCACCTGGGCGAGTGTGGACTTTCCGCAGCCGGACTCGCCGACCACGCCCAGCGTCTCGCCGCGGTGCAGGTCGAACGACACGCCGTCGACCGCGCGGACGTGGCCGATCGTGTGCTTGAACAGGACGCCGACCCGCACGGGGAAGTGTTTGACCAGGTCACGGACTTGGAGGATCGGTTCGGTGGCCAGTGACTCAGACACTGCGCACCAGCTCCTCCGCGAAATGACACGCGCTAGTTCGCCCGAGACCGAGCCGGTGCCCCGTCGGCACGTCCGTGCGGCACAGATCCTGCGCCATCAGACACCTCGGATGGAAGGGGCAACCGGGAGGAATGTTGAGCAAACTGGGCGGTAATCCCTTGATCGTGTTCAGTTCTGCTCCTTTCAGGTCGAGCCGCGGGAGCGAATCCATCAACGCCGCCGTGTACGGATGGCCCGGCCGGCGGTAGAGCGACGGCGCGTCGGCGTGCTCCACGATCCGGCCGGCGTACATGACCGAGATGCGGTCCGCGACCTCGGCGACCACGCCCAGGTCGTGCGTGATGAGGATCAGCCCCATCCGCCGCTCGGCCTGGATCTCGGCGAGCAGGTCCATGATCTGGGCCTGCACGGTGACGTCGAGCGCGGTGGTCGGCTCGTCGGCGATCAGCACGTCCGGGTCGAGCGCGAGCGACATCGCGATCATCGCGCGCTGGCGCATGCCGCCGGAGAACTCGTGCGGGTACTGGCGCACCCGCCGCGTCGCGTGGGGGATGCGCACCAGGTCGAGCAGCTCCACCGCGCGGGCGCGCGCCTCCTTGCGGGTCATGCCGAGCCGCACCCGCAGCTGCTCCTCGATCTGGAAGCCCACGGTGAACACGGGGTTCAGCGCGGACAGCGCGTCCTGGAAGATCATCGCGATCCCCTGGGCGCGGACCTCGGTGCGCCGCTCCTCGCTCGCCGCGAGCAGGTTCTCGCCGCGGTAGCGGATCTCGCCGCCGGTCACCACGGCGGGCGGCACGTCCAGGATCCCCATGATCGCCTGGGCGGTGACGCTCTTGCCGGACCCGGACTCGCCGAGCACGGCCAGCGTCTCCCCCGCGTCGACGGTGTAGCTGACACCGTTGAGCACCCGCGCGACCCCGTCGCGGGTGCGGAACTCGACGAACAGCCCGTCGACCTCGAGCAGGGGCGGCTCCGACAGCAGTCCCGCCTCCCCGGAACTCATCGTCATCGATCTCACCTCAGTTTCGGGTCCAGTGCCTCGCGCACGGCGTCGCCGAGCATCACGAAGGCCAGCACGGTCACGGTCAGGAACCCCGCCGGGAACAGCAGCATGTGCGGCGCCACCCGGACGAAGTTGCGCGAGTCGGCGATCATCACCCCCCACGACACGGCCGGGTCGCGCAGGCCGATGCCGAGGAACGACAGGGTCGCCTCGGCCCCGATGAACGCGCCGAGCGCGATGGTCGCGTAGACGAGCACCGGGGCGAGGCAGTTCGGGAGCAGGTGGCGGAACACGATCCGGGCCGGCCGCGCGCCGAGTGCCCGGGCGGCCTTCACGTAGTCCTGCTGCTTCGCCGCGATCGCCGCCGACCGCATGATCCGCATGGCGACCGGCCACGACAGCACCGCGAGCGAGAGCACCACGACCCCGACGATCGGCACCGCGCCGCCGACCCCGGCGTTGCGGAACAGCGTGAGGATGACGATCGCGCCGAGCACGAACGGCAGCCCGAAGAAGATCTCGCCGACGCGGGACAGCAGCCCGTCGACCCACCCGCCGGCGAACCCGGCGAGGATGCCGAGCACGCTGCCGAGCAGCACGGTCAGCACCGCCGCGCCGACGCCGACGAGCAGCGACCAGCGGGTGCCGTAGATGACGCGGGCGTACACGTCGCGGCCCTGCAGGTCGTAGCCGAACCACGCGTCGGCCGACGGTGGTTCGCGGGTGTGGGCGAGGTCCTTGAGGTTGGGGTCAGCCGAGGTGAACCAGCCGGGGAACACCGCCACTACCACCAGCAGCAGGATCACCACGCCGGCGATGATGAACAGCGGGCGGCGGCGCAGGTCGCGCCACGCGTCCGAGGCGAGGCTGCGTGGCCTGCCGGTCTTGACGGCGTCCTCGATGTGCTCGGGGACGACCACATAGGACTGTGAGTCCTGGGTCGCGGTCGTGCCGGCCGCGGCCGTGGTGGGATCAGTCATAGCGGATCCTCGGGTCGAGTACGGCGTAGAGCAGGTCGATGATCAGGTTGACCACCAGGAACACGAGCACCAGCAGGACGACCACACCGGTGACGACGACGCCCTCCTTGGAGAGGATCCCGTCGTAGACGAGGCGGCCGATGCCGTTGATGCCGAAGATGCCCTCGGTGACGATCGCGCCGCCCATGAGCGTGCCGATGTCCGTGCCGAGGAACGTGATCACCGGGATCAGCGAGTTGCGCAGCAGGTGCACCCACGTGATCCGGCTCGGCGGCAGCCCTTTCGCGCGCGCGGTGCGGATGAAGTCGGACCGCTTGTTCTCCGCGATCGAGGTCCGCGTCAGCCGCGACACGTAGGCCATCGACAGGCTGCCGAGGACGAAGCCGGGAATGATCAGCTCCGACCAGGTCGCCTCGGACGACACCGTCGGCGTCATGATCTCCCACTGGAAGCCCAGCAGGATCTGGATGACGAAGCCGGTGACGAACGTCGGGAGCGCGATCAGGAACAGCGTGGAGACGAGCACGAGGTTGTCGAGGAACCCGCGCCCGCGCAGCCCGGTCACGATGCCGGCGACGAGCCCGATGACGGCCTCGATCGCGACGGCGACGAGCGCCAGCCGGACCGAGACGGGGTACCGCAGGGAGATCAGCTCGCCGACGTCGAGGCCGGAGAACGTCTCCCCGAAGTCGCCGGTGAGCAGGTTGCCCATGTACTTGAAGTATTGGACGAAGATGCTGTCGTCGAGGTTGTACTTGTCGGTCATCATCGCGATGAACGAGTCCGGGCATGGCCGCTCGCCGCACATGCCGGCGAACGGGTTGCCCGGGATCGACCACACGAGCAGGTAGATCAGGAACGTGGTGCCGATGAACACGGGGACGAGCTGGAGCAGGCGCCGTAGGACGTAGCGACTCACGACGACCCCTCGCAGGCTCGGTGCCGCCACTCGCGGCGACCCGGTGACATCGACCCGTTCGCAAGCTCACTCATGACATGCACTCCTCGGAGTCACAGGCGTCAGCCGGCCCGCGGGTCCACTCGCGGGCCGGCCTTCGCCGGGTTGCCAGCGTCGGTTGGTACCGGCTACTTGACCTCGACCGTCGACAGGTCGAGCTCGCGCTTCGGAGTCATCCGCACGTGGGTGAGCCGGTCGGACCAGGCGTAGATCGACGGGTTGTTCCACAGCGGCACGGACGGCATGTCCTCCGCGATCATCTCCTCGGCCTCGTGGTAGAGCGCGAAGGCCTCCTCCTCGGTCGGCGCGCTGTCGGCCGCCTCGAGCTTGGCGTCCACCTCGGGGTTGGAGTAGCCGTTGTCGTTCGAGGAGCCGCCGGTGCGGTAGATCGGGTTGAGGAAGTTCTCCACCAGCGCGTAGTCCGCGAGCCAGCCGGAGCGGTAGATCTGGGTCATCGTGTGCGCGTTGATCGCCTCACGAACCTCGCCGAACTCCTGCACCGGCACGAAGGTGCAGTCGACGCCGAGGGTGTTCTCGATCTGCCCGCACACCGCCTCGACCCATTCCTTGTGGCCGCCGTCGGCGTTGCTGGTGATCTCGATGCCACCCTGCCAGCCGGACTTGTCGAAGAGCTTCTTCGCCTCCTCCGGGTTGTACTCGCACCACTTCCCGCAGGCGCCCGGCTCCCAGCCCGGCAGCTTCGGCACGCCGTAGCCGGTGGCGGGCTTGCGGGTGCCCTCGTAGATCGCGTCGATGACCTCCTGCCGGTTGATGGCCATCGAGACCGCGTGCCGGAAGTCGACGCTCTGGTACTTCTTGTCGTACAAGGGGAACGAGATCGTCTGGTTGGCCAGCACGTCCGCGATGTCGGCGCGGCCGGGCAGGTCCTGCTGCCAGACGTTGCCGGCGATCGCCTGCGGCGGCAGCGTGTCCAGGAAGTCGAGCTGGTTGCCCTTGATGTCGACGTAGGCCGCGTCGGAGTCCATGAACCGGAACTTGACGTGGTTGATCTTGGGCTTGTCGGCACCCCGGTACCCGTCGAACCGCTGGATGCGCAGCTCCTGGTCGGGCACGCGGTCGACGTACTCGAAGCCGCCGTTGCCCACCGGGTGCTCGAGGTAGGACTCCTTGTCGGTGAAGAACACGTCGGGCATCGGCATGTAGGCCGTGTAGCCGGTCTTCGTCTTGAAGATCGCGTGCGGCTTGGTGAACGTGATGGTGAACGTGTAGTCGTCGATCACCTTCAGGCCGGACATGGTCTTCTTCGGCGGTGTCGGCGGCTTCTTCGGGCCGTCCTGGTCGGGGTCCTCGGTGAAGACGTCGTCGAAGCCCTGGATCTGCGCGAAGAAGCTGGCCTGCTGCTGGCCGTTGGGGCTGTAGGCGGTGTAGTTCCAGGCGTCGACGTAGTTCTTCGCGAGCACCGGGGTGCCGTCGTGGAACTTCCAGTCCTTCTTGAGCTTGACCGTGTACTCGTTGGGCTTGGTCAGCTCGAACGACTCCGCGTTGGCGAGCCGCGGTTCGCCGGTGCCCGGGTCGTAGTCCATGAGCCCGGTGAACAGGGCGTCGATGATCTTGCTGCCGCCGGACTCGTTGGTGTCGCCCGGTACGAGCGGGCGTTCCGGCTCGGTGCCGAACACCGTGATCTCGGTGTTCTCGTTCTTCTGCGGGTCTCCCGCACCGCCGCCGCTCTCGCCGTCCCCGCCGCCACAGCCGGCGACGACGAGCGCGATCGACAGTGGGATCACCGCCGCCGTCCAGCGCGGTGCACGCATCCGTCTCTCCTCCCGGGAATCAATAATGTGGGAGGACGTTAACGGCGAAATTGACTCGAAGCGCATTCGCGGCCGTCACGAAGAAGTGCCGATCGGGCACATTCACCGCATTTTCTCGAATGCATATCCGGTCGCACATTCGATGTGCCGGCGAATATGCGGCGCGAGTGCGCCCGTGTGCGCTTTGGCTTCAGAGAAGGGAAAGCACTATGCCGTCGAGAATGTCGTGCTCGCTCACGAGCAGTTCCGTGATGCCCGCGGCCGCGGCGAACCGCTCGGCGAGCACCTGCGTTATCAACGAGCCGCCACCGATCACGTCGACGCGGCCGGGATGAATGCAGCCGATCGCGGCGCGCTCGTCGTGCGTGGCGCCGAGCAGCTTCCGCGCGGTGCGTGCGAGCTCGTCGTCGGAGAGGCGGGAGAGGTGGGTCGCCGCCGAGTCGTACTCGTCGAGGCCCTGGAAGACGGCCGACAGCGTGGTGATCGTGCCGGCGACGCCGACCCAGGTGCGTGCCCTGTCGACCGGTACGGTCGCGAACGCCTGCCCGAGCACGCCGTCGGCGAGCTCGCGGGCGGCGGCGATCTCGGCCTCGGTCGGCGGGTCGGACTTCAGGCACCGCTCGGTGATCCGCACGCAGCCGACGTCGACCGACCGCGCGCCGATGACGTCGGCCCGCACCCCGTCCCACGTCCCGACG
Source organism: Actinophytocola sp. (assembly GCF_036555685.1). Lineage (GTDB taxonomy): Bacteria > Actinomycetota > Actinomycetes > Mycobacteriales > Pseudonocardiaceae > Actinophytocola. Next base: position 13,694 of record NZ_DATBKY010000179.1, on the reverse strand, counting down.
ACGACCTCGGTGGACCCGCCGCCGATGTCGGTCACGACGAACGGCCCGTCGTCGGGCTCGAGATCGCCGACCGCGCCGGTGAAGCTGAGCCGCGCCTCCTCGTCGCCGGAGATCACCTCGGCCTCGACGCCGAGCACGTCGCGGGTCATGGCGAAGAACTCGTCGCGGTTGCTCGCGTCGCGGGTGGCGGAGGTGGCGACCATGCGCACGCGCTCGGCGCCCTTGCGCCGGCAGATCGTCGTGTAGTCGGCGAGGGCGTCCCGGGTGCGCTTGATGGCGTCGGGGTGGAGCCGGCCGGTGGCGTCGACCCCCTGGCCCAGGCGGACGACGCGCATCTCCCGGTGGACGTCGCGAAGGCTCGTGGTGCCGTCGTCGTGCCTCGTGACGTCGGCCACCAGCAGGCGGATGGAGTTCGTCCCGCAGTCGATCGCAGCTAGTCGCGCCATGGCCGTGAGCCTATTGCCGCGGCCGCGCGACGGGTCACGGCGAGGGCACCACCGACGAGCCTGCCGCGCCGGCCGGGGCCGAGCTGGTCGGCGTCACCGACGACGAGTCCTGCGAGGCCGACGAGGACGACGGCGGCGGTGTCGACGACGGCGGGCACGACGGGTTCGTCGAGGTCGTCGTCGGCGGCGGCGTGGTCGTCGTGGTGGTCGTCGACGTCGGCGTGCCGCACGACGGCGGGGTGCTGGTCGCGCTGGAGGAGCTCGAAGAGCTGGACGAGCTGGACGACGGCGGTACCGAGCTGCTCGAGGGCGGCTTGCTGGCCGACGACGTGGCCGTGCCGGGCTTCGGCTTGGGCTTGTGCGCACCGGCACCGGAACCGCCGGTGCCGTGCCCCGGCGCCAGCGGCGGCCGCAAGGCGGCCAGCTCGGCCGGGTTGACCGGGGTCGTCGGCAGCGGATGGGTCCCGTTCTTGTAGGCGTCCGCCCAGATCAGCACGGTCGTGACGTAGCTGTCGGAGTGGTTGTACCGGAAGACCGCGACCGCCTGGTCCTTCGGCTTCGACAGGTCCAGGCCGCCCGAACACAGGTACCGGCCGGCGGCCAGGCTCGCGTCGTAGATGTTGTGCGGGCTCGAGACGCCGTCGTGGTTGCCGTCCGCCGCGTAGCGCTGCCACGTCGACGGGATGAACTGCATGTTGCCGACCGCGCGGTCCCACCGCGGGTCGTCGTCCAGGTCGCCACCGTCGGTGTCGCGGATGGCCGCGAAGCCACCGCCGTTGAGGACCGGGCCGAGGATGTGGGGAACCGTGTTGCCCTTCGCGTCGACCTGGCCGCCGCGGGCGTGGTTCGACTCGATGCGGCCGATGCTGGCGAGCAGCGACCAGTGGATCCGGCAGGAGGGGATCTCGGTGGCGAGTATCTGCGCCGCGTTCTGGTACGCCTGGAACAGGGCGCCGGGAATCATCAGCGGACCGCTCGGCAGGTCGCCGGAGCTGAGCTGGCGCAGCTTGTCGATGTCGCCGGCGTTGTCGAGCACCTCGTTGCCGACACGGGAGTCCTGGTTGGCCTCGCCGTTCGCGCCGACCGAGTCGGGGTCGGTCAGGCCGTACAGGCCACCGCCGGCACTGCCGGCGACGACGGCACCGACAGTCGCCGGTTCGCCCGCGACCGCGGCCGCGACGAGCAGCGCCGTCCCGGTCGCCGTCGCGACGTTCCGGCGACGCCTTCTCGCCCGGCGCGCGTCCTTGCCGGTCGATCTGTTCTCCGCCGTGCTCACCGCTACCGATCCCCTTCGCCGACTCGAGCGACACCCGACCCTAGTACTCAATCGCTGTATGTCGCTCTCTGTTCGCCGCCTGCCACCATTTCACGAAGCATGCTGACAATAAAGACGTCAGCAACGAGTCAAGACGATCGTTCTACGCCTGACGGACGTATCCCACCGCCTGGGAGGTTGCCCTGGCGGGAACATCCCGTGTCTAGGCTTCGCAGCCGCCGCTGGGCCAGTTGTCCGCCAAACGGAGCAATGTCTCGTCCCCGAACGGGTTCACCCCCGGGCCGACCGCGAGTGCGTGGGCGACGTGGACGTGCAGGCATTTCACGCGCCCGGGCATGCCACCGGCGCTGACATCCGTGCCCAGCGGCTCGAGCGAGTCTCGTTCGGCGAGATAGGCGCGGTGCGCGGCGAGGTACGCGGCGGCGAGGTCCGGGTCGGTGCCGAGCCGCTCGGTCATCTCGCGCATCAGCCCGCTCGCCTCGAGCGTGCTGACGAGCGACGTCAGCCGCGGGCAGGTCAGGTAGTACAGCGTGGGGAACGGCGTGCCGTCCTCGAGCCGGGGACTGGTCTGCACGACGGCCGGGTGCCCGCTCGGACACCGCGCGGCGACCGCGCGGATCGCCCGCGGCGGGCGGCCGAGCTGCTCGGCCACGATCGCCCGGTCCTCGTCGGTGACAGGGGTCAGGTTCACTCGCCGGACACCGCGTTCCACAACGTCAGGTACCAGGACCGGTCGAGCGGCTGCTTCCGGTCGCTGCCGTCGCCGCCCTGTGCGGGCGCGTCGCCGGGCAGCTCGACCATGTACGGCGTCTCCCCGGGCATCACGTAGCGCAGCCGCCGCCGCGCCTCGGCCTCGACCTGCGCGGGGTCCTCCAGCTGTGCCCTGCGCTTCTCGAGCGCCTCGACCTGCGCGCGCAGGTCCGCCTGCCGCTGCTCCTGGATCTGCACCTCGTCGCGCTGCGAGAGGTAGGTCCGCAGCGGCACGGCGATGGACAGCGCGAGGGCGCACACGACGATCGCGAGCACGGCCGCGCGCCGGGTGGTCGAGAGGCCGACCGCCGCCGCGGCGCGGACGGTCCGGCTGGGCACCGTTTCGCGCTCCTGGTCGGCGGTGACCGGTCGGGCCGGACGGCGGTCGGCCGGACGGTCGCGCCGGGAGCTCTGCGGGCGGCGTCCGGTGCGGCGTGCACGGACGTCCCCAAGGGTGTCACCGCGCCGCCGCGACCGGTCGGACTCGCGCCCGGCCATCCTCAGGCGTCCGGGTTGAACCGGGGGAAGGCGAGGTCGCCGGCGTAGCGGGCGGCGTCGCCCAGGGTCTCCTCGATGCGCAGCAGCTGGTTGTACTTCGCCGTGCGCTCGCCGCGGGCCGGCGCGCCGGACTTGATCTGGCCGACGCCGGTGGCCACGGCGAGGTCGGCGATCGTCGTGTCCTCGGTCTCGCCGGACCGGTGGCTCATCATGCTGCGGTAGCCGTAGGACGTGGCCAGCGAGACCGCGTCGAGCGTCTCCGACAGGGTGCCGATCTGGTTGACCTTGACCAGCAGCGCGTTCGCGGCGCGGCGGGCTATGCCCTCCTCGAGCCGGTCCGGGTTGGTGACGAACAGGTCGTCGCCGACCAGCTGCACCTTCTCGCCGATCTCGTCGGTCAGCCGCACCCAGCCGTCCCAGTCGTCCTCGGCCAGCGGGTCCTCGATCGACACGAGCGGGTAGTGGTCGAGCAGCTCGGCGTAGTACGCGAGCATCTGCTCGGCGCTGCGCTTGCTGCCCTCGAACGCGTAGGCGCCGTCGGTGTAGAACTCGGTCGCGGCGACATCCAGGGCGAGCGCGATCTGCGAGCCGAGCGCGAAGCCGGCCTTCTCGACCGCGGTGGCGATCAGGTCGAGCGCGTCGCGGTTGCTCGCCAGGCTCGGCGCGAAGCCGCCCTCGTCGCCCAGCCCCGTGGCCAGGCCGCGGCCCTTCAGCACGGACTTGAGCGAGTGGTAGACCTCGACGCCCCAGCGCAGCGCCTCGCGGTAGGACTCCGCGCCGATCGGCGCGATCATGAACTCCTGGATGTCGACGTCGGTGTCGGCGTGCGCGCCGCCGTTGAGGATGTTGAGCATCGGCACCGGCAGCACGTGCGCGTTCGGCCCGCCGACGTAGCGGAACAGCTCCAGCCCGCTCGACTCGGCCGCCGCCTTGGCCACCGCGAGCGAGACCCCGAGGACGGCGTTCGCGCCGAGCCGGGACTTGTCCGGGGTGCCGTCGAGGTCGACGAGCTTCTGGTCCACGATGCGCTGGTCGACGGCGTCGGTGCCGGTGAGCTCCGGGCCGATCTCGTCGATCACGGCGTTGACGGCCTTCTCCACGCCCTTGCCGTTGTAGCGGTTCACGTCCTTGTCGCGGAGCTCGACCGCCTCGTGCTCGCCCGTCGACGCGCCGGACGGCACCGCCGCGCGGGCGAGCGTGCCGTCGTCCAGGGCGACCTCCACCTCGACGGTGGGGTTACCGCGCGAGTCCAGGATTTCGCGCGCGCCAACCTGATCGATAACCGCCACGTGCATGCTCCTCAACCGGCGACGGGTACAAACGAGCAGCTTCGAGCGTAGCGGGGCGGTTTCGTCACCCGGTGGAGGCTCGCGGTGTGATGCTTTCTGGAACAGGCCGGGTCCGGGTAGCGTTGTCGGTGACCATGACTGAGGACGGCCAGGGCACGTTCGAGGCGTTCCGCCGCGCGGAGTCGTTGGTGGCGCAACGCCGGCCTCTTGATGCCCTCGCGGCGCTCGCGCCCGTGCTGGAGGCAGAGCCGGACTCGTCGTCCGTGCACCTGCTCGCCGGCCGCGCCTACCTCGGCTCCGCCCAGCTGCGCCGCGCCGAGCAGGCGTTCCAGCGGGTGCTCGAGCTGGACCCCACCGACCACTACGCGCGCTTCGCGCTGGGCAAGGCGTTGCAGCGGCAGAGCAGGCTGACCGAGGCGCAGACGCAGCTGCGGCTCGCGGTCGCCATGCACCCGGCGCCGGAGTACCAGGAGGCGCTCGGCGAGGTCAGCGCCCGCATCGCCGTCGAGGAGAGCCGTTAGAGCTTCGCCGCGGCCTTCGCGTAGGCGTCGGCGCCGCTGAAGACCTTCTGGCCGTAGCTGACCGAGCTGTTGTACGACATGATCGCCTGCCACCAGCCGGCCGCGGTGGACAGGTCCCGGCCGCGCGAGCACAGGTAGTGGGCCGCGGTCAGGGCGGCGTCGTCGATGTTCTGCGGGTCCGGGGCCTTTCCGTCACGGCTCGCCCGCATGCCCCACCGCCGCCACGTCTCCGGCAGGAACTGCATCGCGCCGACCGCACGGTCCCACTTCGGGTCGCCGTCGAGCTTGCCGCCGTCGGTGTCCTTGATCGCCCGCACGCCCGGCGAACCGTCCAGCGGAACACCGAGGATCGGCGGCGTCGACCGGCCGTCCTCGCCCACGTCCGAGCCGTTGAACTCGCCGTGGTGGGACTCGACCCGGCCGACACCGGCGAGCGTCGCCCAGCTCAGCCCGCACGCGGGCCGGTTCGCCCGGACCGCTAGCTCCGCCTCGGCGTAGGCGACCAGGCTCCGCGACGGCACCTGGGTCTCGTCCGCGAGCGTGTCCGCCCAGTCCCGCACCGCGGCGGTCGTGGGCCGGGTCGCGGACCGGGACGTGCCGGGCGCGATCGCCGCCTCGCTCGGCACCGCGCTGCCCGGCCGGACGGCGAGCTCCGGCACGACGAACTCGGGCGCCGCGTCCGGCTGCTCCTCCTCGGCCGGCCGGTTCATCCCGACGCCGACCGCGATCGAACCGGCGACGATGGCCGCGACCAGCAGGATCGGGCCGGCCAGCCGGCGCCACCCGCGGCCGCCGGGCGGGCTCGGCGGGGACTCGGACAGTGTGGTCGGTGAGTGTGTCGGAGGTACGGCCACACGACCCAGGCTACGGATCGCCACACCGGCTCGCGGCGGGGTCGGGTGGAAACCGCCCGGACGGCCGGTCCGGCGGGCCGGTGTTCACTCTGGGTGAACCGGACAGATCTCCCTACGATCGGATGGATTTTCTCGCAGATCGATCGAGTCGAACACCCCGGCTGGACTTTGCAGGTGAGGCTTACCTAATCTCTAGCAAGGTTAGCCATACCAACATGCGGAGGCCGTCGTGCTGTTCAGCAGCGCGCTGATCGGACTCAGGGAGGGCCTCGAGGCCGCCCTGGTCGTCAGCATCCTCGTCGCGTTCCTGGTCAAGACCGGCAGGCGGGACTACCTGAAATGGGTCTGGCTGGGGGTGGGCGCGGCGCTCGCGCTCTGCGTCGCGATCGGCACGATCATCGCGTACACGATCGGCGAGATGCGGTTCGAGCACCAGGAGATCGCGGGCGGCTCGCTGTCGATCATCGCCGTCGCGTTCGTGACCTGGATGATCTTCTGGATGCGAGCCACCGCCCGCTCGATCGCCGGCGAGCTGCGCGGCAAGCTGTCGCACGCGGTCGAGCTCGGCGCGGTGGCGGTGGTCGTCATGGCGCTGCTCGCGGTCGGCCGTGAGGGCCTGGAGACGATGGCGTTCTTCTACGCCAACGTCCGCACCGCCGAGTCGGGTGTCACCGAGCCGCTGATCGGGTTCATCGTCGGCATCGTCGTGGCGATCGTCCTCGGCTGGCTGATCTACCGCGGTGCCCTCAGGTTCAACCTCGGCAGGTTCTTCAAGGTCACCGGCGTGCTGCTGGTGTTCGTGGCGGCGGGCATCCTCGCCTACGGGCTGCACGACCTGCAGGAGGCAGGTGTCCTGCCCGGACTGAACACGCTGGCCTTCGACCTGTCCGGGCCCATGCCGGAGGACTCGTGGTACGGCGCGCTGGCGAAGGGCCTGCTCAACTACTCGGCGCAGACGACGGTCCTGCAGGCGGTCGTCTGGGTCGCCTACGTGGCCGTCGTGCTGACGCTCTTCCTCATGCCGCGCAGGGAGTCCGCGGCGCCACCCCGGCCGGCGCCCGTGCCGGCCGGCCCCGTTTCCCCCAAGGAGAACTCGTGATCTCGACACCCGCCCGGGTCGCCGTCGCCGGGATCGGCCTCGCGACCGTCGCCGTGCTGGCCGCCTGCGGCACGAAGACGCCGCAGGAGCAGGACAAGGGCGGCGCGATCGCCGTCGAGGCCAGCGACGACGCGTGCAAGGTCGCGCGCACCCAGGCCGACGCCGGGACGATCACCTTCGAGGTGACCAACAAGGGCGACCGCGTGACCGAGTTCTACCTCTACGCCGAGGGCGACCGGATCATGGGCGAGGTCGAGAACGTCACGCCCGGCCTGACACGGCGGCTGATCGTCGAGGTCCACGAGGCCGGCGAGTACCAGACCGCGTGCAAGCCGGGCATGCAGGGCGAGGGCATCCGGGACGCGTTCAAGGTCACCGGCCAGGCCGACAAGCAGGTCGGCACCGACACGAAGCTGGCCGACGCGACCAAGAGCTACCAGCGGTGGGTGAACTCGCAGACCGGCGCGCTGGAGACCAAGACCGCGGAGTTCGTCAACGCGGTCAAGAGCAAGAAGGTCGACCAGGCCAAGGCGCTCTACCCCGTGGCTCGCGTCTACTGGGAGCGCATCGAGCCCGTGGCGGAGAGCTTCGGCGACATCGACCCGAAGATCGACAGCCGGGAGGACGGCGTCGCGCCGGGCGAGAAGTTCACCGGCTTCCACCGGCTGGAGAAGGACCTGTGGGTCACCGGCCTGCGGCCCGACTCCGCCGCGATCGCGGACCAGCTGCTCGCCGACGTCAAGGACCTGGTGAGCCGGGCGGAGACCCTCGAGCTGACCCCGCTGCAGCTCGCCAACGGCGCGAAGGAGCTGCTGGACGAGGTCGCCACCGGCAAGATCACCGGCGAGGAGGACCGCTACTCGCACACCGACCTGTGGGACTTCCGCTCCAATGTGGACGGTTCGCAGGCGGCCGTGGCGGCCCTGCGCCCGGTGATCCAGGAGCGCGACGCGTCGCTGCTGACCACGTTGGACGAGCGGTTCGCGGCGGTCGACAAGGTGCTGGCGAAACACCAGGCCGGGGACGGCTACAAGCTCTACACCCAGCTGACCAAGGCCGACATCAGGGAGATGTCCGAGGCGGTCGACGCGCTCGGCGAGCCGGTCAGCCAGGTGTCCGAGGTGGTGGCGGGCCAGTGACCGAACGGCTGTCCCGGCGCCGGCTGTTCGGGGTCGCCGGCGCGGGGGCCGCTGCGCTCGGCGTCGGCGCGGCGGCCGGGGTCGTGGGCGAGCGGACGTTGTCCCCCGAGCCGGTCGCGAACGCGGAGACCGCCGCGGCGGTGCCGTTCCACGGCGCCCACCAGGCGGGCATCGTGACACCCGCGCAGGACCGGATGCACTTCGTCGCACTGGACGTCACGACGTCCTCGCGCGAGGAGCTGCAGGACCTGCTGCGCGAGTGGACGGTGGCGGCGGAGCGGATGACCCGCGGGCTCGAGGCGTTCGAGCACGGCGCGGTCGGCGGCGTGCCGGAGGCGGCGCCGAAGGACACCGGGGAGGCGCTCGACCTCCCGGCGTCCGCGCTGACGCTGACGATCGGGTTCGGCCTGTCCCTGTTCGACGACCGGTTCGGGCTGGCGGACAAGCGGCCGGCCGCGCTGAAGGAGCTGCCGCACTTCGCCGGCGACGACCTCGACCCGGCCCGGTCGGGCGGCGACATCTGCCTGCAGGCGTGCGCGAACGACCCGCAGGTGGCCGTGCACGCGATCCGCAACCTCGTGCGCATCGGGTTCGGCAAGGTCGTGGTGCGCTGGTCGCAGCTGGGCTTCGGGCGCACGTCGTCGACGTCGACCTCGCAGGCCACGCCCCGCAACCTGTTCGGGTTCAAGGACGGCACGCGCAACCTGAAGGCCGAGGAGGCCGCCGAGCTCGAGAAGCACGTGTGGGTGCAGGACGGCGAGGACCAGGCCTGGCTCGCCGGCGGCACCTACCTCGTCGCGCGGCGGATCCGGATGCACATCGAGATCTGGGACCGCACGACGCTGCTCGAGCAGGAGCAGATCATCGGGCGGGACAAGGGCGAGGGCGCGCCACTGGGCCAGGTCAAGGAGTTCGACAAGCCGGACTTCGACGTCGCCGGCGAGGGCGGGCTGCCGCAGATCCCGGCGACCGCGCACATCCGGCTCGCGTCGAAGGAGGCGCTCGGCGGGGTGCGGATCCTGCGCCGCGGCTACAACTTCATCGACGGCTCGGACGGGCTCGGCCACCTCGACGCCGGCCTGTTCTTCGTCGCCTTCATGCGCGACGCGCACAAGCAGTTCGTCCCCATGCAGCGCGCGCTGTCCACACAGGACGAGATGATGGAGTACGTCGAGCACACCGGTTCGGGGCTCTACGCGGTCCCGCCGGGTGTCGGCAGCGGCGGCTACTGGGGCTCGGGGCTGTTCACCGGATCGCCCTGACCGCGTAGAACAGCGGGATCCGCGGCGCGTCCGGGGGCAGGGCGAACCAGCCGTCGGCGCCCGGGCGCATGCTCGGCCAGCGCGGCCACGGCAGCCGCCCGTCCTCGCGGAGGCGGTCGATGCGCAGGCCGGCGCCGGTCAGCGCGGTGACGACCTCGCCGATGCCGTGGCGCCACTCGTAGGACACGGTCGCCCGCGTCAGCGGCGGGCCGTCGGTGTAGGTGCGGGTGGCGTCGCGCTCCTCGGGCCCGCGGCCGGCGAGGTAGTCGGCTCGCAGCGTGAGGTCCTCGTGCTCGCCGATGGGGACGACGCCGAGGGCGTAGAGCAGCGGGTGGAACTCGACGACGTAGAGCGCGCCGCCGGGCTCGAGCAGCTCCTTGACGACGGCGGCCCAGCGGTCGAGGTCCGGCAGGTAGCAGAGGGATCCCTTGCCGGTGTAGACGATGTCGAACCGCTTGCCGAGTGCCCGCGCCGCGTCGTGGACGTCGGCCTGGACGTAGTCGATCGCGACGCCGCGCAGCTCGGCGAGGCGGCGGGCGTGCTCGATCGACTCACCGGAGAAGTCGAGCCCGGTGACGTTCGCGCCCCTGGCCGCGAAGGCGACGGTCTCCGTGCCGAGGTGGCACTGCAGGTGCAGCAGGTCCTTGCCGCGCAGGTCGCCGAGGTCGGCCCACTCGTAGTCGGCGAACCAGCTCTCCGCGGCCCGGCTGCCGTCGAGCCCGTAGAACGCGCTGGCCACGTGGATGGGCGCGCGGGCGTCCCAGTTGGCCCGATTGGCGGCGATCATGCGCTCGGTCTCGGCGTCGAAGGTCGTCACGGCTCCCAATGGAGCCAGACGGGGTAGTTCTTGTCCACCCGGCAACCGTCGCTGGGCGAACACTGCCCGACCGCACCGCCCAGCTTCACCGCCGCTGAGGTCCTACGGCAGCGGCGGGAGCTCGGGCGGGGTCGCGGCCGGGCGCTCGGCCAGGGCCTCGATCGCGAGGCGGATCGCGGTGTCCAGTTGCGGGTCGTTGCCGGCGGCGTAGTCCTGCGGGGTCATGACGACCTCGACGTCCGGGTCGACGCCGTGGTTCTCCATGCCCCAGTCCGAACCGCGCATCCACGTCGCGTACCGCGGCTGCGTGACGAGCGTGCCGTCGACCAGGTGGTAGCGCATGTCGATGCCGATCACGCCGCCCCACGTGCGCACGCCGACGACCGGGCCGATGCCGAGCGTCTTGATCGCCGCGTTCACGATGTCGCCGTCCGAGCCGGAGAACTCGTTCGCCACCGCCACGACCGGCCCGCGTGGCGCGTCGTTCGGGTAGCTCTCCGCGCGGTGGCCGTTGCGGCTCACCTGCCAGCCGATGATCGTGCGCCCGATCTTCTCCACCACCAGCTGCGACAGGTGCCCGCCGCGGTTCTCCCGGACGTCGACGACCAGCCCCTCGCGCTGCACCTCCAGGCGCAGGTCACGGTGCAGCTGGGCCCAGCCGTTGGCCACCATGTCCGGCACGTGCAGGTAGCCGAGCCGCCCGCCGCTCGCCTCGTGCACGTACGCGCGCCGCCCGGCCACCCAGTCGTGGTAGCGCAGCAGCATGTCGTCCAGCAGCGGCACCACGACGACGCTGCGGGCCGCCCCGCCGCCCGCCGGGCCGATGCGCAGCTCGACCGGCTTGTCCGCGGTGCCGGCGAGCAGCGGCCCGGGCCCGGACTCCGCCGGCACCGGCCGGCCGTCGACCGCGAGGATCGCGTCGCCGGCCCGGACCGCGACGCCCGGCGCGCGCAGCGGCGAGCGCGCCCGCGGGTCGGACGACTCGCCCGGCAGGATCCGCGTCACCCGCCAGACGCCGTCGCCGTCGGGCGCGAGGTCGGCGCCGAGCAGGCCGATCCGCCGCGCAGACTCGTAGTCGCCGCCGGGCGGGGACACGTACGCGTGCGAGGTGCCGAGCTCGCCCTGCACCTCCCACAGCAGGTCGACCAGCTCGTCGTGCGAGCCGACCGTGTCGACCAGCGGCCGGTACTTCTCGCGCACGCCGGCCCAGTCGACGCCGCCCATGTCCGCGCGCCAGAAGTGGTCGCGCATCAGCCGCCACGCCTCGTCGAACGACTGGCGCCACTCCGCGCCCGGGTCGACCTGCACGCGCACGCGGGAGAGGTCGACCTTCACGTCGTCGGCGGAGTCCGAGTCGCCGTCGGACTTGCGGTCCGCCAGCAGCACCCGCAGGGTGCCGCCGTCCCGCAGCACGAGCCGCTCGCCGTCGCCGGTGGCCCACACGTCGTCGACGCCGTCGACGAGGACCTCGAGCTTGCGCTTGACGAGGTCGTACCGCTCGAGCGACGGGCGGTGCTCGTCCTCGTCGACGAGGTCACCGTCCTCGCCGAGCACGCCGGACAGCGGGTCGTGCAGCCAGACCAGGCCGCCCTTGACCGCGCGCAGGGCCGAGTACCGCGCGGCCGGCACCGGAACGGGGACCACCCGGTCGGCCAGGCCCTCGATGTCGAGGGCCGTGCGGGGCGGGCCGTCGTCGTCGTGCTCGTGGTCGTGCTTGTCCTTCTCGTCGTCCTCGACCGGCCGCCCGCGCAGCTGCGGGGAGAACGGCGAGGGCGTGGTCGCGGCCAGCGGCACCAGGTGCGGGCGCGAGCCGTTGGTGAACGACATGTCGAACACGTGCACGTCGTAGACCGGGTCGAAGCTGCGCTGCGACAGGAAAGCCAGGTGCTTGCCGTCCACTGTGAACACCGGGGCGTAGTCGACGAAGCGGATCGGCGTGACGTCCACTACGGACAGGTCGGTCGTGCTCGCCATCCGGATGTGCCGCAACGGGACCGGGCCCGGGTGCGACCAGGCGAGCCAGCCGGAGTCGGGTGAGAACGCGAGGTCGGCCGGGTCGCCGTTGTCGTCGGTGCCGGCGACCTCGCGCAGCTCGCCGGTGTCCGCGTCGACGAGCAGCACCCGGCCGTCGTGGGTGACGACGGCGATGCGCCGGCCGTCGGGCGCGGCGGCGACCTCGAGGACGCGGCCGAGCCGCCCGGTGCCGATCCGGCGTGGCGTGGACCCGGCGGCGAGCCCGTCGACCGGCGCGATCTCCAGCGCGTCCTCGCCGTCGGCATCGGTGACCCACACGACCTGGTCGCCGAGCGTGCGCGGCTGCCGGGCGCGCACGCCGGGCTCGGCGGCCAGCGCGCGGACCGGGCCGTCGCGGTGGGTCAGCCAGTGAACGGTGCCGCGGATCTCGACCGCGCTGCCCCGCCCGGTGTGGTCCGGCCCCACGTCGGACAGCTCGTCGCGGGCGCGTACCGGGTAGGGCGCGCGGGCCGCACGCGGCCCGCGCAGCCGGATGTCGAGCTCGCGCGGCTCTGCCGTCGCGTCCAGGTCGTCGACCAGCCACAGCCGGCCGGCCCGGTGGAAGATCACCCGGGTGCCGTCGGTGGTGGCGTTGCGGGCGTAGAACCCACCGGGCGCGCCGACCGCGTGGCGGCGCAGGTCCGAGCCATCGGGCAGGCACGAGTAGAGGTCGCCGACGCCCTCGTGGTCGGACAGGAACGCGAGCCGGCCGCCGACCCACATCGGGGACGAGAGGTTGCCGGGCAGGTCCGCCTGGAAGCGTTCGAACTCGCCGTCGCCGTTCGCGTCGAGCCAGAGCTTGCCGGCCGTGCCACCGCGGTATCGCTTCCACCACGCGGGCTCCCGGGACGTCGCGCCCAGCAGCAGCGCCGCGCCGTCCGGGCCGTACGCGAGCCCGCCGACGGGTCCGAACGGAAGCCTGGTGGCCCGGCCGTCGCCGGCCGCGATCTCGTAGGCCCAGGTCTGCCGGATCGAGTGCTGGCCGACCGTACTGCTGGCGACGACCGCGCTGGCGTCCCGCGACCAGCCGAGGACGTCGGTGTTGACGTCGCCCCAGTAGGTGAGCCGCCGGCTGGGACCGCCCTCGGCCGGCGCGAGGTGCACCTCCGGCTCCACGTCGCGCCAGCTGGTCCAGGCGAGCCACGCCCCGTCGGGCGAGAAGCGCGGCGAGCTGACGGCGGCCTGGTCGGCGGAGACCCGCCAGGCCCGGCCCCCGTCCAGCGGAGCCAGCCACACATCGTCCTCGGCGACGAAGGTCACCAGGTCGTCATGGAGGTGGGGGTAGCGCAAGTAGGAGTCGGTCACGCAGCCACGTTAGCCGCGCCCGCCGACGTTCCGTGTCTCGATTTCGCCCGCGTCGGCGCACGACCGGAGGAAGGTCTAGTGCGATGTCTCGTGGGCCTGCGGCAGCCTCGCCGGCCAGAAGCGGCGCCAGGTCTGCGCGTCCATCGCCGTCGGGTCGATGCCCTCGGCTCTGGCCGCCCGCTCGGCCGTTCGCACGTCCTCGGCGAACTTCCTCGCCACCGCGCGAAGTTCGCCCTCGGGCTCGGCGCCGGCGAGCTTCGCCAGGGCTGCCACGTCGAACAGCCTCGAACCCGTGTCCGACGCCTTCGGGAGGAGATCACCCGGGAGGCCCGCGCGCGCCGTGCGCTGGGCCAGCTTCGCCGCCAGGGCCAGGGCCGGCTGGCCCATCGCCACGCCGTCCACACTGGACTCCCGGCGCTTCTCCT
>NZ_DATBKY010000178.1:0-26142 GCF_036555685.1 Actinophytocola sp. | reverse complement strand
AACCAGGCGCTGATCGACCCGATGTCGCCCGCCCGCAAGCGCAAGATGTTCGAGCTGCTGGTGCGCATGGGCTACAAGGAGATCGAGGTCGGCTTCCCCGCCGCGTCCCAGACGGACTTCGACTTCGTCCGCGAGATCATCACCGACGGCGCCGTACCCGACGACGTGTCGATCCAGGTGCTGTCGCAGTGCCGCCCCGAGCTGATCGAGCGGACGTTCGAGTCGCTGCAGGGCGCGAACAAGGCGATCGTCCACATCTACAACTCGACCTCGATCCTGCAGCGGCGGGTGGTGTTCCGCGAGGAGCGCGAGGGCATCAAGAAGATCGCCACGTCGGCGGCGGAGATGGTGCTCGAGTACGCGGCCAAGAACTCCGACACCGACTTCCGCTTCGAGTACTCCCCCGAGTCCTACACCGGCACGGAGCTCTCCTACGCCGTCGAGGTGTGCAACGCGGTCACCGAGATCTGGCAGCCGACGCCGGAGCGGCCGGTGATCGTCAACCTGCCGGCCACCGTCGAGATGGCGACCCCGAACGTGTACGCCGACTCGATCGAGTGGATGCACCGCAACCTGGAACGCCGCGACTCGGTCGTGCTGTCGCTGCACCCGCACAACGACCGCGGCACCGCCGTGGCCGCCGCGGAGCTGGGCTACCAGGCCGGCGCCGACCGCATCGAGGGCTGCCTGTTCGGCAACGGCGAGCGAACCGGCAACGTCTGCCTGGTGACGCTGGGCATGAACCTGTTCAGCCAGGGCATCGATCCGCAGATCGACTTCTCCGACATCGACGAGATCCGCCGCACGGTCGAGTACTGCAACCAGCTGCCGGTCGGCGAGCGGCACCCGTGGGGCGGCGACCTGGTGTTCACGGCGTTCTCCGGCTCGCACCAGGATGCGATCAACAAGGGCTTCGACTACCTGCGCGAACAGGCGTCGCGGGCCGGTGAGCCGGTCGACGAGTACCCGTGGGAGGTCCCGTACCTGCCGATCGACCCGAAGGACGTCGGCCGGACGTACGAGGCCGTCATCCGGGTGAACTCGCAGTCCGGCAAGGGCGGCGTGGCGTACGTGATGAAGACCGAGCACCAGCTGGACCTGCCGCGCCGACTGCAGATCGAGTTCTCGCAGGTGGTCCAGCGCTACACGGACAACGAGGGCGGCGAGGTGTCGCCGGCCCTCATGTGGTCGACGTTCTCCGCGGAGTACCTCGAGGTCGCCTCGCCCGTGGTCCTGCACGAGCATCGGATCACCGCCAGCGACAGCACGGCCGGCGCGGGCCACGACGAGATCGTCGCGTCGGTCGAGGTCGAGGGCGACCGGCACGAGATCAGCGGCTCGGGCAACGGCCCGATCGCGGCCTTCGTGGACGCCCTGGCGTCGGTCGGCTTCGACGTGCGCGTCCTCGACTACACCGAGCACGCCCTGACCGCGGGCGACGACGCCCGCGCGGCGGCCTATGTGGAGTGCACGATCGGCGACCGGGTGCTGTGGGGCGTGGGCGTGCACAGCTCGATCGTCACGGCCTCGCTGCGTGCGGTGGTCTCGGCCATCAACCGCGCGAACCGCTGAGCAGGTCCTCGCGGAGTCCGCAAAGGACGGTGCGGATCACGCGGTCGCAGTCGGCGGCGGGCGTCATCTCGACATGGCGTCCGCCGAGTGCCGCGGTCACCTCGCGGACCAGGCGGCCGGTGTCGCCGCCGTGGCTGGCACCGCGGGCGATCCACCTGCCCACCGCTTCGGCGACCGCGTGCCGGGTGCGATCCGCCGTGCCCCAGGCGAACATCGGCAGCTCGACCGTCAGTGTCGGGATGCCGAGCTCTCGTTCCAGGTACAGGCCGGCGCACTCGGCGCCCTCGACACCGATGCGGGCGGCCGGGAAGTACGCGTACGTGCAGGCGTCGAGCGTGGTCGTCCAGGACGCGGCCAGGCGGGGCCGGTGCGGGTACGGGAGCGCGCGCAGGCGGCGGCTCACGGCCGGCCACACGCGGTTCGCGTACAGGTACGGGGCCACCGCGCCGACGTCGTTGTGCACCAAGAGCAGCGCGGCCGGGCGCAGCTCGGCGAGCCTGGCACGCAGCGCGGCGGCCCGGTGCTGTGCCGGCGTCGACGGGTGCGCGCAGTGGGCGAACTCCACCTGGCCCGCCAGCGGCTGCAGGTACCCGTCGCGCGCGTAGCCGACCGGGTCCGTCGGCAGCGCGAACCGGTGCGGCGGCGGGTCGATGGGTCCGACCAGCGCCACCCGTCCGTCCACGTCGGACGGTACGAAGGCGGAGCCGAGCGGCTCGTTCGCGTGCGGCAGCACGCCGACGGCGATCAGCGGCCCGTCCCGGCCGGACACCGACACGTCCAGCGCCGAGCCGGCCGGCCACCCGTGGTCACCAGACGCTGTAGCCACCGTCGACCACCAGCACCTGGCCGGTCATGTGGTCCGACATCGCCGAGGCGAGGAACAGCAGCGGGCCGTTCAGCGCGTCCTCCGGGCCCACCCGGCCGGTCGGCATGAACCGCTTCACGAACTGCTCGCCGACCTCCGAGGCGAAGTAGTCGGCGTTCTTCGGCCCGGCGAGGTAGCCCGGCGCGAGCACGTTGCACTGCACGCCCCGGCCGGCGTACTCGAGCGCGATCGACTTCGTGAACCCGATCAGCGACGCCTTCGCCGCCGAGTACGCCGCCACCGTCGGCACGGGATGCATGCCGAGCACCGACGACAGGTTGATCACCTTGCCGCGCCGCCGCTTCGCCATGCCGGGCGCGTACGCGCGGCACAGCCGGAACGCGGTCCGCAGGTTGATCTCCAGCATGTGGTCGAGCACCTCGTCGGTGGTGTCCGCGAGGATCAGCGACGTGCCCGCGCCGACGTTGTTGACGAGCACGTCGACCTCGGGCTGGTCGGCGACGACCTGGCCGACGAACTCCGCGTCGGTCAGGTCGCCCGCCTGCCCGTCGGCGAGCGCTCCCGAGGCGATCAGCTCGACTAGCGCGTCCTTGTTCCGGTCCACGCCGAGCACCTTCGCGCCGGCGGCGCTGAACGCCGCCGCGGCGGCCCGGCCGACCGCGCCCGCCGCGCCGGTCAGCAGGACCGTGCGCCCGGCGAGCGACCAGGGGTGGGTACTCACGCGACCTCCAAACGACGGGACGGCAGGGACATCCGGGCCGACATGGCGAGCCCGGCCACCGCGAACAGGACGGCACACAGGACGGCGAGCCCGCCCGGGCCGGTCCACGCGGTCAGCACGCCGACGAACGGCGTCAGCACGGCGAAGCCCAGGTTGCGGGTGGTCGTGACGATGCTCATCGCCGTGGCCTCGCCGTGCTCGCGCAGGTCGTCCAGCACCCGGGCGCGGAACCGCGGCAGCAGCCTGGCCTGCGCGCTCTGCACGAGCACCGCGGCCACCAGCACGACGGCGACCGAGCGCGCGCCCAGGGCGGCGGCCGCGACGACCGCGAGCACCACCGTCAGCCGCAGCGGCCACCGGTCGCCGAGGACGGCCGCGGCTCCCGATGCCGCCAGTGCGACCCCGGCCGCGCAGACGCCGACCAGATGCTCGCTCAACCCGGCACGCACGTAGTACACCGGCGTCAGGTACAGCAGCACGGAGAACGCCGTGCCGACGAGGATCATCGCGAGCAGGTCCACGGGCAGTCCGGGTGCCCGCCGCACACCGGCCACGAGCCCGCGCAGCCGCGCGCCCAGCGGCACCCGGTCCACATCGGACGCCGACCGCACGTCCGGCACGCGCGCCAGGATGGCGACCGCCACGAGCTGCGCGGCCGCCGTCGCGACGAACGTCCACCGCATGCCCGCGAGCGACAGCCCGCTCGCCGACACCAGCACGACCGCCGTCACCGCCAGGTTCAGCGAACCGAACAGCCGCTCGCCCGCCTCGAACTCGCCCGGCCGGCTCGCGCGGCGCAGCACGGCGGCGGCGAGCGCCGCGTCCGCGCCCATGGTCAGGGCGGTGGCCGCGGCGAACAGCGGCTGCGCCGCCCAGAACGCCGCCGCGCTCGGCACGACACCGAGCAACAACGCGGCGGCGCCCTGCAGCGACCCGCCGAGCACCAGCGCCTGCCGGGGCCCGATCCGGTCGGCGAGGTGCCCGGCGGGCAGGTCGAACGCGACGATCAGCAGCGCGAAGAACGCCTCGATCACCAGCAGCAGCGAGAGCGGGATGGCCACCGAGGACGCGTAGAGCACGAGGTAGGGAAGGAAGAAGTAGCTGCCGAGGAGCAGCCGGGCCGCCAGGACCTTGCCGAAGTGGCCCGGCCACGGACGGTTCATCGGCCCGTCCGGGACAGCAGGTCCCACGTCCCCGGCTCCTCGACGTCGAGCCAGATCAGCTCCTGGTAGATCCGCTTGTAGTACGAGCAGTGCTCGGACTCCCGGTCCAGCGCCTTGAAGTGCGTGTAGCTCTTGTGCACGCAGCCGCCGTGGCAGAGCTGCTTCCACGTGCACGAGTTGCACTCGTCGATCTCCTCGACGTGCCGCTCGCGCAGCCGGGTCACGACCGGGCTCGTGTCGATGGCCGTGCGGATGTCGGTCTCGGCCAGGTTGCCGATCACGAACTCCGGCTTGCCGACCATCTCCTCGCACGGGTACAGGTCGCCGTTGGTGTCGACGGTGATCATGTTGACGCCCGCGCCGCACGGGTTGCGCATGCACATGTACTCGCGGCGGAACGAGCGCAGCGAGCCGAGCTCGCCGGCCTGCAGGTTCGCGAGCGGCACGACCTTCGCACCGGCCCGGGCGCGTGCGGCGACGTGCTTGACGACGGAGAAGTAGGACTCGAAGTAGACCTCGCCGGACAGCCACTCCTCCTCGCCGGCGTTCCCGGACTGGAACACCGGCAGGAAGCGGATGCTCGCCACGTCGAGCTCGGCCATGGAGTCGTACATCTCGACGATGCGGTCGGTGTTGCCGGCGTGCACGACGCACACCGCGTGCACTGCGATGCCCTTGTCCTGCAGCCGCCGGATGCCGCGGACGACGCCCTTGTAGGAGCCCTTGCCGCGGCGGTCGACCCGGAACTCGTCGTGCATCTCCGGCGTGCCGTCCAGCGAGACGCGGACGGAGAAGTTGTTCTCCGCGAGGAAGTCGCAGACCTTGTCGCTCAGGTTGAAGCCGTTGGTCTGGATGGAGAAGACGACCTTCTTGCCCGCCCGCGCGTAGACCTCCTTGGCGTACGCGACGACCTGGCGGATGTCCTTGAGCGCCATGGTCGGCTCGCCGCCGTGGAACTCGAGGCTGGTGAACGGCGTCGGCAGCGCGACGAGCTCGTCGACGGCCTTGCACATGAGCTCGAGCTTGAGCTGCTCGCGCGGCACGCCGTCCTCGATGGTGTAGCAGTAGGTGCAGGCGAGGTTGCACCAGTTGTGCACGTGGAACACGCCGAGCACCGGGTAGGTGTTGGCGGTCGACTTCGGCGCGAGCAGCTCCAGGCCCTCGACGCGGGCCGACGACGTGCCGAACCCCTTGCCGTCCACGGTGACGAGGCCGCGCTGGAACAGCTCGGCGACGCGGTCGGGCGCGATGACGTCCAGCTCGCCCAGGGTCGTCAGCTCGAGCGTGCGCAGGGCATCCACTTCGGACCGATCGTCCGTGACGACCCAGCCACCGGTGCCCGGGGACACCACGAGCGTGTGCGACCCGCGCTCCTCGAACCGGAGGTCATCGGCAGGGCCGACCCTGGTGTCGGCCGTCAACGAAAGTCGCACTGTCTGAGTCCTTTCTCTGTCCTCGCCGATCCGGCGGTCGGGGCGCGTCCCGGGGTGGGACACGCCCCAGCCCGCCGGTGCGTCAGGTCGCCACCCACGTGGCGGCGACGACTTCCTCCGTCTCGACAACCTCGACCTCGATCATCAGGACCCCTCCTCTCTCCATCGACCGTCGGTAACGGACGGGGAAAGAGTGGGTGGCGCGGCTCGACACGCACTCGAGAACCGCGCAGCGAACGGCTCGAGAGCAGGTCAAGGACCGTTGCGGCAGCTCGCACCCGAGCACTCGATGAGCTCGCCGAGCCGGTGGTCGAGCGCGGCGACGACGCCGGCGTACTCGGCCTCGCCCTCCGGCGTCGCGATCAGGTTGGTCAGCTGGTAGGGGTCCTTGCGGAGGTCGTACAGCTCGTACTCGCGGTCCGGCAGCGCGCGTTCCCGCTCGTACCACCGCACGTACAGGTACCGGTCGGTGCGCACCCCGCTCCACGACGGCATGTCCACCACGTACATCTCGTCGTCCTCGTGGCCGGGCACGGCCTCGGTGACCACGCCGTCGGTACCGCGCCGGCCACCGCCGCCGTACTCGCCGGCGAAGTCCGTGCGCCACTTCGGGTTCCCGCCGCCGAGGAGCGGGACGAGCGAGCGGCCGTCCACGTCGCCCGGCACGCGAACGCCGGCCAGGTCGAGCAGCGTCGGCGCGAAGTCGATCGACAGCGCCTGCTGCCGCCGCTCGCCTGCCTTGATCCCGGGTCCGGCGATGGCGAGCGGTACCCGCATGGACTCCTCGTACGGCGCCATCTTCTGCACCAGCCGGTGCGCGCCGAGGCTGTACCCGTTGTCGGAGGTGAACACCAGGTAGGTGTCGTCGAGCTCGCCGGTGCGCGCGAGCGTGTCCACGATGGCACCGACCATCTCGTCGAGCGCCAGCAGCGAGCCCAGCCGGTTGCGGTAGTCGGGGTCGTTGACGCCCGCGACGATCGCCGACCGGATCATGGCGCTGTCCCGCAGCCAGGTCGGCTTGTCCGAGACGTCACGCTCCTGGAGGTTCGGCGACCTCGGGACGGTCGCGTGGGTGTACGGGTTGTCCCGGTGGCGGGGCGCCGGCGGGATCGGGAAGTGCGGGGCGGTCGAGGCGGCGTAGAAGAAGAACGGGGCGCCCGACTTCGCCGCGTTCTCGATGAAGCCGACGGACTTGTCGCGGACGACGTCGGTGAGGTAGTCGGCCGGGCGGTGGCCGTGGTGCACGAACGTGCCGTTCTCGTTGAGCGTGTAGTCGTAGCCGGAGTACATGTTGTTGTCCACGCCGGCGTACCACTCGCTCCAGCCGGGCGGGATGTGCGCCGGGTCCTTCTCCAGGCCGTTCAGGTACTTGCCGGCGAGCCCGGTCCGGTAGCCGGCGTCGTGCAGGTACCTGGCGACCGTGTGGTCCTCGTTGCCGTTGGCGACGAACGTCTCGAAGCCGCCGACCTCCCCGGAGTTCGTGAGCACTCCCGTGTTGTGCCCGTACTTGCCGGTGAGCAGCGACGACCGGGACGCGCAGCAGATCGGCATCGGGGCGAAGCCGTTCGTGAAGTCCACGCCCCGGTCCCGGATCAGCGCCGCGGTCGCGGGCATCACCTCCCACAGCGGGGTCGTCGCCGAGTCCAGGTCGTCGGCCAGGATCAGGACGAAGTTCGGCCGCTCGTCGGCGGCGGGCGCGGCCGGCTCGGGTGCGCCGACCGCGACCGCGACACCGGAGGTCAACACCCCGGCCGCGGCCACGGTGAGCACCAGCCGGCTGACACGTGATCGCATCACGTCGTGTCCTCTCTCCATCGATGCGTGACGGATTGCGGACCACAACGTGATCCCCCGAGGCACGGGCCCTGTTCGGCCCGTGTTCGAGGTTGGTAATAGCTGCGCTCAGGTGGTGGGTGTCTCGCCGTCCGGCGTCGCGATGCCGGCCGGGTCGACGGTCAGCCCGTCGACGTTCTCCGGGAAGTGGCACGCGACCTTGTGTCCCGGGGCCAGGTCGACCAGCGGTGGCTCCTCGGTCGAGCAGATCTCCTGCGCCTTCCAGCACCGGGTGTGGAACCGGCACGCCGGCGGCGGGTTGATCGGGCTCGGCACATCGCCGGTCAGCCGGATCCGCTCCCGGCGGTGCCGCCGCGCGGTGTCCGGGATCGGTACCGCGGACAGCAAAGCCACGGTGTACGGGTGCATCGGGCGCTCGTACAAGGAGTTCCGGTCCGAGAGCTCGACGATCTTGCCGAGGTACATGACCGCCACGCGGTCGGACACGTGGCGCACCACCGACAGGTCGTGCGCGATCATCACGTAGGTCAGGTCGAGATCGTTCTGCAGGTCCTCCAGCAGGTTCACGACCTGGGCCTGGATGGACACGTCGAGCGCGGACACCGGCTCGTCCGCGACGATCAGCTTCGGGCGGAGCGCGAGCGTGCGCGCGATGCCGATGCGCTGGCGCTGGCCGCCGGAGAACTCGTGCGGGTAGCGGTTGTAGTGCTCCGGCGAGAGGCCCACCAGCTCGAGCAGGTCCTGCACGGCCTTCTTGACGCCATTCGGCGTCTCGACCTTCTGCAGCCGGAACGGCGCGCCGACGATCGTGCCGACCGTGTGCCGGGGGTTCAGCGACGAGTACGGGTCCTGGAAGATCATCTGCACGTCGCGGCGCAGCGGGCGCATCCGGCCGACGGACAGGTGGGTGATGTCCCGGCCGTCGAAGACGATCTTCCCGTCGGTCGGCTCGAGGAGCCGGGTGAGCAGCCGCCCGGTGGTCGTCTTGCCGCAGCCGGACTCGCCGACCAGCGACAGGGTCTCGCCGCGCCGGACGGCGAAGTCGAGCCCATCGACGGCCTGGACCGCCGCCACCTTGCGTTGCAGCAGACCACGCCGGACCGGGAAGTGCTTCTGCAGCCCGGTGACGGTCAGCAGCTCGTCCCCGGACTCGGCGCCCGGGGTGGGCGTCGCCTGGTCGGCTTCAGCAGTCACAACTCTCCCCGGTTCTCTACAGCTTCGGCTTGATCTCGTCGTTCCACAGCCGCAGCCGGTGCTCGGCCGAGAGGTGGCACGCGATCTGGTGGCCGCCACCGATGTCGCGCAGCACCGGCCGCTCGGTCTGGCTGCGGCCTTCGTTCAGCTCGTGGTAGGCGCACCTCGGGTGGAACGGGCAGCCGTCCGGCACGTTGATCAGGCTCGGCGGCGTGCCCGGGATCGGCTGCAGCCGCTCGGTCCGCTCCCGGTCCAGCCGCGGCATCGAGCCGAGCAGGCCCCACGTGTACGGGTGCTGCGGCTCGTTGAAGATCTCGTCCGCCCGGCCGTACTCGACCGCGCGGCCGGCGTACATCACCAGGATGTCGTCCGCGAGCTCGGCGACCACGCCGAGGTCGTGGGTGATGATGATGACCGCGGAGTTGAACTCCTGCTGCAGGTCCCGGATGAGGTCGAGGATCTGCGCCTGCACGGTGACGTCCAGCGCGGTGGTCGGCTCGTCCGCGATCAGCAGCTCCGGGTCGCACGACAGCGCCATCGCGATCATCGCGCGCTGGCGCATGCCGCCGGAGAACTGGTGCGGGTAGTCGTCCACACGGGACTTCGGGTTCGGGATGCCCACGCGGTCGAGCATGTCGATGGCGTGCTTGCGGGCCACCGACTTGCTGACGTCGTGGTGGATCCGGTAGGCCTCGATGATCTGGTCGCCGACCGTGTAGTACGGGTGCATCGAGGACAGCGGGTCCTGGAAGATCATCGCCATGTCCTTGCCGCGCAGCCGGCGCACCGACTCGCGGCCCATCCCCACGAGGTTCTGCCCGTTCAGCAGGATCTCGCCGGAGATCTGGGCGGTGCCCGCCTTGTGCAGGCCCATGATCGAGAGGCTGGTCACGCTCTTGCCCGACCCGGACTCGCCCACGATGCCGAGCGTGGCGCCCCGGTCGAGCTGGAAGGACAGCCCGTCGACCGACTTCACCACGCCGTCGTCGGTCGGGAAGTGCACGTAGAGGTCCCGCACGTCGAGGAACGTCCCGGACACGGGCGGCTCGGCATCGCTCGGCAGACCCGTGTCCGGCTCGACGTAGATGTCTTCCTGATCAGTCATGCGGTGCGCACCCTCGGGTCGACGACGGCGTACAGGAGGTCCACGATCAGGTTCGCCAGGATGATGAACGTCGCGCCGACGAGCGTCACGCCGAGCACCTTCGGCAGGTCCTGGTTGGTGATCGCGATGACCGCGTACTGCCCGATGCCCGGCAGCGAGAAGGTCGTCTCGGTGAGGATCGCGCCGCCGAGGAGCAGGCCGAGGTCCAGACCGAAGATCGTGAGGATCGGCGTCAGCGCCGAGCGCAGGCCGTGCTTGACCACGACACGGCGTTCGGGCAGGCCCTTCGCCCGTGCCGTGCGGATGAAGTCCTCACCCATCGTCTCGAGCATGCCGGCCCGGGTGAGCCGGGCGTACTGGGCCGCGTAGAGCAGGGCGAGCGTGATCCACGGCAGGATCAGCGCGGCCGCCCAGTCCCACGGGTTGTCCTGCTCCACGGGGTTCGTGCCGCCGGGCGGTGTCCACTCCAGCGTGTAGCTGAAGATCGACAACGCGAGCAGACCGGTGAAGAAGATCGGGAGCGACACACCGGCGAGCGCCACGCCCATCGCGGCTCTGTCGAAGATGCTGCCGCGTTTCAACGCGGACAGGACGCCGGTCGCCACCCCGCCGAACAGCCACAGGATCGCGGCTCCCGCGGCGAGCGACACGGTCACCGGCAATCGGTCGAGCAGGTCCGGCAGGACCGGGTTCTGGGTGATGAACGAGTACCCGAAGCAGGGCGCGGGGCAGTGGTCGACCTCGGTGCCGGTGTCGAAGTCCGCACCGGCGACCAGCCCCTTGGCGAACCGCCCGTACTGCTCCCAGAGCGGGTCGGTGAAGCCGAGGCGCTCCGCCGCGAGCTTGATCTGCTCCTCGCCGGCGGTCTTGCCGACGTAGCGGGATGCGAGGTCCTCCGCGGACGCCCCACCAAGGCGGGGCACTCCGAAGAAGATCAGGAAGGTGACCGCCGATACCACGAAGATAAGCAGTACCGCGGCGATCAGGCGGCGGATGACATAAGCAATCACGTGGCTGGCTCTGGAGACCGGCGGGCCACACGGGGTTGCCGTGCGGCCCGCCGGTCATCCGGCGCCGTTCACCTACTTTCGCGCTACTGCACGCCGAGCGTGGTGTAGTCGTACATGTTGTAGGCGTCGGTGATGAAGACGTTCGTCAACCTCTCCGGCCGGTAGAGCAGCTGCCGCGCCCACACGGTCGGAAGGTAGTACGCGTTCTCCATGACCTTCTTGTCGATGTCGACCCAGATCGGCTCGCGCGCCTTCTCGTCGAGCTCGCCGAGCGCCTTGTCGATCATCGCGTCGATCTCCGGGTCGTTGACGTTGAAGTTGGTGTTACCCGCGTCGCGGATGACCCGGCTGTCGGTGATCTGGCTCAGGAAGCCGAACCCGTCCGGCCAGTCCGAACCCCAACCGTAGACCCGCAGGCCCAGCTTGTTCTTCGTGGAGAAGTCCTTCTTGCCGGCGTAGAGCTTGCCGTAGTCGGACTGCGGGTAGGCCTTCAGCTCGGTCTTGATGCCGACCTTGTCGAGGGACTGCTGCAGTGCCTCGGCGGTCGCCTTCTCCGCCTCGCGCTCGGCCCGGTAGGAGATGTTGGTCGTGAAGCCGTTGGGCTGGCCGCACTCCTGGAGCTCCTGCTTGGCCTTGTCGATGTCGCCGTTCGGCTTGTCCTTGGCCTCGTAAAGGTCGATCTTCTTCGAGCCCGGGACCAACGGCGGCATCATGTTCGTCGCGATCTGGCCACCGCTCGACCCGCCGTACGCGCGGAGGAGGCCCTCCTTGTCGACCGCGTACATGACGGCCTTGCGGCAGTGGATGTTGTCGAACGGCTTGACGCTGTTGTCGAACGACGTGAACCAGGTCCGCGCCTGGTCGGCCGAGTCGGCGAACTGCTTGAGCTGCGGGTCGTTGAGGATCTTCGCCCGCGTCTCCGCCTGCACGCCCACACCGGAGATCGCCACGTCCAGCGCGCCGGACTGCAGGCGCTGGTCGATGTCGGCCTGGTTGACGTTCAGCTGGACCTCGATCCGGTCCGGCAGGGCCTTGCGGCCGGTGTCCGGGTCGGTCTTCGGGTCGTACTGGTCGTTGCGGACCATCGTGAACTGCTTGCCCAGCTCGTTCTTCTCGAACTTGTACGGGCCGGTGGAGATCACGTGCTCCTTGTACTTGGTGCCCGTGTCCTTCGCGGCCGGCACCGGAGCGGTGGACGGCAGCATCGCCAGGTAGTCGAAGCCGGAGAACGGCTTGATCAGGTGGAAGATGAGGGTCCGGTCATCGGGGGTCTCGATGGCCGTGAACTTCTTCATCGTCTTGTCCTTGTCCTTGTACGGGCCGGCATAGCCCTTCAGGTCAAGGAAGTCGTTGAAGTAGGTCGGGCCGTTGACGAGAACGTCCTTGTCCAGCGACCGCGCGATCGCGTACTTGACGTCCTCCGACTTGACCGGGGTGCCGTCCTCGTACTTGATGCCCTCACGCAGCTTGTAGGTCCACGTCTTGGCGTCCGTGCTCGGCTTGCCGAGGCTCTCCGCCAGGTCCGGCACCAGCTCGTTGGACTTCGCGCCCGGCGCCGACTTGAACGTCACCAGCGAGCGGGCGTAGTTCCGGACGAAGTTCCACGAGTAGCCGTAGTAGGTGTCGCCGGGGTCCAGCGAGTCGAAGTCGGAGTCGTTCGCGAACTTCAACGTGCCGCCCTTTTTGTCGGACGGGTTGAAGACGTTGTTCACTCCGGCGTTGTACTTCGGAGTGGCGTTGTCGCCGCCGCCCCCGTCCCCGTCGTCGCCGCCCCCGCTGCCGCAGGCCGACAGGCTCATAGCGAACGCCAAACCTGCGGCGATCGCGGTGACTCTCATCTTCTTCATTTCCAGATGCACCCTCTTTGTTGGTTGGAGCCGGGCGGCTCGGGATGTTCGGCGGCGTTCGATGGCCCTTGGATAGCTAGCGCCCCCGGGGATCGAGTGCGTCGCGGAGCCCATCGCCGAACAGGTTGAAGGCCAGCACGGTGATGAAGATCGCCAAACCCGGCGGGAACATGAACCACGGGTCGACCTGGTACCACTTGGTCGCCGTGTTGAGCATCCCGCCCCAGGTCGCGGTCGGCGCGGGAACACCGACGCCGAGGAACGAGAGCGCGGCCTCGAACAGGATGTTCGTCGGGATCAGCAGGGTTGAGTACACCAGGATCGGCGCCGCGAGGTTGGGCAGCAGCTCCTTGGCGAGGATGTAGGGCGAGCGGGCGCCGAGGCTGCGCGCGGCGTCGACGAACTCGCGTTCGCGTAGGGACAGGGTTTGCCCACGGACGATCCGCCCGATATAGGGCCAGTTGAAGAACCCGATGACGAACACGATGATCGCCACCCGCAGCCAGTAGCCGCGCAGACCCAGGACCTCGTCGGGCATGGCGCCGACGAGCGCGAGCGCGAAGAGCAGCAGCGGGAACGCGAGGAAGATGTCCATCAGCCGGCTGATCACCGCGTCAACCCAGCCGCCGAAGTAGCCGGAGATGACGCCCATGATCGTGCCGAGGAGCACGGAGAGCAGGGTGGCGAGGAAGGCGATCAGGAGGGAGACCTGGGCGCCGTAGACGACACGGCTGAACAGGTCGCGGCCGTTGATCGGCTCGACGCCGAAGAGGAAGTCCCAGCTGACGCCGCCGAGCGGACCGATGGGCAGGGAGGTGTTCGCGTCGACCTTCTCGTAGTGGAACTCGTTCGGCGGGTGGCCGAGCAGCTTGACGACGAGCGGAGCGGCGATCGCGACGATGATCAGGAAGATGATGATGAAGCCGCCGGCGAGGGCGACGCGGTCGCGCCGCAACCGCGACCACGCGATCTGACCGAGCGAACGGCCTTCGATGGCTTTCTTGCCGGCACCCTGGAGGGTGACTTCCGGTGGTGCTTCGGCGGTCTTGCCGGTTGTTTCGAGCGGAGCCGTCATGCCGTGGCCTGTCGGGACCCGTCCCGGGACATGTGTGTCGTCTCGGCCGGCCGATGGGTTGGCGCGAACCGCGGGTAAGCCATCGCGCAATCCTCCTGCGTTGGTCGGGATCTCACCGCTCGGTGGCAGACCCTAGCCCCTGTGTTCCGCAACCTTTAACGAGGTGAGGTTACGATCCGGGAACACGGGCGCAGATTTTGCGCCCTGCGAGCACTCTTGATCACGCTGTGTGGTCAGCGGCCTGTTTGGTTCCATCTACGGCGAACCAACCGGTTTCGAACCGCTGCCAGGACATCAGCGGTGCGCGGGCGGCCTCCCCGTCGCGCGCGACCGCTCGCGCCAGTCGCTCTGCGGGGTCGGACACCTCACACCAGACGAGTGCGGAGAGTAGGTGCCGGACCGACCGGCGGCCCGCGGAAACGCCCTCGAGCAGCAGGACTTTCGGCGGGTTGACAGTGATCACGGCGCCCGGGTGTGGCGAGCCGTCGGTCCAGTCGGTCTTCGTGTACCGGCCCGGGCGCCCGCCGGCGAGCGGGACGAGGACGCCGTCGCGCAGCCGGGGCCACCACGCCACGGGGTCGTCCCAGGTGGCGAAGTCGTCCGTCCGGATGATCACCGCGTCGAGCCCGGCGGCGAGCGCGTCGGCCAATGTGGACTTGCCGGACCCGGACGGCCCGTCGATGGCCACGAGCGTGACGTCGCCCAGCCGCGGCGGCCCCGGCCTCAGCATCGGGGGCCGTATCGGCGTCACACCGCGCGGCGGCCGGACAGCGCGCGGCCGAGGGTGAGCTCGTCGGCGAACTCGAGGTCGCCGCCCATGGGCAGGCCCGACGCGAGCCGGGTCACGGTGAGGCCGGGGAAGTCACGGAGCATGCGGACGAGGTAGGTCGCGGTCGCCTCGCCCTCGGTGTTGGGGTCGGTGGCGAGGATGACCTCGGTGACCTCCTGGTCGGAGATCCGCGCGAGCAGCTCGCGCACGCGCAGCTGGTCGGGCCCGATGCCGGACAACGGGTCGAGGGCGCCGCCGAGGACGTGGTAGCGGCCCTTGAACTCGCGGGTCCGCTCGATCGCGAGCACGTCCTTCGGCTCCTCGACCACGCAGACCGAGCTCGGGTCGCGGCGGGCGTCGCGGCAGATGCGGCAGGTCGCCTCCTCGGAGACGTTGCCGCAGATGTCGCAGAAGACCACGCCCTCCTTGACCCGCTGCAGCGCCTGCTGCAGCCGGGCGATGTCCGCGGGGTCGGCGCCGAGGAGGTGGAAGGCGATCCGCTGGGCACTCTTCGGCCCGACGCCCGGCAGCCGGCCGAGCTCGTCGATCAGGTCCTGGACCGGGCCCTCGTACATCTGCGGCTACATGCCGGGCAGGCCGAGCCCGCCCAGGCCACCGGCGAGTCCGCCCATCCGGTCGGCGGCGAGCTGCTGCGCCGCGCTGCTCGCGTCGCGCACCGCGGCCACGATCAGGTCGGCCAGGGTCTCGGTGTCCTCGGGGTCGACCGCCTTCGGGTCGATCGTCAGGGACTTGAGCTCGCCCGACCCGGACACGACCGCGGTCACGAGGCCGCCGCCGGCACTGCCGGTCGTCTCGGCGTTGGCCAGCTCCTCCTGTGCCGTCATGAGCTGTTCCTGCATCTTCTGTGCCTGCTGCAGGATCTGCTGCATGTCGGGTACGCCACCGGGTTGCACGCCGGCTCCTCTCATCTCGTGTCGTGTCCCAGCGTAGTCGTCCCGGCGTTGTGGCATCGTGAGCGGAGTGCGGCGACCTCTACTGCTGGTGACGTGCCTTGTCGTGCTCGCCGGATGTGGCACGCAGGCCGCCGGGATTCCCAGCCCGGCCCCGCACTCGCCGACCACGGCCACCACCTCCTCCACCGCGTCCTCCCCCGCGTCGTCTGTTCCGCCGGCCACCTCGTCGGCGCCCCGGACGACGTCGAAGAAGAAGCCACCCGCGCCGCCGCCGGCCGCATCGGGCGTGGTCGTGATCGACCCCGGGCACAACGGTGGCAACGCCGCGAACCCGGCTGCCATCAACCGTCAGGTGCCGGCCGGGCGCGGCCGGACCAAGCCGTGCAACACGACCGGCACGGCCACCGACGCGGGCTTCCCGGAGCACGCGTTCACGTGGGCGGTCTCGCTGCGGGCGCGCGACATCCTCGCCGCACGCGGCGTCAAGGTCCTGCTGACCAGGCAGAACGACACCGGTATCGGCCCATGCGTAGACGCGCGGGCGGCGGCCGGCAACAACGCGAACGCCGACGCCGTCGTGTCGATCCACGCGGACGGCGCCACCGACCCGTCCGCGCACGGCTTCCACGTGGCCTACTCGTCGCCGCCGCTGAACGCCGCGCAGGGCGAGCCTTCGGCTCGCCTGGCCCGCACCATGCGGGACGGTCTGCGCTCGGCCGGCTTCCCGCTGTCGACCTACATCGGGTCGGCCGGCCTCTCCCCGCGCGACGACTTGGGCGGGCTGAACCTGTCCACCCGCCCGGCGGTGCTCGTGGAGTGCGGCAACATGCGCAACGCGGCCGAGGCGGCGAAGTTCTCCGCCGGGGCCGGGCAGCAGGCGTACGCGGCCGCGATCGCCGCCGCGATCCTCGCCTACCTGCGCTAACGCTCCAGCGGGCGCGCGCCCAGCTTGTCGGTCAGCAGCTTGACCATGTCCGCCTCGGGATTGGGCGGCGGGTCGGGCTCGGGGCCGTCGCCGGAGTAGTAGTCCTCCTCGTCCGGGGGCTCCGGTGGAGGCGGCTCGTCGGCCTGGACCGGCTTGGGCGCCGGTTCGGGCCGGCGCGGGGCCGGCTGTTGCGGCCGGGTCGGCCGCTCGAAGGTCGGCGGCTCGGACCTGGGCGGCTTCGGGGCGGCGGCCGCGCCGGGGCCGCTGTTGTCGGCGTGCACGCAGCGCACGTGCCAGCTGCCACCGAACACGTTCTCCAGCGCCTTGGCGATCGCCTCGACGTTGCGGGACTCGCCGAGCCGGCGAGCGAGCGGCGCGGCCGTGTGCCCGATGGTCACGGTGTCGCCCTCGACCGACTGCACGCTCGCGTTGGTGAGCATGGCCTCGGTGCTGCGGCTGACCTTGCGCACCTCTGCGAGCAGCTCCGACCACAGCCGCCGGATGCCGGCCGCGTCGACGCCGCCCTGCGTGGCCGGTTGCCCGGCGGCCTCGGCGGCGGGCGTGGTGACGGCCGGCACGGGCTCCGGCGTGCCGGGCTGCGGCGTGCTGGACTTCGACGCGACGGGCCGCGGCGAGCTGGGCTCGGACGCGGGGGCCGGCCGGGCCGGCTTCTCCGCGGGCGGGCGCTTCGCCTCGGCCGGCTCGGCCTTGGACGGGCGCTGGTAGGTCGGGGCCTCTTCCACCGCACCGCCGCCCGCCGTGACCCGGCGCTCCATGCGTTCCAGCCGCTGCAGCACGGCCGAGTCCGCGGCCGAGTCCGTCGGCACCGCGCCCGGCAGGAGCATCCGCGCGCACAGCAGCTCCAGCAGCAGCCGCGGCGCGGTCGCGCCACGCATGTCGACGAGCCCCGTGTGCACGATCTCCGCGTAGCGGGTCAGCGTCGCCGGGCCGAGCTGCTGCGCCTGCGCCACCATCTTGTCCAGCTCGTCGCCGGGCGCGGTGACCAGGCCGCGGCCGCCCGCGTCCGGCACCGCCCGCAGCAGCACGAGGTCACGCAGCCGGTCGAGCAGGTCGGCGGCGAAGCGGCGCGGGTCGTGGCCGGCCTCGACGAGCCGGTCGACCGTGCCGTAGACCGCCGACGCGTCGTTCGCGGCGAGACCGTCGACCATGTCGTCGATCAGCGCCACGTCGGTGACCCCCAGCAGCGCGACCGCCCGTTCGTACGTGACGCCTTCCGGCCCGGCCCCGGCGAGCAGCTGGTCCAGCAGCGACTGGGTGTCCCGGGCCGAGCCGCCGCCCGCGCGGATGACCAGCGGGTACACCGCCGGCGCGACCGTGGCGCCCTCCGCGGCGACGTTGCGCTCGAGCAGCTCGCGCATCGCGCTCGGCGGGATCAGCCGGAACGGATAGTGGTGGGTGCGCGACCGGATCGTCGGCAGGACCTTGTCCGGCTCGGTGGTGGCGAAGATGAAGACGAGGTGCTCCGGCGGCTCCTCGACGATCTTGAGCAGGGCGTTGAAGCCCTGCGTGGTCACCATGTGCGCCTCGTCGATGATGAACACCCGGTACCGCGAGGAGGCCGGCGCGTAGAAGGCGCGGTCGCGCAGCTCGCGGGCGTCGTCCACGCCGCCGTGGCTCGCCGCGTCGAGCTCGACGACGTCCACGCTGCCCGGCCCCTCCGGCGCGAGCGCGATGCACGAGTCGCACTTGCCGCACGGGTCCGGCGTCGGCCCCTGCTCGCAGTTGAGCGACCGGGCCAGGATGCGCGCGCTGGACGTCTTGCCGCAGCCGCGCGGGCCGGAGAACAGGTAGGCATGGTTGACCCGCTTCGCGGTCAGTGCGACCCGGAGCGGTTCGGTGACGTGTTCCTGCCCGACGACCTCGGCGAAGGTGGCCGGACGGTACTTGCGGTAGAGGGCGAGCGCCACGGCCGTGACCCTACCTGCCGCCACCGACGCGCCGGCCACCCACGGCGGGCGCCCGACACGCTGGCTACAATGACCTTGGACCCCACGCGGCGTTCATCTCGTGAACCTCCCCAGGGCCGGAAGGCAGCAAGGATAAGCGGGCTCTGACGGGTGCGTGGGGTCCCTCTTCGTGTCTGGACCGCGCCGGGACTTTGGGCTGGTCGAGCGATCCGCCCGCCTCGAACGTGTGCAACCGGTCAACCGGTCTTGGCCGCGCCGTCGCGGCTTTGGTTGCCTCGAAGCCATGCAGCCGTTCGAGCTTCCCGAGTTCTACATGCCCTACCCGGCCCGGCTGAACCCGAACCTCGAGCGGGCGCGCGAGCACAGCAAGGCGTGGGCGTACGCGATGGACATGATCGACGTGCCGCAGCACGGCACGAAGATCTGGGACGAGCACGACTTCGACTCCCACGACTACGCGCTCCTGTGCGCCTACACCCACCCCGACACGTCCGGGCCGGACCTCGATCTCGTCACCGACTGGTACGTCTGGGTCTTCTACTTCGACGACCACTTCCTCGAGCTGTTCAAGCGCACCGGCGACCTGGCGGGGGCGCGCGAGTACCTCGACCGGCTGGCCGCGTTCATGCCGGTGACCGGCGAGGTGACCGGGACGCCGACGAATCCCGTGGAGAGCGGCCTCGCCGACCTGTGGGCACGCACGGTGCCCGCACATTCGCCCGACTGGCGGCGGCGGTTCGCGGAGAGCACGAAGAACCTGCTCGACGAGTCACTCTGGGAGCTCGCGAACATCAACGAAGGTCGGGTGGCCAACCCGATCGAGTACATCGAGATGCGCCGCAAGGTCGGCGGGGCCCCGTGGTCGGCGAACCTGATCGAGCACGCGGTCGGCGCGGAGGTGCCGGCGTCGATCGCCGCGTCCCGGCCGATGCGGGTCCTGCGCGACACGTTCGCCGACGGCGTGCACCTGCGCAACGACCTGTTCTCCTACGAGCGGGAGGTGCTCGACGAGGGCGAGCTGTCCAACGGCGTGCTGGTGCTCGAGCGGTTCCTCGACCTGACCACGCAGCAGGCGGCCGAGGCGGTGAACGACCTGCTGACGTCGCGGCTGCACCAGTTCGAGCACACGGCGCTCGCCGAGGTTCCGCCGCTGCTCGCGTCGCACGGCGTCGACGCCGCCGGGGTAGCCGCGTACGTGAAAGGCTTGCAGGACTGGCAATCCGGTGGCCACGAGTGGCACCTGCGGTCGAGCCGGTACATGAACGGGCGCGCGTCAGTCCTGAGTGGACCGTCCGGCCTCGGCACGTCGGCGGCGCGGATCGGCGCGTCGATGCTGGCCACGCTGCCGCAGCGGGCGCGGGCGTTCCGGCACGTGCCGTACGAGCACGTCGGTGTCCGGCCGCGGCCCGCCCTGTACATGCCGTACCCGCTGCGGCTGAGCCCGCATCTCGACGCTTCCCGCGAGCACGTCGTGACCTGGGCGAGGTCGGTCGGCATCCTGGCCGAGGGCGTGTGGACCGAGCGGGACCTGCGCGACATCGACCTGCCGCTGTGCGCGGCCGGCATCCACCCGGCGGCGTCGGCGGACGAGCTGGACGTCTCGTCGATGTGGCTGACGTGGGGCACCTACGGCGACGACTACTACCCGCGGCGGTTCGGCGCCGACCTCGCCGGGGCGCGGGCGAGCAACGAGCGGTTGAAGCAGCTGATGCCGGTCGAGGGGCCGGCGGCGCTGGTACCCGCCTCCGCGCTGGAGCGCGGGCTGCTCGACGCCTGGCAGCGGACGGCCGGTCCACTGTCCGCCTCGGCACGCCGGACGTTCGCGGCGGCGATCGAGCACATGCTGGACGCCTGGCTGTGGGAGCTGGACAACCACCGGCTGAACCGGATCCCGGACCCGGTCGACTACCTGGAGATGCGCCGCCAGACGTTCGGCTCGGACCTCACGCTGTCGTTGGCGCGGCTGGCCCACGACTCGCTGCCCGCGAAGGTCCTGCGGACGCGGCCGGTCCAGTCGCTGGAGAACGCGGCGATGGACTACGCGGCCCTGCTCAACGACGTGTACTCGTACCGGAAGGAGATCGAGTTCGAGGGCGAGCTGCACAACGCCGTGCTGGTGGTGCGGAGCTTCCTCGGGGTCGGCACGGACCGGGCGTTCGAGGTGGTCGTGGACCTGATGACGGCGCGGATGAAGCAGTTCGAGCACGTGCTGGCCGAGGAGCTGCCGGCGCTGCTCGCGTCGCTGGACGGGCCGGTCCGGGCGGCGCTGGAGGCGTACGTCGGCGGGTTCACCGACTGGATGGCGGGGATCCTCAACTGGCACGAGCACTGCCGCCGGTATTCCGACGCGGCGCTGCGGTATCCGGCGCCCCGGTTCGGCCCGTCCGGGCTCGGCACGTCGGCGGCGCGGCTGGCCCGGCTGCGGTAGTTGTCCACAACCGAGCCACTTGTCCACAGATCGGGTTTTCGCCGGTGGCGCTGTCGCTGTGCCGATCTAGTGTGGCCTTATGTTGCCCTGGTCCACCGAACTGGCCGGTCGTATCGAGCAGGGTGTCGTGCGGAGCGAGCTGCTGCGCGGCAACCCGCTGGGCGACCCGCACGAGCGTCCCGTCTACGTCTACCTGCCGCCGGGCTACGACGACGATCCCGGCCGGCGGTATCCGGTCGTGTACACGATCCAGGGCTATACCGGGCACGTCGCGATGTGGTTCAACCGTGCCCCGTTCCGCCGGCCGTACCCGGAGCTGGCGGACGAGCTGTTCGCCACCACGGACACCCCGCCGGCGATCGTCGTGTACGTCGACGCGTGGACCGCGGTGGGCGGCAGCCAGTTCCTCGACTCCCCGGCGACCGGCCGCTACCACTCGTACCTGTGCGAGGAGGTCGTGCCGTGGGTCGACGCGCGCTACCGCACGCTGCCCGACCGCGACCACCGCGCCATCGCGGGGAAGTCGAGCGGCGGCTACGGCTCGATGGTCACGCCGATGCTGCGCCCGGATGTCTTCGGCGCCCTCGCCACGCACGCGGGCGACGCGCTGTTCGAGGTCTGCTACCAGCCCCACTTC
Source organism: Actinophytocola sp. (assembly GCF_036555685.1). GTDB lineage: Bacteria > Actinomycetota > Actinomycetes > Mycobacteriales > Pseudonocardiaceae > Actinophytocola. Next base: position 4,801 of record NZ_DATBKY010000178.1, on the reverse strand, counting down.
AGGGACATAGCGCGCCTCCTCCGTGACGAGTACGACGGCTCGTACGCCGCGTTCCTGGCGGACCTGCGAGGCCGCGTCCATGGCACGAAGGACAGCGACATGGACCTGATCGAGATGTACGGCTACGCGGCGGCCTACTCGGGCAACGAGGACGCCTCGGTAAGCATGCCGTTCGACGACATAGGCGCGGTGGTCCCCGAGGTGTGGAGCCGCTGGCTGGCATGGGACCCGGTCCGCATGGCAGTGGAGCCGAAGTATGCGGAAGCCCTCCGCGCCCAACGAGCCATCTGGATAGACGCGGGAACGAGGGACGAGTACCACCTGGACTTCGGCGCCGAAGCCTTCCGCCGCGAGGTGGCAAAGGCGGGCGTCCCGGCGGAGAAGGTCCACTTCGAACTCTTCAACGCCAAGCACGGCGCTATCGAGTACCGCTACCCGTTAGCGCTTTCCTGGCTGTGCCACAACCTGACCTGACAGTCGGTCTGCTCCCTCCCGGCGATCAGCCCGAACCGCCACCTTCGGCCCTGAGCCGCGGACTCGGAATCTCCACACCCCCGGCCGAACCTCGCCGTCCGCCCGAAGCCGCCCTCCACACCTGACACTCCGACAACGGCCCGGAGGCTAACCGTCGTGAACCTCCGCGTGCTCCGGCGAAACGACTGCCCCATCGCCGGCCGAGCCGACACGCTTGGCGCGACTCAGCTTCGCCGGCCACCAGACCTTCGGTCCGATGTCGACGGTCAGCGCCGGCACCAACAAGGACCGCACCACGATCGTGTCGAGGAGGACGCCGAACGCGACGATGAAAGCGATCTGTGCAAGGAACAGCACCGGAATGACCGACAGTGCCGCGAAGGTCGCCGCCAGCACCACGCCGGCCGACGTGATCACGCCGCCCGTCACCGCCAGCCCGTGCAGTGTGCCGGTCCGGGTGTCCGTGGCGATCGTCTCCTCGCGGACGCGGGTCATCAGGAAGATGTTGTAGTCGATGCCCAGCGCCACCAGGAAGATGAAGCCGAACAACGGCATCGCCGGGTCCGAGCCCGGAAAGTCGAGGAGGTTGTTGAACACCAGCGCCGACACGCCCATCGTCGCCGCGAACGACAGGACCACCGTCGCGATCAGCATGAGCGGAGCGACCAGCGCGCGCAGCAGCACGGCCAGCACCACGAAGATCACGGCGAGCACGATCGGGATGATCAGCGAGCGGTCGTGCTCGGAGGCGTCCTGGACGTCGAGCTGGATCGCGGTCTGGCCGCCGACCTTGGCGTCCGCCTCCGGCACCGCGTGGACCGCCGCTCGCAGGCGTTCCACAGTAGACACCGCGGCCTCGGAGTCGCTCGGGTCGTCCAGCACCGCCTGGATCAGAACGAGGCCGCCCGACGTGGCCACCGGCGCCACCTCCGACACGCCGGGCACGCGGGCCGCCCGGACCACCTCGTCGGCCGCGCCGGCGTCGGCGATGACGACCGTCGGCGAGCCCGACCCGCCCGGGAAGTGCCGCGACAGGATTTCCTGGCCGGTCGTGGAATCCACCTCGGTCAGGAACAGGTCCGACTGCGACGTGCCGCTCGCCTTGAGCTGCGGCAGGAACGCGACGCCGACCAGCAGCACCAGTGTCGTCACGATCCACACCACGCGCGGCCGGGCGCCGACGAGCCGCGCGATGCGGCCCCAGAGTCCGGCGTGCTCGGGCTTCGCCGAGCCGTACTTCGGGCGGAACGGCCAGAACGCGGATCGGCCGAGCAGTACGAGTACGGCGGGCAGGAACGTCAAGGAGGCGAGGAGCGCACCCGCGATCCCGATCGCCGCGACGGGCCCGAGCCCCTGGTTGGAGTTGAGGTCGGAGAACAGGAGGCAGAGCAGACCCAGGATCACCGTCCCCGCCGATGCGGTGATCGGCGCGGCCGTGGCCCGCCATGCGGCCTTGATCGCGGTGTACCGGTCCTCGGTGTCGCGCAGGATCTCGCGGAACCGCGAGACCAGCAGCAACGCGTAGTCGGTCGCTGCGCCGAACACGAGGATGAACAGGATGCCCTGGCTCTGCCCGTTGAGCGTCAGCGTGCCGCTCTCGGCGAGGCGGTAGACGACGAAGCTCGCGGTACCGAGCGCGAACACGGCGGAAAGGAGCACGATGATCGGCAGGACCGGGCTGCGGTAGACGATCACGAGGATGACCACGACGACCGCGCCGGCGACGACGAGCAGGAGCCCGTCGATCCCGCCGAACGCCGTGACGAGGTCGGCGATCTGCCCGGCCGGGCCGGTGACGAGCACGGTCAGCCCGTCGGGCTTGCCGTCCGCGAGTGCGTCCCGGACCTCGTCGACGACCTCACCGGGATTGCCGTCACCGCTGATCGACACGACGAGCTGCAGCGCCTTGCCGTCCTCGGACGGCAAGGCGGGCCGCGGCGGTTCGGCGACCCCCTCGATGCGAGCGAGCGCGGCGCCCCTCCCGTTGAGGTAGTCGACGTCCGCCCTGGTGACGCCGCTGTCCCGCTCGGCGACGACGATCGCCGGGAGGACCTCCTTCTCGCTGAACCGCTGCTGCAGGTCGGCGACCTCGGTGGCCTCGGCGGAGTCGGGGAGGAAGGCGGCGTTGTCGTTCTCGGCGACGTCCGCGAGCTTGCCGGCGTAGGGCCCGCCGAGCGCCCCGAGCCCCAGCCAGACGACCACGAGCAGGGCCGGCAGCCACCACATCCGTCGCATACGCATCCCTCGGTCGAACGCCGCTCGCCCGAATCATGACCGCATGTCCCGCCGGTTCGCACAGCGACCCCGCTGCGACCTCGGTCACGCCCGTCGCCGGCTGCTTGTCGGTGGCTCCGGATAGCGTCGCGATCATGCGTTCCGGGCCTTCGCGCGAGAGGAAAGGTCCTGCTCGCGCTACGGGAGACCACCGGTTACGCGGACGGGCAGTGGACCCTGCCGACGAGCGGCAGGGTCGAACCCCTCGAAGACCTCGTGGACGCCGCTCGGCGGAAGGCACTCGAGGAGGTGGGTCTCGACTCGGCGAGCCGCGCCCAGCCGCGATCGTGCACCATCGGGACCCGGCCAGGAGGCCCGACTCGGTTTCTTCGAGGCGCTGAACGGATGCCAGGCGAGGCGGTCACCGCCCATCCGTTACAAGTGCGGCGGCATCGCCCGGCGCCCGCTCGACGCAGCGCCGGCGACACGGTCCCTGTCCCGGCGTCGACCTCTACCGGCGCGGCGCGCCCTACGCCCGCCGTAGAACATGGCCGGAAGCCGGACTCAGTCCCGGTTCATCCCCGGCTCACGGCGATCGCTGTACTCGGGATCGGTGACGTCGGCCCCCTCCTCGACCTCCTCCAGGACCTCCTTGTCGGGGTTGACCAGGCTGCCGTCCGTACCGACGCCGTCGCTCAGCTCGCCGCTGCGGTCGGCGCCGTGCTCGTCGAGAGGCTCCTCGGGGCTGCGCAGGCTGCCATCGGTCCCGACACCGGTACCGGTCTCCAGCTCGTCGTCTCTCAGGTCGTCTTCGTGAGGCATATCGCCCACCCCTCCGCTAGGTGTTCCCCGCCAGAACTACCCGCATCGGCGGAACCTAAGCCCGGAGAAACGCGAGGCGACGCGGTCCGCGGACCACGTCGCCTGTTGTCGAGCGGAGGATGCGGGATTTGAACCCGCGAGGGGCTATCAACCCCAACACGATTTCCAATTCCACTCCGAGTCGTTCAGACGGGTCCTGTCACGTCGTTTCGGCAGGTCAACGTGAGTGCAGCGACTGTTCGGACCTAGGCCACATCGAACGGAACTGAGACCCGAACTGAGCCCCAAAGAGGCTGGACCATCATCAGTGGGGTCCCCCGATGATCAACCGGCCTGGGGATGTCCCAGCGTGATCATCAGCCCCCACATGCCCGCTCCGTACCCGGTACCAGCCGCCTGCTGCTCCGTCGGGGCCGGGCTGCTTACACGTCCGTCCGGTGATCGATCGCGGCTTCGTAGAAGGCGTCCGCGAGCGCCATGATGACGCCGCTGACCGCGGGACCGTCGCTGAAGAAGTAGTCGGCCATGGTGTTGTGGGCGTCCTGGTTGTCGACGACGGCCTCGGTGACCATGGTCTTGAACTCGTCGAGGTCCATGAACTGCTTCTTGGTGTTCACCCTGGTCAGGCGCACGAGGTCGGGGTAGGCGAGGAGGCGCTCGACCAGGCCATTGACGAACTCCTGGATCTGTGACTGGGTGAACGACTCGGCGCCGAAAAGGTCGTTCATCTTGTCGATGACGATCTGTAGCGCGACGTACTTGGGCTCCTTCCTCGTGCCAGTGCCCGCGGCGCCGATGCCTTTGAGTTCGTCACCACCGGTCAGCGAGATGTCGACCGCGGCTCCCTTGTTGTGCTTGACCCCGACCAGGACCACGTCGGAAAGGTCGACCTCCGCGGCCCAGGATGCGTCTGCGATGAGCTTTTCCAGGAGCCGCAGGAAGATCGACAGCATCTCCATGTACGGGTCGCCGTAGTCGACGATCTGGGACATGAAGTCGTAGAGCCGGACGTAGGTGGAGACGTCCTTGCGGAACAGGTCGAGGGTGCTGAGGGTGACCTTGTCGTCGGCCTCGAGCGCGGCGGCGTAACGGCGGGCGAAGTGGTCCTTGGCCGGGCTGATCGCGGCCGAGAGCGCGTTGTTGCCCTTGCGCTCGACCCACAGCCGAGCGACCTCACGCACCTGGTCCTCGGTGTAGATCCCGGCCTGGGCGAGCTTGGTAGCCAGGTGGACGACCACGTAGGGGTCGGTCTCGGTCTCGAGGGTGGCGTTGGTGAAGTACGGCTCGAACG
>NZ_DATBKY010000177.1:0-2698 GCF_036555685.1 Actinophytocola sp. | reverse complement strand
CCAGGAGGACCGGCTTCTTCGAGCGGCGGAGGACGCGGGCGGCCGCCTCGTCGGTCGTGGTCGCGCCCACCGTCGCGTCGACGACCAGGAGCACCGCGTCCGCGGTCATCATCGCCAGCTCGGCCTGCTCGGTGACCGAGGCCTGCAGGCCCTCGGCCTTCGGGTCCCAGCCGCCCGTGTCGACGACCGTGAAGCGCCGGCCGCTCCACAGGGCGTCGTACGCCACGCGGTCGCGGGTGACGCCCGGCTTGTCCTGCACAACCGCCTCGCGCCGGCCGATGATGCGGTTCACCAGCGTCGACTTGCCCACGTTCGGCCGCCCGACCACCGCCAGCACCGGCTGCGGCGGCTGGCCCCCCTCCTCGTCGGGGTGGCCGAACTCCTCGTCGACCGACGTCCACTCGGACTCCGACGCCCAAGTGCCATCCAGATCCGTCATCCCAAGTCCTCTTAAAGGCAGCCTCAGGCAGCCGCGCGCTGCTCGTCCAACTCGTGCACCAGATCGGCGAGCCGCTTGCGGATCTCCTCTGTCGCCTCCCCCAGGCCGGACCGTCCTCGCGGGACGGTCAGCTCGAAGGGCGCGCCGACCAGAACGTCAAGCTTAGGCCGGAACCGCCGGCGCGAATCGGACGGCCGCAGCGTGCCGCGCGTGGCCACCGGCAGCACGACCGCGCCCGTCGTCCGCACGAGCCACGCCGCGCCCTGCTCGGCCCTGTCGACATCGCCCGATCCCCTTGTCCCTTCGGGAAAAACACCGAGCAGCCCGCCCGCGCGCAACACCTGGACGGCGGCGGTCAGCGCGGCCCGGTCGGCGACGCCGCGGCGTACCGGCAGCTGGCCGATGCGTACGAGCAGCCACCCCAGCACACCGGACATCAGCTCGCTCTTGATGAGGAACACCGACCGCCGCGGCAGCATGCCGAAGAGCACCTGTGGCTCGATCAGCGTGCTGTGGTTCGCCACCAGCACGACCGCACCGGACCGCGGCACGTTCGAGACGCCGACCACCCGGATGCGGTACGCCGGCCGGTAGAGCCACCTCGCGATCCACCGGCCGAAGTCGTGCAGACGTGGCCAGGCGCCCTCGGGCAACACCTGCGCTCACCACCTGCCAGGGCCGGCAGCCACCCCACGCAGCTCGCGCTCGTCCACCAACTCCAGGATCCGGTCCAGCACGCCGGCGACGTCCAGGTGGGTGGTGTCCAGCCACACCGCGTCGTCGGCCGGCCGCAGCGGCGAGGCCGCACGCGAGGAGTCCAGCCGGTCCCGCCGCTCCACGTCCAGCTTCGTGGCGTCCAACGTCGACTCCCGGCCCTCGGACGCGTCCTGGCTGGTCCGCCGCTGCGCGCGGGCGTCCGACGACGCCGTGAGGAAGATCTTCAGCGCCGCGTCGGGCGCGATGGCGCTGCCGATGTCGCGGCCCTCGACCACGATCCCGCCGTAGCGATCCACCGCGCCCGCGATGAGCTCCTGCTGCTGCATCTTCAGCAGCTCGCGCACCCGGGGCACCGCGGACACGGCGGACACGGCCAGCGTGACCTCCTGCCCGCGGATCTCGACGCCGACGTTCTCCTCCCCCAGCCGCACTTCCTGGCGGCGGGGGTCGGTGCCGACGCTCAGCGCCACCCGCTCCGCGACCTTCGCGACCGCTTCGGCGTCGGCCGGGTCGACCCCGGCTCGCAGCACCGCGAGCGTCACGGTCCGGTACATCGCACCGGTATCCAGATAGCCGGCTCCGAGGGCGGTCGCCAGGCGACGCGCCACCGTGGACTTTCCGGTTCCCGACGGGCCGTCCAGCGCGATCACGCCACGCAGCTCGCCCTCAACCACCGCGGTTGCCTCCTCCGGTCCGAGTCGCCCTTCCCCATTGTGCCTGGTGCCGCCGCGACGCGATCGCCCAGACCCCGGGTAGCTGGCAACTGGTGACGGGCATCTCCCCAACGATCAGCGGGTCCCGCGACCGCCCGGGCGGACCTAGCATCCGAAGGCGGATGACAGGAGGTAACGATGCTCAAACGCACAGTCATCGGCCTGTTCGCCGTATCGGCGACGCTGGTCGGCGGGTTCGTCGTGCCGAACGCGATGGCCGACGACGTTGAGCCCGCGGCCGTCACGATCACCTATGACGACAGCCAGGCGCCGGAGTACGTCGACGCGATCACCCAGGCCATCCAGATATGGAACGACTCGGTGAACAACGTCGAGATCACGCACGTGCAGCCGGGTCAGCAGGCCGAGGTCTCGTTCGAGTCCTTCGACGGCTGGCCGCAGGCCGAGCTGGGCCCGATCATGCCCGGCGGCCACGGCACCATCTGGTACGGCAAGGAGGCCGTCGACCAGGGCTACGACCTGATCCGCATCGCCGCGCACGAGTTCGGCCACAGCCTCGGCCTGCCGGACATGAAGCCCGGTCCGTGCGAGAGCCTGATGTCGGGCAGCACCGGCGGCGTGGACTGCAAGAACGCGACGCCGAACGCCGACGAGATCGCGCAGGTCGAGGACAACTACGCAGGCGGTGCCGCGGCGAAGAACCAGCAGCAGCACCACGTGGTCATCGGCTGGCTGGACGACTGATCCAGCCGACCTAGAGCAGCTCGCCGAGCGTGGCAATCGCCTTCTCCAGCTGCTCATCGGACAAGTACGGGGCGGGGCCAAACCGGAGATATTTACCCCGGCTGTCGGTGAGCACGCCGCGCTC
>NZ_DATBKY010000176.1:0-31395 GCF_036555685.1 Actinophytocola sp. | reverse complement strand
GGTCGCGCGTCCCATGCGTGACCCGCCGCTTCGTTATTCGCGTACTCTTTCGAATGTTTTCTTTTTGTGATATAGTAAGGAAATCGGTCGGTAGTGTGCACGACGTGATTTCCCAGACCGCATTGATGGCCGCGGCGGCGCGTGCCGCACACCGTCTCGTCGACCGCCCGCCGTTCCTCCTCGACGATCCCGTCGCCGCGCGCCTGCTCGGCTCGCGGGCCGGCGAGCTGATCGACTACCACCGGCTGCACGGCACGCACCCGATCCTGTCTGCCGCCCGTGCGCAGGTCACGGCCCGTGCGCGGTTCACGGAGGAGTGCCTGGCCGCCGCCGGGGTGGACCAGTACGTGCTGCTCGGCGCCGGGCTCGACTCGTTCGCACACCGCTCGCCGCTGGCGCGGTCGGTGCGGGTCTTCGAGGTGGACCAGCCCGAGACCCAGGAATACAAGAAATCGGTCGCACCGGACGGCCCGGTGAATTACGTGCCGGTCGACTTCGAGACCGACGAACTGCTCGACCGGCTCGCCGCCGCCGGTTTCGACCCGGCCCGCCGCGCGCTGGTCGGCTGGCTCGGCGTGACCGTGTACCTCGACCTGCCGGCCATCGAGCGGGTGCTCGCCGTCCTCGGCACGCTCGCGTCCGGCACGGAGCTGGTCGCCGACCACATACTGCCGCGGGGCGACCGCGACGAGGCGGGCGAGGCGTACGCCGTGGCGATCGGCTCGGCCATCGAGTCACGCGGCGAGCCGTGGCGAAGCTGCCTGTCCACTGCGGACATGGCGGACCTGCTTGCGCGGCACGGCTTCGGCAAGATCCGCGTGGTCACCCAGCGCGAGTCGGTCGACGCGTCCATGTGGGAGCGAGCCGACACGCTGGCGCCGATCCGGCTCTCGGTGCTGGCGCACGCGGTCGTCGCCTGAGTCAGGCCGACGGCCAGGACGGGTCGGTCGTCAGCACGGTGAGGCGCTGGGTCGCGCGGGTCAGCGCCACGTACAGGGTGCGCGGGCCCGTGGTCGACTCGGTGACGAGCTCGCCCGGCTCCACGAGGACGACCGCGTCGTACTCCAGGCCCTTCGCCTCCAGACCGTCCACCACGGACAGCCGGTCGTCGTCCACGTCGGACAGCGTGGCGCGGGCCTCGGCCAGCCGGCCGGTCGCGGTGATCACGCCGACCGTCCCGTCCACATCGGACAACAGCTCCTCGGCGGCGGTGCGCACGGCGGCCGGCAGCTCGGCGGCGGACAGGGCGCGGACCGACGGCTTCACGCCCGTCGAGCGGACCGCGGTCGGCAGCTGGTCGGCGGTCGCGACGTCGCCGACGACCTGGGCGGCCAGCTCGAAGATCTCCGCCGAGTTCCGGTAGTTCGTGGCGAGCGTGAAGCGCCGCCGCGTGGTGCGCGCGCCGAGCGCGGTCGTGCGCGCCGACTCCGCCTCGACCGGGTCCGGCCAGGAGCTCTGCACCGGGTCGCCGACGATCGTCCAGCTCGCGTACCTGCCGCGCCGGCCCACCATCCGCCACTGCATGGGCGACAGGTCCTGCGCCTCGTCGACGACGATGTGCGAGTACTCGTCGTAGTGCTCGGCCCGCCGGTAGGCCGGGGTGTCCTCGCCCCACGCCGCGAGCTCCGCCGCCTGCTGCGCGGCTCGCCGCCGGTGCCGGCGCGGCGGCTTGCCCAGCAGCACCCGCAGCTCGTCCAGCAGCGCCACGTCCGCGACCGTCGGCGCGGCCGGCTGTGACTCCGGCACCGTCCACGACTCCGCCAGCAGGTCGACCTCGCGCGCCGACAGCGCCCGCCCGGCCGCCGCGGCCAGCCGCGCGCGGTCGGCGAACCAGCCCAGCACCTCCGCCGCGGTCAGGATCGGCCACCACACCACCACGAACCGGTGGAAGTCGATCCGCTCGCCGAGGTTGGTGACGAGCTCGTCGTGGTCCATGCCGGGCCGGCCGTCGGCCTGCCGCCACAGCGCTTCCAGCAACGCCTCCGCGGCGTCCACCCGGGACTGGTTGGGCGGGCGCCCGGCCGAGTGCACCGACCGGCGCACCCGCGCGAGCTCCGCGGCGTCGAGCTTGAGCACCTCGCCGCGGTAGGTGATCCGCATCTCCTCCGGCGCGTCCGGCGGGGCCTCGCGCAGCGCGCGCTTGAGGACCCGGCGCATCCGCAGCGAGCCCTTGATCCGCGCGACCTCGGCCGAGTCGTGCCGCTCGCCCGCCACGCCGTCGAGCACCTGGCCCAGCGAACGCAGCTCGACGGTGTCCTCGCCCATCGAGGGCAGCACCCGGGAGATGTAGGACGTGAACGCCGTCGACGGGCCGATCACGAGCACGCCCGAGCCGCCCATCCGCCGCCGGTCCCGGTAGAGCAGGTAGGCGACCCGGTGCAGCGCGACCGCGGTCTTGCCGGTGCCCGGCCCGCCGGTGATCTCCGTGATGCCGCGCCACGGCGCCCGGATCGCCTCGTCCTGCTCCTTCTGGATCGTGGCGACGATGTCGCGCATCCGGTCGCCGCGGGCGCGGGTGAGCGAGGCCATCAGCGCGCCCTCGCCGACCACCGCCATGCCCTCGGGCCGCTTGTCCGGTGCGAGCAGATCGTCGTCGATGTCCACTACGGACTGGCCGGTGGAGCGGATGACCCGCCGGCGCACGACGTTCATCGGCTCCTCGGCGGTCGCCTGGTAGAACGCGGCCGCGGCGGGCGCGCGCCAGTCGGTCACGAGGTTGTCGAAGTTGACGTCCCGGATGCCGAGCCGGCCGACGTACATGGTCTCGAGGTCGCAGCCGCCGTCGCCGTCGGTCGTGTCCAGGCGGCCGAACACCAGGCCCTCGTGCTCCGCGTCGAGGCTGCGCAGGATCTGGTTGGCGTGCCGCACCATCACGTCGCGCTCGAAGAGCATCGACGCCTGCTCGAAGATCGCCTCGTTGCGGGCGCCGTGGGCGAGCTGGTCACCGCGGCGGCGCATGTCCCGGGCCTCCGTGCGCATCTCCTCGACGCGTGCGTACACGACATCGACGTGCGCCTGCTCGACCGCGATCTCGGCCTGCCTGACAGAGGTGTGCGACACCCAGCCGCTCCAGGTAGTGAGTGGGACAAGCGAGCCTACGCGAATTCACCTGCCCGGGGGCGGGGAACCCGGGTCCGCGCGGCCTGCGTCACGATGTCCCCGTGACGAGGATCGTGGCCGGAACCGCGGGCGGGCGGCAGCTCACCGTGCCGAAACGCGGCACCCGGCCGACGTCCGACCGCGTCCGGGAGGCGCTGTTCAGCGCCGTCGAGGCCGCCATGGACCTCGACGGCGCCCGGGTGCTCGACCTCTACGCCGGCACCGGGGCGCTCGGCCTCGAGGCGCTGTCCCGGGGAGCCGCCACGGCCGTGCTCGTCGAGTCGGACGCGAGCGCGCTCGCGGTGCTGCGCAAGAACGTCGCGGCCGTCGGGCTGCCCGGGGCGGTCGTGCGCCCGGGCAGGGTGTCGGCGGTGCTCGCCGAGGCGTGTCCGGAGCCGTTCGACCTGGTGCTCGCGGACCCGCCGTACGCGCTCGACCCCACCGCCGACCTGGCGGCGCTCGTCGCGTCCGGCTGGCTCGGCCCGGGCTCTCTCGTGGTCGTCGAGCGAGCCCGCCGCTCGGGTCCGCTGACCTGGCCGGCCGGGCTGGTGCCGGGTCGGATCCGCCGGTACGGGGACACCGAGCTGCAGTGGGCCGAGGCGGAGTGATCAGCACCACCGTCGGCCTGTCGGGCTGGTCTCGTGCTGATACCTTCCGCCCATGAGGCGCGCGGTGTGTCCTGGCTCCTACGACCCGCCGACCAACGGTCACCTCGACATCATCGAGCGGACCGCCGCCGTGTTCGACGAGGTCGTCGTCGCGGTGCTGATCAACAAGAACAAGCGCGGCCTGTTTCCCGTCGAGGAGCGCATGGAGTTGCTCGGCGAGACGGTCGCGCACCTGCCGAACGTGCGGATCGACTCGTGGCACGGGCTGCTCGTCGAGTACTGCCGCCAGCACGACATCGGCGTGATCGTCAAGGGCCTGCGCGCGGTCAGCGACTTCGACTACGAGCTACAGATGGCGCAGATGAACCAGCAGCTGACCGGCGTCGAGACGCTGTTCATGCCGACCAAGCCGCTCAACAGCTTCCTGTCCAGCTCGCTGGTCAAGGAGGTCGCGACCTACGGCGGCAACGTGGCGCACCTGCTCCCGGAGAACGTCCACCGCCGCCTGCTGCAGCGCCTCGCCGAGCACAACTGATCAGAAGATCAGCTTCATGCCCACGTGGCTCGCGACGAAGCCGAGCCGCTCGTAGAACCGGTGCGCGTCGCGCCTGCTCGCGTCGGTCGTCAACTGCACCACCGCCGCGCCGCGGGACCGCGCCGTGTCGATGGCCCACTCCGCCAGCCGCCTGCCCACCCCGGCCCCGCGCTGGTCGGACCGCACCCGCACCGCCTCGATCAGCGCCCGCGTCGCCCCGCGCCGGGACAAGCCGGGAATGAACGTCAGCTGCAGCGTGCCGACCACGGACCCGTCCGCCTCCGCGACGGCGAGGAACTGGTGCGGGTCGGCGTCGATCTCCGCGAACGCGGTCGCGTAGGCCGGGTCGCCGGGCGACTCACGCTTCGCGCCCAGCGGGTCGTCGGCGAGCATCGCGACGATGGCGGGAACGTCGGTGGCCGCCGCGCGGCGGATCCGTAGGTCGTCCATGCGAGCAATTGAAACTGACGGGTAACCGACGATCGGCGTATATATCGTCGTCACGCTCTGGAGTTACGGTCAGAAAATGAGCAACGGCGCGCCCAAGTCCGTGAAGACGCTACTCACCGTGCTGATCGCCGTCCTCGGCGTGTTCGGCGTCTCGACCGCGACGTTCGCGGCGACCTCGGCCACCGACACCACCGCCACGGCCCTCGCCCAGCCGCCGTGTGGCGACACGTCCGGCTACGACGTCGTGAAGCTGGCCGACCTGCCGCCCGAGGCCGCCGACACCGAGGACCTGATCGCCAGTGGCGGGCCCTTCCCGTACCCGCAGGACGGCACCGTCTTCGACAACCGCGAGGGCATCCTGCCCGACTGCGACAGCGGCTACTACCACGAGTACACGGTGAAGACGCCCGGCAGCCCGGACCGCGGCGCGCGGCGGATCGTCACGGGCCAGGGCGGCGAGCACTTCTACACCGGCGACCACTACGAGACGTTCTCGCTGATCGACCTCGGCGGCAGCGGCGGCAACGACTGCGGTACCCCGACCGGGATCGACCAGGCCCCGCTGTCGAGCCTGCCCGCCGAGGTGGCCGACACGGTGGAGCTGGTCCGCGCCGGCGGGCCGTACCCGTACCCCGAGGACGGCACGGTCTACGAGAACCGCGAGGGCGTGCTGCCCGCGTGTCCGGCCGCCTATTACCACCTCTACACGGTGCCCACCCCGGGCGCGCCCGACCGCGGCGAACGGCGGCTCATCACCGGCGCGAACGGCGAGTTCTTCTACACCCCGGACCGCTACGCCAGCTTCGTGCTGGTCGACGTGAACGCCTGACACGCCAGGAGGGCCCCGCCTCCACCGAACGCCCTGCCCAAGGCGGCAGACTGAACCCTGGAGTCACGCGCCGGGGGAGCGGAGGAGGCACGGGTGTACAAGGTGTTCGAGGCGCTCGACGAGCTCGTCACGATCCTGGAGGAGGCCAGGGGAGTGCCGATGACGTCCAGCTGCGTGGTGCCTCGCGGGGACATCCTCGAGCTGCTCGACGAGGTGCGTGACGCCCTTCCGGCCGAGGTCGACGACGCGCAGGACGTCCTCGACCGCAAGGACGAGATCGTCGGCAAGGCCGAGCACGAGGCCGAGCAGACGGCCAGCCTGGCCAAGCTCGAGGCGGACAAGACGATCGCGGCCGCCCGCGCGGAGGCGGAGCGGCTCGTCGCCGAGGCCCGCGTGCACGCCGACCAGCTCGTCGCCGACGCCGAGGCGGAGGCGCAGCGGACCGTCGCCGCCGGGCAGGCCAAGTACGACGACCTGGTCGACCGCTCCCAGGCCGAGGCCGACCGGATGGTCCAGGCCGGCCGCGAGTCCTACGAGCGCCAGGTCGAGGACGGCCGGCTCGAGCAGGCCCGGATCGTCTCCCAGACCGAGGTCGTGCAGGCCGCGCACGCCGAGTCGGCCCGCATCCTCGACGCGACCGCCGACGAGGCCGCCCGCCAGCGCGCCGAGTGCGACGAGTACGTCGACAGCAAGCTCGCCGAGTTCGGCGACCTGCTCACGCACACGCTGCGCACGGTCGACAAGGGCCGCGCGCACCTGCGCGGCGTCGCGGCGGGCGGCGGTGCCGCACCCTTCGACTACCAAGCCTGACGTACGCTGGACGGCCGGGGCGCGCACGTGCGCCCCGGAACAATCAACGGTTGGGAAGCGTCGAGTTCGACATGTCCGAACAACGCAGGAGCCCGTGGGTCATCGACACCCGCGAGCTGGGTCGCCGGCCGGGTCTGTCCCGCGAGGTGCACCGCGTCGTGCACACCCAGGACCCGCTCGGGGTCGAGGGTGTCATCGCCGTGCCCAAGGATGCGCGGGTGGAGCTGGACGTGCTGCTCGAGTCGGTGGTCGAGGGCGTGCTCGTCAGCGGTACCGCGTACGCCCCGATCGAAGGCGAGTGCTCGCGCTGCCTGGACCCGATCGCCGGCGGGGACGTCGAGGTCGAGTTCACCGAGCTGTTCGCCTACCCGGACAGCGCGACGGAGCAGACCACCGACGAGGACGAGATCGCCCGCCTGGTGGACGACCTCGTCGACCTCGAGCCCGTGGTCCGCGACGCCACGGTCCTCGCACTGCCGAGCGTGCCGCTGTGCACGCCGGACTGCGCCGGGCTGTGCCCCGACTGCGGCCGCAAGTGGGCCGATCTCGGTCCGGATCACCGGCATGAGACGATTGACCCTCGGTGGGCCGCGCTCACCGAGCGGTTCAGCACGGATCGGGACGACTGAGTCCCTCCCACCATGAGCTTCGCAGAAGGAGATTGAGTCGTGGCCGTCCCCAAGCGGAAGAAGTCGCGTTCGAACACGCGCTCGCGCCGGTCGCAGTGGAAGACCAGCGCCCCGCAGCTGGTGGAGTGCTCGAACCGGGCGTGCCGCAAGCTGAAGCCGCCGCACGTCGTCTGCCCGGAGTGCGGCCAGTACGACAACCGCCAGGTCGTCGAGCCAGCCTGACCGGCGCGAAGGTGGTAACCGGCAGTGGGTGCTAGGGCGGCCCGGGGTCCGGCGGCCGATCCGGCCAAGCTGACCGAGGCACTCGGCGTCGAGCTCGACGCCGAGGTGCTGACCCTTGCCATGACGCACCGGTCCTACGCCTACGAGAACGGCGGCCTGCCGCCGAACGAGCGGCTGGAGTTCCTCGGTGACGCCGTGCTCGGCCTCGTCGTCACCGATCACCTGTACCGCACGCACCCCGACCTGCCCGAGGGGCATCTGGCGAAGCTGCGCGCGAGCGTGGTGAACATGCACGCGCTGGCCGGCGTCGCCCGCGGGCTGGGGGAGTCCGGGCTGGGCGCGCACCTGCTGCTGGGCAAGGGCGAGGAGCTGACCGGCGGCCGGGACAAGGCGAGCATCCTGGCCGACGGCATGGAGGCCGTGATCGGCGCCGTGTACCTCGCGCACGGGATCGAGACCGCGCGCGAGCTGGTGCACCGGCTGTTCGACCCGTTGCTCACCGAGGCTCCGCTGCTCGGTGCCGGGCTGGACTGGAAGACCTCGTTGCAGGAGCTCACCGCGCAGGCGAGCCTCGGCGTGCCCGAGTACCGCGTGCAGGAGGAGGGCCCGGACCACCGCAAGGAGTTCACCGCCACGGTCATCGTGGCCGGGCAGGACCGCGGGAGCGGGGACGGGAAGACCAAGAAGGAGGCCGAGCAGAAGGCGGCCGAGGCCGCCTGGCGCACGCTCTCCGAGCTGATCAAGTCGGGCAAGGACGCCACGGCCTAGGAGCTGTCGTCTTTGTGAGGTCCTGGTCCGACCAACGGAACCTCCGGCGACCGGGACGCGCTCGGCCACCAACCAACCGCACGTCCGCACCGCTCGCCGGAACGCGCCCGACACCTGAATTCCGGGGAGGCGGACATGCCCGAGTTACCGGAGGTCGAGGTCGTCCGCCGGGGGCTCGCCGCACACGTCACCGGCCGGCGGCTGCGCGCGGTCGACGTCCTGCATCCGCGGGCCATCCGCCGGCACACGCTGGGCTCGACGGACTTCACCGGCCGGCTCGCGGACCGCGCGATCGAGGCGGTGTCGCGGCGCGGCAAGTACCTGTGGATCTCGCTCGACGAGGACGAGGCGCTGCTCGCGCACCTGGGCATGAGCGGGCAGCTGCTCGTCCAGCCGGCCGGTGCGCCGGACGAGAAGCACCTGCGCATCCGGTTCTCCTTCGCCGACGACGGACCGGAGCTGAGGTTCGTCGACCAGCGCACGTTCGGCGGGTTCACCCTCGACGATCTCGTCGAGGTGGACGGCACCCGCGTGCCCGCGCTGATCGCACACGTCGCGCGCGACCCGATGGACCCGCTGTTCTCGCTGCCCGCGACCGTGGCCGCACTGCGCCGGAAGCGGACGGAGATCAAGCGGGCACTGCTGGACCAGTCGCTGGTGTCGGGCATCGGCAACATCTACGCCGACGAGGCGCTGTGGCGGGTGAAGCTGCACTGGGCGCGGCCGCCCGCCCGGCTCTCCGCGGCGCGCGCCGGCGTGGTGCTGTCGGCGGCCGCCGACGTGATGTCCGAGGCGCTCGGTGCGGGCGGTACGTCGTTCGACGCCTTGTACGTCAACGTGAACGGGCAGTCGGGCTACTTCGACCGCTCGCTCGCCGTGTACGGGCAGGAGGGCCTGCCCTGTCCACGCTGTGGCCGCCCGGTCCGCCGCGAGCCGTTCATGAACCGGTCGTCGTACTCCTGCCCGCGCTGCCAGCCGCGCCCGCGCGCCACCGCGTCCCGAAAGTCCGGCTGAGGTCAGGAGTCGCTGGTCCACCAGGGTCCATTGCCGACGCCGGCGCCGACGTAACCGCGGTCCGGCTGCGCCTCCATCTCCATCAGCTCCTCGAACGACATCGCCGGTCCCGGAAGCTGCTCGTGGGACAGGAACCGGAGCAGCCCGTCCAGCATGAGCTCGAGGTGGCGGTGGCTGAGCCTGCGGTTGTTCTCGGCGGAGAGCAGGCCCGCCAGCGGCGGCGTGAACCGGATGATCAGCAGGCTGATGTCGCCGGCGGTCACGTCCGGGCGCAGCGAACCCTCGTCGTGCGCGGCCCGGGCGAGCGCGTCGTGCGCCTCGCGGCAGACGCGCCGCGCCTCCAGCAGCTCGTCGTCCATCGTGAGGCGGTCGACGAGCACCGGCATCACCGCGCCGATGCGCAGGTCGATCGCGGTGTGCATGAAGCGGCCCAGCGCGGTGAACGCGTCGGGCTCCTCGGCGAGCGCCGACTTGGCCACTTCGGCCGACGAGCGCAGCGTGTCGAGCGCGACCTGACGAAGCAAGACCGTACGGTCGGGAAAGTGGCGATAGAGCGTCGCGATGCCGACGCCCGCCTTGCGGGCGATCAGCTCCATCGGCGTCGTCGGTCCGCGCTCGAGGATGAGGTCAGCGGCCGCGCGGAGGATGTGCTCGCGGTTGCGCAGCGCGTCGGCACGCGTGCGGCGGGGTTTGGGCCGCGGCTCGTCGGGCTCGTTCATGGCTGCCTATCCGGACGAAAACATTTCGGATCGACAACATTACTTCAGGCGACGGGCGATCACCAGGGTCATGGTTTCCGGCGCAACGACCCGGCCGCATCAAGATCTCGTCAGGTCGAACGCGTTCCCGTCGCGGCTCGCGCGGAATGGCGCAGACTGGCTGCGTGGAGCTGACCACGAAGCCCGAGCCGGCGGCCTCGCGGAGCGACGAACCCCGGCGCGGCGAGCTGCGCATCTACTTCGGCTCGGCGCCGGGCGTCGGCAAGACGTACGCGATGCTCGGCGAGGCGCACCGGCGCCTCGAGCGCGGCACGGACGTGGTCGTCGGCTTCGTGGAGACGCACGAGCGGGCCAAGGTCGACGAGCTGGTCGTCGGCCTCGAGCTGGTGCCCCGCCGCACGATGTCCCACCACGGCCACGAGTTCACCGAGATGGACGTCGACGCCGTCCTCGCCCGCAAGCCGGAGGTCGCGCTCGTCGACGAGCTCGCGCACACGAACGTCCCCGGCTCGCGCAACGAGAAGCGCTGGCAGGACGTCGAGGAGCTGCTCGCCGCGGGGATCACCGTGCTCACCACGGTCAACGTCCAGCACCTGGAGAGCCTCAACGACGTCGTCGAGCGGATCACCGGCGTGCGGCAGCTGGAGACCGTCCCCGACGAGCTCGTGCGCAAGGCCGAGCAGATCGAGCTGATCGACATCACGCCCGAGGCGCTGCGCCGCCGCCTGGCGCACGGCAACGTCTACCCGGCCCGCGTCATCGACGCCGCTCTAGCCAACTACTTCCGGCCCGGCAACCTCATCGCCCTGCGCGAGCTGGCCCTGCTGTGGGTCGCCGACCAGGTCGACGTCGCCCTGCAGCGGTATCGCTCCGAGCAGCACATCACCGAGACGTGGGAGGCCCGCGAGCGCGTGGTGGTGGCGGTGACCGGCGGCCCGGAGACCGAGACGCTGGTCCGGCGCGCGAGCCGGATCGCTGCCCGCGCGGGTGCCGAGCTGCTCGTGCTGCACGTCCTGCGCGGCGACGGGCTGGCCGGCGTTAGCCCGCGTGCGGTGGCCCAGATGCGCCGCGTCGCCGAGAACCTCGGTGCCTCGTTCCACACCGTGATCGGCGACGACGTGCCGGGCGCGCTGCTCGACTTCGCCCGCGGCGCCAACGCCACGCAGCTCGTCCTCGGCACGTCGCGGCGCTCGCGGCTCGCGCGGCTGTTCGACGCCGGCATCGGCGCGGCCGCCGTGCAGCGTTCCGGCTCGATCGACGTGCACATGGTCACCCACTCCGAGGCGGGCGGGAGCCGGTGGCCGCACATCGCCCGCAGCCCGCTCGCCCGCTCCCGGCGGCTCACCGGGCTCGCGGTGGCCGTGCTCGCCCCGGCGCTTGCCACGCTCATCGGCGTGCTGGTGCGCGACGACGTGAGCCTGTCCACCGACGCGGTCGGCTACTTCCTGGTGATCGTGCTGGTCGCGCTCGTCGGCGGCCTCGCTCCCGCGGTCGTCGCCGCGGTGCTCTCGGGGTTTCTGCTCAACTACTTCTTCACGCCCCCCGTCCACACGCTCAACATCGCGGAGACCGAGAACCTGGTCACGCTCGCGGTGATGGTGGTCGTAGCGGTCCTCGTCGCGCTCGTCGTCGACCGCTCGGCACGCCGTTCGGCGCAGGCGGCCGAGGCGCGCACCGAGGCGTCGCTGCTGTCGTCCTACGCGCGGACCGTGCTCACCCACCCGCACCCGGTGGACCGGCTGCTGGAGCAGGTGAAGGAGAACTTCGGGCTGACGTCCGTGGCGCTGCTGGAGAGGCGGGCCGGCGGCTGGGAACGGGTCGCCTGCGCCGGGCCGTCGCCGTGCGACCAGCCGGACGAGGCGGACGTGGACGTGCCGGTCACGGCCGACGTACACCTCGCGCTGCGCGGCCGGCCGCTGCCGGCGGAGGCGCGCGGGGTGCTGGAGACCGCGGCCGGGCAGGCCCTGCTCGCGTTGCGCCACCAGCGAATGCGGCGCGATGCGGCGGACGCCAAGCGGCGGGCGGAGACCACCGAGCTGCGCACCGCGCTGCTCTCGGCCGTCGGGCACGACCTGCGCACGCCGCTCACGTCGATCAAGGCCGCGGCCGGCAGCCTGCGCGCCCCGGACCTGCGACTGTCCCAAGAGGACTCGGCGGAGCTGCTGGCGACCATCGAGGAGTCCGCGGACCGGCTCTCCGGCCTCGTGGGCAACCTGCTCGACTCGTCCCGGCTGGCCACCGGCGCGGTCCGCCCGATGCTGCGCGCGGTGACCTACGACGAGGTCGTCGCCCGCGCGTTGTCCGGTGTGGACGGCCGCGCGGCGGTCGCGGTGGACGTGGCCGAGTCGCTGCCGCCGGTGCTCGCGGACCCGGGCCTGCTGGAGCGGGTGGTGGCGAACGTGGTCGACAACGCGTTGCGGCACGGTCGGCCGGAGCGTCCGGTGGCGCCGGGCGAGCCGGCGATCGCGGTGCGGGCGAGCGCGTACTCCGACCGGGTGGAGCTGCGGGTCGTGGACCACGGCCGCGGGCTGCCGAAGGGGACCGCGGGCACCGCGTCCGGCACGGAGTTCGCGCCGTTCCAGCGGCTCGGTGACACGTCCAGCGGCATCGGGCTAGGCATGTCCGTGGCGAAGGGGTTCGTCGACGCGATGGGTGGCACGATTCGTACCGAGGACACCCCGGGGGGCGGGCTCACCGTGGTGATCTCGCTGCCCGCCGACGGTGAGGGGCAGCCGTGACCGCCATACGCAGCAGGGTCCTGGTCGTCGACGACGAGCCGCAGATCGTCCGTACGTTGCGGATCAACCTGACCGCGCGCGGGTACGAGGTGGCGACCGCGGCGGACGGCCGCGAGGCGTTGCAGGTGGCCGCGGCGACCCGGCCGGACGTGGTCGTGCTGGACCTGGGCCTGCCGGACCTGGACGGGTCCGCGGTGATCGAGGGGCTGCGCGGCTGGACGTCGGTGCCGATCATCGTGCTGTCCGCGCGCACCGACTCGGGCGACAAGGTGGCCGCCCTCGACGCGGGCGCGGACGACTACGTGACCAAGCCGTTCGGCATGGACGAGCTGCTGGCCCGGCTGCGCGCCGCGGTCCGCCGCGCGTCGACGACGGTGCCGGGCGGCGAGGAGGCGGTGGTGGCGACCGACGCCTTCACGGTGGACCTGGCGGCGAAGAAGGTCCTGCGCGACGGCACCGAGGTACACCTGACGCCGACGGAGTGGGGTGTGCTGGAGCTGCTGGTGCGCAACAAGGGCAAGCTCGTGGGACAGAAGCAGCTTCTGCAGGAGGTGTGGGGCCCGGCGTACGCGTCGGAGACGCACTACCTGCGCGTGTACCTGGCTCAGCTGCGCCGAAAGCTCGAGCCGCAACCGTCGCGCCCCCGCCACCTGCTGACCGAAGCAGGCATGGGCTACCGCTTCGAACCGTGAAACGCACGACCGGTGGCAGCTGCGAAAAAGGTGAGTCGCAGTCAACGGAATCTCAGGGGACCGTGCCGCCACCCAGCCACAGGAACGTGGCCAACCGCACCATCGGCCGGAACGCGACCAACACCTGAAATTCCGGGGAGGCGGCTCAGTAGCCGAAGTCCTGGGTCCAGTACATGCCGTCCTCGTCGAGGCCGACGCCGATCGCGTTGAGGTCGCAGTTGAGGATGTTCGCCCGGTGGCCGTCGGAGTTCATCCAGCCCTCCATGACCTGCTGGGCGTTCTTCTGGCCGACCGCGATGTTCTCCGCGCCCGGAGTCGGGTAGCCGGAGTTCACGATCCGGTCGGCGAAAGTCAGGCCTTCCGGCGTGGTGTGATCGAAGTAGTCGCGATCGGCCATATCGCTGCTGTGCTCCTGCGCCGCCTGGGCGAGCTTCGGATCCACGCGCAGCGGGTCGCAACCGGACTTCGCCCGCTCCTTGTTCACGAGGTCGACGACCTGGTCCTCGGTCTCGTCCTGCGGCGGCACGGTCGTCGTCGGCACGGTGTCCTCGGAGGACGTCGGCTGCGCGGAGCCGGATGAGCTCGACGGCTCCGGGGCGCCGGAGGCGGGCGGCTCGTCGCTCGTGCCGTCCACGCCCGTCTCGTCCTGGTCCGACGGCGCGGGGACGTTCGTGCCCATCTGCTTGCCCGGCCGCTCGAGGCCACCCTGGCCCTTCTCCGCGTCGGCGGCCGAGAGCGCGACATGGGCCGAGTCCGCGGCGTCCGGCCCATCGATGGTGGACATCAGCGTCGCGGAGCCGGCGGTGATGGCACCGATGAGTGCCGCGGTAAGCGCCGGAAGCACAGGTTTACGTCTGTGTGCCGAGGTCACGGTTCGGCAACGTACCACCAATGGGTGATCTTATGAAGCCGGGTCTAGTTACCCGAGGTAGTAGGTGGTGTGGTCACCGTTACCTGGGTAGTGGTAGACGCCTTGAGGCCCTGGCTGTCCGTTACGGTCAGTTTGACCGTGTAGGTGCCCGGGTCGTAGTGGTGGCTGACGTTCTTGCCGGTCCCGGTCTGGCCGTCGCCGAAGCTCCAGTCGTACCTCGTGATGCTGCCGTCCGGGTCGGTCGAGCCGCTGCCGTCGAAGGAGCAGTCGAGGCTGCCCTCCGAGCAGCCGCCGCCGATCGCGGCCGACGGGGGCTTGGGGGACGGCTTCGTGGTGTGCGGCGGCTTCGGCGTGGTCTGGCCCGGCCGGGGGGTCGTGCCGCCGCCGGACGTCATCCCCCCGTCGTCGGTGGTGGAGCCGTCCTCGCCGTTGTCGACCCTGCCCGTCGCGCTGCCGTCCTTCTTGTTCTTGTCCGGCTTCTTCGGCTGTGCGCTGCCGGACGCGGACGTGCTGGTGGTCGGGTCGGTGGTATAGGTCTCCGGCGTGGACGTCTCGACCGTGCCCTCGCTCTGCGGAGCCGGCGCTGCCGCGTCGCGGGTGCTGGCCAGCGCGGCGACGGTGGCGAACACCGTCGAGACCACGAGCGCGGCGACCCCCAGCCCGATGTACGGAGAGCGGGAGAGCCTGGGCTTTGCCTCCGGGTCTTCCGGTAAGGGAGTCAGCTCGTCACCAGGCTCCGACATCTGGGGGTTCGACCTCCTCGGCTCGCCGCCGTTGCTCCAAACGGAGTATTACGACGAAGTAACGTATCACCGTCACCGATCGTGTACACACCGGATCGAGGTAACTACCGACCGTGGAAACCTTATCTGATCAACCCGTACGGCTCACGGCTTGGGTACACGGCCGGGTACAGGGCGTGGGGTTTCGCTGGTGGACCCGCGCCCGCGCGTCCGAACTCGGCCTGAGCGGGTATGCACGCAATCTCAACGACGGTCGTGTCGAAGTGGTTGCGGAGGGTGCCCGATCCGGTTGCGAGCAACTGCTCTACCTGCTGCGATCCGGTCGGACGCCCGGCTCGGTGGACGTCGTCGTGGACCGCTGGTCGGCTGCGAAAGGCAATCTGCCGGGGTTTGCGGAGCGTTAGCGATTCCCGGAACATTCCGCTAATCGGGTTATGGATGAACGGATTTGAACCGGACCAATCCCATCGGCGTATGACTTTGTTGTGGGGAACACCCCGGACCAGGAGGACCAGCTCCTACGCGAGCTCTACAGCCGTTACCGACGGCCGCTGTTCGGCTACGTCCTGCGAGCGGTCGGCGGTGATCATCAGTACGCCGAGGACATCGTGCAGGAGACCTTGCTGCGGGCGTGGCGCAACGCCAACAGCCTGACCGCCGACGCGGCCGGCCCGTGGCTCTACACGGTCGCGCGCAACCTGGTCGTCAGCGGTTTCCGGAAGCAGGGCGCGCGGGTCGACGAGGTGCCGATCATGGAACGGGACTGGGCCCGGCCCACCGACGACTTCGACCGCGTGCTGCAGGGCTGGCAGGTCGCCGAGGCGATGCGGCAGCTGTCGAAGGACCACCGCGCGGTCATCGGCGAGCTGTTCTACCGCAGACGCACGATCGCCGAGGCCGCCGCCGCGCTCGGGGTGCCGCCCGGCACGGTGAAGTCCCGCTCGTTCTACGCCCTGCGCGCGTTGCGTGACGCGCTCGAGGAGCGGGGGGTGACCGAGCCATGACCTGCCCGAACACCGTCACGCTCGGCGCGTACCTGCTCGGTGCGCTCGACCCGCGCGAACGCTTCGAGTTCGAGGCGCACCTCGGTGGCTGCGACACCTGCCGCGCCGAGCTCGTCCGCCTCGCCCCGCTGCCCGGCATGCTCAACCAGATCTCGCTGGACGACTTCGCCGACGGGCTGCCGCCGACCACGCTCGAGGACGCGCACCCGACGGCCCCAGTGCCCGGCCTGCCGCTGTCCACGCAGCTCATGCGCCCGGAGACGAGCCTGCCCGAGCTGATGCACCCGGAGCTCTTCCGCGCCGAGGCCGGCTTCCCCGACGACCGCGTCCCGCCGGAGCTCGGCGGTCCGGTGCCGGTGCCGCGCGGCCCGGTGCCGGCGCGCGAGATCCCGCCGGTGGGCGGCGCGCCCGACACACCCGGCACGCCGGGTGACCCCCGCCGGTCCACCCGCCGCCGGCGCTACTGGCTCGCGGCCGCGGCGGCCGCCGTCGTGCTGGTGCTCGCCGCCGTCGGCGTCCTCGGCTGGCGCGCGGCGCAGCCCGACCCCGTCCCGCCACAGGCGGCCGGCATCACCTGGACCGCCAGCACGCCGGACGGCAGCGCGACCGCCGACGCCCGGCTGATCGACCACGAGTGGGGCACCGAGATCCAGGTGAAGGTGCACGGCCTGCCGCCGAACCGGCAGTGCTACATGGTCGTCTACGGCCAGGACGGCTACCACGAGATCGCCGGGTGGTGGGGGACCGACCACGCCTACGACGAGGAGATCCCGGCGAGCACCTCCATCCAGCGGAGCAAGATCGACAAGTTGGAGCTGCTGCTCGACGACCGGAAGGTCGCGCTGACCATCCCCGCGCAACGCCGTTAGCACGCTCGGCACCCACCCGCCACGCGCCCGCCTCCCACGGTTGCGGGGGGCTCCCGGGTACCCTCGATGGATAGCCCGCACTTCACGGTCGGCTGAGAGGTACGCGTCTCGTGCACTTGAAGAGCTTGACGCTCAAGGGTTTCAAGTCATTCGCGTCGGCCACCACGTTGCGCTTCGAGCCAGGTATCACCTGCGTCGTCGGCCCTAACGGGTCGGGCAAGTCCAACGTGCTGGACGCGCTGCGCTGGGTCATGGGCACCCAGGGCGCGAAGGACCTGCGCGGCGGCAAGATGGAGGACGTCATCTTCGCCGGCACCGCGAGCCGGGCCCCGCTCGGCCGCGCCGAGGTCAGCCTCACGATCGACAACTCCGACGGCGCGCTGCCGATCGAGTACACCGAGGTGTCGATCACCCGCCGGATGTTCCGCGACGGCGCGAGCGAGTACGAGATCAACGGCAACACCTGCCGGCTGATGGACGTCCAGGAGCTGCTGAGCGACTCCGGCATCGGCCGCGAGATGCACGTGATCGTCGGTCAGGGCCAGCTCGCCCAGATCCTCGAGGCCAAGCCCGAGGAGCACCGCGCGTTCATCGAGGAGGCGGCCGGCGTCCTCAAGCACCGCAAGCGCAAGGAGAAGGCGCTGCGCAAGCTCGACGCGATGCAGGCCAACCTCACCCGGCTCACCGACCTGACGAGCGAGCTGCGCCGCCAGCTCAAGCCGCTCGGCAAGCAGGCCGAGATCGCCCGCAAGGCCCAGGCCGTGCAGGCCGAGCTGCGCGACGCGCGGCTGCGGCTGCACGCCGAAGACCTGGTCACGCAGCGCGCCGACATCGCCAAGGAGCAGGCCGACGAGCAGGCCGCGCGCGCCCGCCGGCACGAGGTCGAGCAGGCACTCGAGGTCGCCGACGCCAAGCAGACCGCGCTGGAGGACCAGCTCGCGGCCGACGCGCCGCGGCTCGCGTCCGCCCAGGAGACCTGGTACAAGCTCTCCGCGCTGGAGGAGCGGCTGCGCGGCACCGTGCGGCTGGCCGTCGAGCGCGAGCGGCACCTGTCCGCGTCGAACGGCGCGGGCGAGGCCACCGGCGGCCGGGACCCCGAGGAGCTGGACGCCGAGGCCGAGGAGACCGCGATCCGCGAGGCCGAGCTGGCCGAGCGCGTGGAGGTAGCCCGGCACTCGCTGGGCGAGGCGGCCGAGCGGCGCGCCGAGCTGGAGGACGTCGTCCAGGCCGCCGAGCAGGCCCACCTCGCCGCCGTCCGCGCGGTGGCCGACCGCCGCGAGGGGCTCGCCCGGCTCGCCGGCCAGGTCGACGCGCTGCGCAGCAAGACCGGGGCGACGGCCGACGAGATCGAGCGGCTGTCGAGCACGCTGGCCGAGGCCGCCGAGCGGGCCGAGGAGGCCGCGGTCGAGCTGGCGGAGGCGCAGACCGCGTCCGGTGTCGAGGACGCCGACGACGCGGGCCTCGCCGACCGGTACGAGCAGGCCAAGGAGGCGCAGAAGGCCGCGCAGGCCCGCGTCGAGGAGCTGGTGGCCGCCGAGCGGACGGCCGAGAAGGACATCGCCTCGTGGCAGGCGCGGGTGGACGCGCTGGCGCTCGGACTCTCCCGCAAGGACGGCGCGGGCGCGCTGCTCGCCGCGGGCGACCGGATGCCGGGCCTGCTGGGCTCGGTGGCCGCGCTGCTGACCGTCGAGCCGGGCGCGGAGGCCGCGCTCGCCGCGGCGCTCGGCCCGGTGGCGGACGCGGTCGCGGTCGCGTCCGGGGACGACGCGGTCACCGCGCTGGAGCTGCTGCGCGGCAACGACGCCGGCCGGGCGGGCGTGCTCGTGGCCGGCTGGACGACGGTCGCCCGCTCCGGCTGGCCCGCCCTGCCGCCGGGCGCGCGGTGGGCGGCCGACCTCGTGCGGGCGCCGGAGTCGCTGCGCCAGGCCGTGCTCTCGGCGCTGGAGCAGGTGGCCGTCGTGGACTCGCTGCGGACCGCGCGCGACCTCGTGGCCCAGCACCCGCGGGTGCGCGCGGTCACCGCGGACGGCGACGTGTTCGGCGCGCACTGGGTGGTCGGCGGGTCCGAGCGCGGGCAGAGCGTGATCGAGGTGCAGGCCGCGGTCGACGAGGCCAACGAGAAGCTCGCCGCCGCCGAGTCCGCCGCCGAGCGGGCCGCCGCGGCCCTGGCGGGCGCGAAGGCCGAGCAGCAGGCGCGGACCGTGGACCTCCAGGCCGCCGCGGAGGCACGCAACGAGGCGAAGGTCCGCGCGGCCCGGTCGGCGGAGCGGCTGAGCCGCCTGCGGCAGGCCGTGCGCGCGGCGCAGGCCGAGGCCGAGCGGGTGCAGTCCCAGCGGGCCAAGGTCGAGCAGGCCCGCGAGGAGGCGCTGACCAAGCTCGCGGAGCTGGAGGAGCGGCTGGTCGTCGCCGAGGAAGCACCGCTGGACGACGAGCCGGACACGGCCGTGCGCGACGAGGCGGCGGCCTCGCTCGCGGCCGCCCGGCAGCAGGAGATGGACGCCCGGCTGGCGTTGCGCACGGCCGAGGAGCGTCACCGCGCGCTGCACGGGAAGGCCGAGGAGCTGCGCCGTGCGGCCCGTGCCGAGCGCGAGGCCCGCGAGCGGGCGGCCCGGGTGATGGCCGCGCGGGCCCGGGGCGCGGAGGTCGCCCGGGCGGTCGTGCGGGGCGGCGAGCTCGCGCTGGAGCGGATCGCCGTGTCGCTGCGCGCGTCGGCCGAGGAGCGCGACGCCGTGCAGGCCGACCGGCACGATCGGGAGCGGGTGCTCCAGCAGGTCCGCAACCGGGTGCGCGAGCTGTCCACGGAGCTCGAGAAGCTGACCGACGCGGTGCACCGCGACGAGGTCCTGCGGGCCGAGCAGCGGCTGCGCCTGGAGCAGCTCGAGGCCAAGATCGCGGAGGGCTTCGGCATCGGCCTCGACGACCTGGTCGCCGAGTACGGGCCGACCGTGCCGGTGCCGCCGAGCCCGGTCGAGCTGGCCGAGTACGAGGCCGCCAGAGAGCGCGGCGAGACCGTGGTCGCACCCCAGCCGATCCCGTACGACCGCGGCACGCAGGAGCGGCGGGCCAAGCGGGCCGAGCGCGACCTGACGCTGCTGGGCAAGGTGAACCCGCTCGCGCTGGAGGAGTTCGCGGCGCTGGAGGAGCGGTACAAGTTCCTCTCCACGCAGCTGGAGGACCTCAAGGCGACCCGGCGCGACCTGCTGACCGTGGTCAAGGAGGTCGACGACAAGATCCTCGAGGTCTTCGCCTCGGCCTACCACGACGTGGCCCGCGAGTTCGAGACCGTGTTCGCCACGCTGTTCCCGGGTGGCGAGGGGCGGCTCGTCCTGACCGAGCCCGAGGACATGCTGACCACCGGCGTGGACGTCGAGGCACGCCCGCCGGGCAAGAAGATCAAGCGGCTGTCGCTGCTGTCCGGCGGCGAGAAGTCCCTCGTGGCGGTGGCCATGCTGGTGGCGATCTTCCGGGCGCGGCCCTCGCCGTTCTACGTGCTGGACGAGGTCGAGGCGGCGCTGGACGACGTCAACATGCGCCGGCTGATCGGGCTGCTGGAGGAGCTGCGGGCGACCTCCCAGCTGCTGATCATCACCCACCAGAAGCCGACCATGGACATCGCCGACGCGCTCTACGGCGTCAGCATGCGCGGCGACGGGATCACGCAGGTGATCTCCCAGCGGCTGCACGGGCGCGAACCGGAGCCGGAACCCGCGCCCGCCTAGGTTCCTGTGTTGACCACACAGCGAAAGGCCCCCTTCGCCTCGCCGGGCGAAGGGGGCCTTTCGGTGGTCTCGAGGTCAGGCGCCGTAGGCGGTGCCGGTCTGCGGCGAGGTGCTCGGGTTGGCGCGGTAGGCGAGGAAGCCGGCGCCGGCCGAGACGAGGGCCAGGACGAGGCCGATGAACAGGCCCCACTGCGGGTCGTAGGTCGACCCGTAGGTCAGCCAGCGGAGCAGGATGAACACGAACGCGACGCCCGCGGCGATCATCCAGATCATCGACCGCTGCGGCACGTCGGTGCCGAAGTGCGGGAGGACGACGACGACGGCCACCGCGAGCAGCAGGAGCACGGAGAACCAGGCCAGGAAGCCCGCGTCCCAGGCGCTTCCGGTCACGTCGACGCCGGCGGCCTCGGCGAGCCCGCCCAGGTCGACGGAAATCCACGGAAAGAAACTAACAATAAACGCGAGCACCCCGGCGCCGATGCCCGCCCATTCAAGCGTCGAAACGCGCTTGACATCGAATTCAGCCATAGACGTGGCCCTTCAATCCAATAAAGCCCGAGTGAGTGCGAGGCACAGTACCCCCGCAGGTGGGAGAAGTATGGGGGATCTCTCGATCGAGTAAGTAACGGAAACGCATCGAATGCCCCCGGGGTCGCGAGGCCTGCCCCAAGGGGCAGTAATACGTTCGCGCGAAAGGGCATCCGCCGGTCAAGCTTTTCCCCATGTACGACGTTCGACCAGCGACGCCGGCCGACCTGGCGGACGTGATCGGGCTGATCACGCGCCTGCAGGCGGACCCGGCACACCTCATCGCCTTCCACGGCGACACCGCGCAGGAGGTCGCCGAGGAGCTCGCCGGCCTGCGCCCGGACTGGGCCTCCGGCGCCGTCGTGGCCACCGACCGCCACGGCCGGCTGCGGGGAGTGCTCAGCGTCGAGGCCGACTCCGAACAGCACCGCGCCTACCTGTACGGGCCGTACGTGGACGTGCCCGCGAACCACCCCGCCGCGAGCCAGCTCTGGCAGGCCACCGCGGACGCCCTGCTCGACCTCGCCGCCGGCCTGCCCCGGATGGCCGGGGTGACCCGCCTCGACCTGTTCGGCCACCGGCAGAACCGGTTGCTCGCCGACTTCGCCGCCCGCCACGACGTACCCGCCGGCGACACGACCCGGCTGTTCACGATCGAGGACGCCGCCCTGCGTGGCCTGCTCGTGCGGGCAGCCGACGACGTGCCGCCGGCCGAGGACCGCGTCTGCGTGCTGCCGCCGGACCCGGGCGTGCGCGCCGCGGTCGCCGCCCTGCACGACCGCTGCTTCCCGCACGCCCCGACACCCGGCCACCGGCTGGTCGCCGACGGCGCCGAGCACACCGTCGTGGTGCTGCTCGGCGACAGCGGGGTGATCGGCTACGCCGGCGGCTACGCGCAGGTCGAGGAGTACTACGTGGACGTCGTCGGCGTCGACCCGCGGTGCCGCTCGCTCGGCGCCGGCCGGCTGCTCGTCCGCCGCCTGCTGGCCGAGCTCGCGCGCCGGGCGGGCGCCCGTGTCCGGGCGGCCGCCCTGATCCGGCTCGGCAACGACGCCTCCGAGCGGATGTTCACCGCGCTGGGCTTCGAGCTCGCCCTGGAGCTGGTCAACTACACGAAGACCGACTACCGCCCGAACCTCACGCAGCCTCAGCCTTCTCCGTGACCTGCTGCTGGTCCGCGGGCTCCGGGCGGCCGCGGTGGCGCAGGGCCAGGAGCCCGCCGACGATCAGCGTCACCGCGACGCCGAGCGGCGTGAACCACCAGCTCACCAGGCTCCGCACGCCCTCGGCGGGCGCCGCGGCCGAGAAGTCGATGGTGATCGAGTGCCACTCGCCGTAGCCGTTGGCCGCCGCGTCCGCCTCGGCCGACGGCCCGACGAACTTCACGCCCAGGATCACGAACGTCATCACGGCGACCGTCACGACGAACGCGATGATCCCGTCCGTCTGGTTGGCCTTCTTGACGATCAGGCCGAGCAGGAACGCGCCGAGCAGCGCGCCGTAGGTGTACCCGGTGATGCCCAGCGCCTGCACGACGATCGGGTCCGCGGCGGTCTGGTTGGCCGTGGCGAAGAGCCCGGCGCAGATGATGAGCAGGCCGGCCCAGATGACCGTCCACACGCGACCCAACCGCAGCCGGTCGTCGTCGGACAGCGTGCGGCGGGAGACCCGCTCGTACACGTCGGTCACCGTGGCGGAGGCGAGCGCGCCGAGCGACGAGGACAGTGCCGCGGCCAGGATGCCGGCGATCACGAAGCCGGACAGCCCCGACGGCAGCTCGGTCACGATGTAGTTCGCGAACAGCTCGTCCTTGTTGCCCAGCCCGAGCCCGCCCGCGGACGCAGGGTCGGTCGGCACCGCAGCCTGGTAGAACGCCCACATCATCACGCCGATGAACAGGAAGAACGCGAACTGCAGGAACACCACCACGCCGCTCGCGATCAGCGCCTTCTGCGCCGCGCGCACCTCGCGGGTGGCCATCAGCCGCTGCACGATCAGCTGGTCGACGCCGTGCGAGGCCATCGCCAGCATCGCGCCGCCGAAGAACGCGGCCAGGAACGGGAAGCCGCCGGTGAGCGCGTTCGAGGAGAAGTCGAGCAGCTGGAACTTCGAGGCGTCCATCGCGTCGCCGAACCAGCCGGACGGCAGCGCGCCGGCGAGCGCGATCACGACGACCAGGCCGCCGAGGATGTACCAGAGCATCTGGATCGCGTCGACCCACACGACCGCCCGCACGCCGCCGACGAACGTGTAGAACACCATGGCGATGCCGAGCACGACGACGATCGCCCAGTAGGACGCGTTCACGCCGTACGACGCGAGCACGACCTTGATCGGGATCGCGGTGGCGAACAGCCGGATGCCGTCCGCGAGCAGGCGGGTGAACTGGAACGTCACCGACGCGGTCGCCCGCATGCCGTTGCCGTACCGCTTGCCGAGGAACGCGTACGCGGTGACCAGGTCGCCGTCGATGTAGCGGGGCAGCAGCACGAACGCGACGATGACCCGGCCGACGATGTAGCCGAGCGCCAGGGTCAGGTAGGTCATGCCGCCGGCCTGCTCGGGCGCGAGGTAGGCGACCACGGGCACGGACAGCACGGTGAGCGTCGAGGTCTCCGCGGAGACCACCGACACGCAGACCACCCACCACGAGATCTTCTTCTCGCTGATGAAGTAGTCGGTGGACGACTTCTGCCGCCCGCCGATCAGGACGCCCAGCAGTGGCATCCCGACCAGGAAGAGCAAGATGATCGCGATGTCGAGCGCGCGCACGGTTACCTCCCGCTGATCGCAGGTTGGGTCACCCGGAGCCGGGCGACGGTGGTCGAGACGGGTTCGGGCAGCCGCAGCGCGGTGCCGCCGGGCGTGATGCTGCCGAGCAGCCGCGGGCCGCGGGCCCCGGTCGCGCTCGGCACGTTGGCCGGGATGCCCGACCAGGTGAGGAAGCCGAGCAGGGCGGTCAGGTACGCCTCCTTCGCGTCACCGGGCAGGCCCAGCTCGTCGCTGCGGACCAGCGCGGCGGGTGCGAGGAGGCGGCCGAGGGCCTTCACGAGCGTCGGGTTGCGCACCCCGCCGCCGGAGGCCACTACCCGGGTCACGCCGTGCGCGCGGCACGCGTCGGCGATCGTGCTGGCGGTCAGCTCGACGAGGGTGGCCAGCAGGTCCGGGCCGCTCACCCGCGGCACCTTCGCCAGGGCGTCGCGCAGGTAGTCGGTGTGGTAGCGCTCCTTGCCGGTGGACTTCGGCGGGGCCGCCGCGTAGTACGGGTCGGCGAGCAGCACCTCGAGCAGGTCGTCCCGGACGCTGCCCTGCGCCGCGAGGTCGCCGTCGACGTCCTGCTGCCAGGCGCCGTTGGAGATCATCCGCGCGGCCGCGTCGAGCAGCGCGTTGCCCGGGCCGGTGTCGAACGCGAGCGCGGGGGAGTCGTCCGCGACGACGGTGACGTTGGCGATCCCGCCGATGTTCAGCCCGGCCACGATGCCGGACCCGGCGAGCTCGCGCAGCCACAGCCGGTCGAGCACGCTGGCGAGTGGCGCGCCGTGCCCGCCGGCCGCCACGTCGCGCGCCCGCAGGTCGGCGACCACCGGCAGCCCCGTGGCCTCGGCGATCCAGGCCGGCTGGCCGATCTGCAGCGTGCCGAGGACGTTTCCGTCCTCGACCCAGTGGTAGAGCGTCTGGCCGAGCGAGGCGACCAGGTCGGCTTGCCCGCCCGCGATGTCGGCCAGCGCCTCGGCGGCGGTGGTGGCGAACGCCTCACCGACCGCGGTGTCGAGGCGGCAGACCTCCTCGGCGGTGCTTTCGTGCGGCGGCAGGGCGGACAGCAGAGCGTTGCGCAGCGCGGAGGGGTACGGGACCTCCGCGTGTCCACACGGGATGAGTTCGATGGTTTCGTCGGTCAAGTGGAGGTCGGCCACCGCCACGTCCACACCGTCCATGGACGTTCCGGACAGCAGCCCGATCACCCGGCACGAAGTCACGTGACCTGGCTATCCACTCGCGCCGGTGCGGCGCAAGACGAGGCGTTACTTCTTGACCAAATCGATGTCGTGAGCTGTTGAGTATTCCCGGCCGAAGGTATAGACCAGAGCGATAATGTGTCACCCTGCGCCGGGGAGCGGGGTCGGCCCGCCCGTTCGATGCAGCAGGTAACGCGAGGACACGAGGAGCGAGCATGACCAAGTTTTCGGCGGAGTGGAGCAGGAGAAACTTCCTGCGTGGCGCCCTCGCCACGGGTGCCCTGGTGCTGCCGGCATCCAGCGCCCTGGTCGGCTGTGCCACCTCCGGTGGCGGTCAGGAGGCGGCGGAGGGCGAGAAGTCCGCCCAGAACCCGCTCGGCGTGCCCACGGACGCCCCGCTCGAGGTCTACATCTTCAACGGCGGCTTCGGCGACAAGTACGCCACCGACGTGCACGAGCCGATCTACAAGAAGAAGTACCCCAAGGCCAAGATCAACCACAAGGCCGAGGTCGACATCGCGGGCGCCCTGCAGTCGCGCTTCGTCGGCGGCAACCCGCCGGACTTCGTCAACGACTCCGGGGACGGCCAGATCCCCCTCGGCCAGCTCGTCTCCGACAAGCAGCTCTACGACCTCACCGACCTGTTCGACGCGCCGAGCTGGGACGACCCGAACACGAAGGTCCGCGACACGCTCGTGCCGGGCGCCATCCAGCAGGGCACGTTCGGCGACAAGCCCTACGTCATGAACATGGCGCTCACGGTCTTCGGCATCTGGTACAACAAGGCGCTCTTCGACAAGCACGGCTGGCAGCCGCCGCAGACCTGGGACGACATGCTGGCGCTGTGCAAGGACATCAAGGCCGCCGGCATCTACCCGTGGACCTACCAGGGCATCCACGCCCGTTACATGAGCTGGTCGCTGCTGGCGATGGCCGCCAAGCTCGCCGGCCCGGACGTCGTCAAGGCGATCGACAACCTCGAGGAGGGCGCCTGGCAGCACGAGGCCATCAAGGAGTCGGCCAACGCGCTGCAGGGCCTGCACACCAAGGGTTACATCCTCCCCGGCACCGAGGGCATGGACCACATCCAGGCGCAGGGCCAGTGGTGCGCCGGCAAGGCCGCGTTCGTGCCGTGCGGCTCGTGGCTGGAGAACGAGCAGAAGGACGTCACGCCCGAGGGTTTCGAGGTCACCGTGATGCCCGATCCGCTGCTGTCCAAGGACTCCAAGATGCCGTTCGAGACGATCTACGCCTCGCCCGGTGAGCCGTACGTCGTGCCCGCGGCCGCGAAGAACCCGCGCGGCGGGCTGGAGTACATGCGGATCATGCTCTCCAAGGACGGCGCGAAGGGCTTCACCGAGCAGGTGTCCAGCCTGACCGTGGTCAAGGGCGCGGCGGACGGCGTCAAGCTGCCCCCGGGCCTGACCTCCGCGCAGGAGACGCTCAAGTCGGCCGGCGACAACGTCCTCAACTGGATGTACAACACGTGGTACGGCGACATGTGGAACCCGGGCGTCAACGCGCAGATCGGCGACCTGATGACCGGCCGCAAGACCGTGGACCAGTTCTGTGCCGGCTGTGAGTCGGAGGCGAAGAAGGTCCGCGACGACGACTCCGTCACGAAGTACACCCGCTGACGGGAACGGCTCGGGTTTCGGTGTCGCTCAAGGTTTCCTCCCCGCGGCCGGCGGTGCGCCCGCCCCGCCGGCCGGCGCGGGGCGGCCTGGACCGCGGCAAGGGCGGCTTCGTGCTGGCCTTCCTCGTGGTTCCGGTCGGGCTCTACGTCCTGTACGTGGTCTCGCCCTACGCGCAAGCGATCTACATCTCGCTGACCGACTGGACCGGCCTCACGGCGAACCAGACGTTCATCGGGTTCGACAACTACGTCCGCCTCTGGAACGACGACCAGTTCTGGATCGCGTTGCGCAACAACGGGATCCTGCTGCTCGTCGTGCCCGCGGTGACGGTCGTGCTGGGCCTGTTCTTCGCCTCCATGCTCAACGTGGGCAGGCGCGGGCGGTCCGGCATCCAGGGCGTCCGCGGCTCGTCCGTCTACAAGATCGTCTACTTCTTCCCGCAGGTGCTGTCGGTGGCGATCGTGGGCGTGCTGTTCAAGTACGTCTTCGCGCCGACCGAGGCGGGCGGCATCTTCAACGGCCTGCTGAACGCGGTCGGCCTCGACGCGCTGTCGAAGCCGTGGCTCGGCGACCCGACCTACGCGTTCTGGGTCGTCGTGGTCGTGATGATCTGGTCGTTCGTCGGCTTCTACGTGGTGCTGTTCTCCGCGGCGATGCAGTCGATTCCCAAGGAGATCTACGAGGCCGCGCTGCTCGACGGGTCCAGCCGGTACACGACCTTCCGGCACGTGACGCTGCCGCTGGTGTGGGACACCGTCCAGGTCGGCTGGGTGTACCTGGCGATCCAGGCCATGGACGCGTTCGCGCTGGTGCACATCATGCTGGGCATCAGCGGCGGGCCGTCGCGGGCCGGTGACGTGCTGGGGGTGGCGCTCTACCGCGCGGCGTTCAACCGCTACCGGTTCGGCTACGCGTCGGCCATCGGCGTCGTCCTGCTGCTGCTGACGTTGCTGGTCGCGGTGCTGTTCCTGCGGGCGGCCCGGCGCGAGCGGGTGGAACTCTCTTGACGGCCGTCGACGACCGCACGAAGACGCCGCCTGCCTCGCGGGCGGTGCGTCCCCGCGGGCCGGGGGTGGGCGCCGGGCAGGGCGCGCTGAACCTGCTCAACGGGACGTTCCTGCTGATCTGGGGCCTGGTCACGACGCTGCCGCTGCTGTGGGCGGTCGTGTCCTCGGTCAAGACCAACTCGGAGTTCCTGGCCGACCCGTGGGCGCTGCCGGGGGCGGCGCACCTGGAGAACTTCGGGCGCGCGTGGACGGTCGCGAACATCGGGCAGTACTTCGTGAACAGCGTGATCGTCGTGGTCATCTCGGTGCCGCTGACGATGCTGCTGGGCGCGATGGCCGCCTACGTGCTGGCCCGCTACGACTTCCCGGGCAACCGGATCATCTACTTCGGCTTCGTCGCCGGGCTGATCTTCCCGGTGTTCCTCGCGCTGGTGCCGCTGTTCTTCGTGGTGCGCAACACCGGGAACCTGCCGCTGCTCGGCGAGGTGCTCGGGTTGAACAGCCACCTGTCGCTCGCGCTCGTGTACGTCGCGTTCTCGATGCCGTTCACGGTGTTCTTCCTCACCGCGTTCTTCCGCACGCTGCCGAACTCGATCGCCGAGGCCGCGATCGTGGACGGCTGCTCGCACTTCGGCCTGTTCTTCCGGGTCATGCTGCCGATGGCGAAGCCGGGCCTGATCAGCATCGGGCTGTTCAACGTGCTGGGGCACTGGAACCAGTACGTGCTGCCGGTGGTGCTGATGAACGAGCCGGACAAGAAGGTGCTGGCCCAGGGCCTCGCCGCGCTCGCGATCAGCCAGGGCTACCGCGGCGACTGGTCGGCGCTGTTCGCGGGCCTCGTCATCGCGTTACTGCCGGTGCTGATCGTGTACGTGCTGTTCCAGAAGCAGGTGCAGGCGGGTCTGACGGCGGGCGTGCTGAAGTAGCCGCCGGCGCTTGATGCGAGGATGGCGGCGTGTCGAGCACCGTGATCGTGATCATCGTCGTCGTGGTGGTTCTGCTCGCGCTCGCGCTGGTCGCGGGCGTCACGCTGAGCCGGCGCCGGCGGATCAGCCTGACCGAGGAGAAGCGCGCCGAGCAGCGCCGCGGCTACCAGGCCGGTGGTGGGATCAGCCTGGCCCCGGGCGGGGAGAAGGCTCAGGCGCCACCGGTCGAGGAGGCGCCCGAGGAGGAGGCGGCACCCCCGACGAAGACCACGGAGACCGGCGCGCCCGTGCACGTCCCGGCCGAGCCCGCGATCGTCGACGAGGTCGCGCCGCCCGAGCCCGTCGAGGAGATCGAGTCGCCGGCTCGGCGGATGGAGCGGCTGCGCGGCCGGCTGTCGAAGTCGCGCTCGACGTTCGGCCAGGGGGTGCTGGGCCTGCTCGGCGCGGGCGACCTCGACGAGGACTCGTGGACCGAACTCGAGGACACGCTGCTGCTGGCCGACCTGGGCGCCGCGACCACGCAGGAGGTGGTCGAGAAGCTGCGCGCCGGGCTGGTCGCGGGAGGCGTGCGCACCGCCGAGGACGCCCGCACGATGCTGCGGGACGTGCTCGTGGAGGCGTTGCACCCGGAGATGGACCGGTCGGTGCGCGCGCTGGCGCACGAGACCAACGGCACGAGGACGCCCGGGGTCGTGCTGGTCACGGGCGTCAACGGCACCGGCAAGACGACGACCACGGGCAAGCTCGCGCGGGTGCTGGTCGCCGGCGGGCGGACGGTCGTGCTGGGCGCGGCGGACACGTTCCGCGCGGCGGCCACCGAGCAGCTCGCCACGTGGGCGGAGCGGGTCGGCGCGGAGGTCGTGCGCGGGCGTGAGGGCGCGGACCCGGCGGCCGTGGCGTTCGACTCGGTGAAGCGCGGCACGGAGGCCGGCGTCGACGCGGTGCTCGTCGACACCGCGGGCCGGCTGCACACGAAGACCGGCCTGATGGACGAGCTGGGCAAGGTCAAGCGCGTGGTGGAGCGGCAGACCAAGGTCGACGAGGTGCTGCTGGTCCTGGACGCGACGACCGGGCAGAACGGGCTGACGCAGGCGCGGGTGTTCGCCGAGGTCGTGGACATCACCGGCATCGTGCTGACGAAGCTCGACGGCACCGCGAAGGGCGGCATCGTGTTCCAGGTGCAGCGCGAGCTGGGCGTGCCGGTGAAGCTGGTCGGGCTGGGCGAGGGCGCGGACGACCTGGCCCCGTTCGAGCCGGCGGCGTTCGTCGACGCGCTGCTGGGGGCCTGAGGTGGAGTTCCAGGACGTCGTCCGCAAGCGGCGGATGGTGCGCAGGTTCGAGCCCGACCGCCCCGTGCCGCCGGAGGTCCTCGACCGGATCCTGCACAACGCGACCCGCGGGCCGTCGGCGG
Organism: Actinophytocola sp.; assembly: GCF_036555685.1. GTDB lineage: Bacteria > Actinomycetota > Actinomycetes > Mycobacteriales > Pseudonocardiaceae > Actinophytocola. Next base: position 1,611 of record NZ_DATBKY010000176.1, on the reverse strand, counting down.
GCTTCTCGCAGGGGCAGGCGTTTCTCGTGCTGCAGGGCGAGGACCTGGCGAAGTTCTGGGCCATGCGCCCGAAGGGCAACGACGTGAGCACGGCACCGCTGCTGATCGTGCCGATGTCGTGCAAGCGCGTGTACCTCGACCGTTACGCCGAACCGGACAAGGGCTGGACCGACCGCGACGAGGCTCGCTGGCCGGTCCCGTTCTGGCACATCGACACGGGCATGGCGACGCTGCTCATCCTGCAGACCGCGGTCGACCAGGGGCTGGGCGCGCTGTACTTCGGCATCGTCCCCGAGGACGTCCCGAGGTTCCGCGAGCTGTACGCCGTCCCGGCCGATCACGAACCCATCGGCGCGGTGGCCATCGGCTACTCCGCGGAGCCGGAGCAGTCGGGCTCGCCCCGCACCCGCAAGCGCCGTCCGGTGGCCGACGTCGTACACCATGGCCGCTGGTAGCAGGCACGCCCGGCGCTGGCGTGTTCGGACGGCCGCCGGGACTTAGGGTGTAGTCATGGTCGACATCCAGGTACTCGGCGGACCGGTCGAGCGAAGCGAGCAGATCCTGACCCCGGAGGCGCTGGAGTTCCTCGCCGGCCTTCATGCGCGGTTCGCGGACCGGCGGGACGAGCTCGTGGCCGCGCGGACCGAGCGGCGGGAGGAGGCGTCGCGCACCGGGAAGCTCGACTTCCTCGACTCGACCCGCGAGGTGCGCGAGTCGCAGTGGCGCGTCGCCGCCGCACCGGCCGACCTCGCCGACCGGCGGACCGAGATCACCGGACCCACCGAGCGCAAGATGGCCATCAACGCGCTCAACTCCGGCGCCAAAATCTGGCTCGCCGACCTCGAGGACGCCAACACTCCACACTGGACGAACGTCGTCTCCGGCCAGGTCAACCTCTACGACGCCGTCCGCAAGGAGATCGCCTTCAGCTCGCCCGAGGGCAAGAGCTACGCGCTGAAGGATGATGTCGCGCACGCGGTCATCGTCATGCGCCCCCGCGGCTGGCACCTCGACGAGCGCCACCTCACCTTCGACGGCCGCCGCGCGGTCGGCGCGCTCGTCGACTTCGGGCTCCACTTCTTCCACAACGCGAAGGAGCTCCTCGAGCGCGGCAGCGGCCCGTACTTCTACCTGCCGAAGCTGGAGAGCCATCTCGAGGCCCGGCTCTGGAACGACGTCTTCACCCACGCGCAGGAACAGCTCGGCATCCCGCACGGCACCGTCCGCGCCACCGTCCTCATCGAGACGATCCCGGCCGCGTTCGAGATGGACGAGATCCTCTACGAGCTCCGCGACCACGCGTCCGGCCTCAACGCGGGCCGGTGGGACTACCTGTTCAGCCTCATCAAGTACTTCCGCGACGCCGGCCCCGACTTCGTGCTCCCGGACCGCAACGACGTCACGATGACCGCGCCGTTCATGCGCGCGTACACCGAGCTGCTGGTGACCACGTGTCACCGCCGCGGCGCGTTCGCGATCGGTGGCATGGCGGCGTTCATCCCTAGCCGGCGCGACCCGCAGGTCAACGAGACCGCGCTGGCGAAGGTGCGTCAGGACAAGGAGCGCGAGGCCGGCGACGGGTTCGACGGTTCGTGGGTCGCGCATCCCGAT
>NZ_DATBKY010000175.1:0-3938 GCF_036555685.1 Actinophytocola sp. | reverse complement strand
CGTGCGAAATACACGACCAATGTCCGGGCTGACTCCGTGTGTCGGCAACACGCCGTGCGCTAGGCCGATCGTGGGACGCCCATCGGTGTGACAGCAACCCGAATGGCGCGTTGCTGTGCCGAGTTGCCGCGGATAAGTTTGCTGATCGTCATCCTCCTGATACCAGCTCCGGAACGGACCGCCGAGCCCCCGCCCCGTCCCCGGAGCCGATTCCCCCTGCCTTCTTGCTGCGAAAGAACAGGAACAGGCATGAGCACGTCCCACTTACGGGCGACGAGTGACGACAATCCGGGCGCGAATCTCGCGTTCGCCGCACTGAACCGATGGGCCACCGAGACCCCGCATGCGCCGGCCTCCTCCGCGCCGGACGGCACGCTCGACTTCGCCGAACTGTCCCACCGGACCCGCGCGATCGCCGGGCAGCTCGCCGAGCACGGCGTCGCGCCCGGCACCGCGGTCGGCGTCGGCAGTGGACGCTCCCGGCTGACGATCCCGGCGATGCTCGCGGTGTGGTGGCTGGGCGCGACCGCGGTGCCGGTCGACGACCGGTACCCCGCGGACCGGGTCAACTTCATTCTGCGGGACGCGCGGGTCACTCACCTGCTGGCGGACCGGATCGCGAGCGGCGTGGTGCCGGCGGGCGTGCGTCGCGTCGGGCTCGAGGCGGCCACCGGCGACGGGCCGGAGCCCGCCGCCCAGGACGCCGGTGAGTGCGCATACATCATCTACACGTCAGGCACCTCCGGCTGGCCCAAAGGCGTGGAGGTGACATACGGCAACCTCGGCACGTTCCTGACCGCGCTCGCGACGATCGGGCTGGAACCGGGCGGGGTCGGCGCGAACCCGCTGTCCCCGGCGTTCGACGGGTGGCTGTGGAACGTGCTGCTGCACCTGCTGCACGGGCAGGGCACCGTGCTCGTGGACCTGCACGACGGCGAGGCGGGCGACCTCGCCGAGCGAATGGCGGCCGTGGCGCCGCGGACCATCAGCATGCCGCCGACGCTGGTCGCCGCGTGCATCGACGCACTGCCCACTGTGGACACCGTGGTGCTGGCGGGCGAGCGGTGCCCGCGCCCGCTGGTGGAACGGCTGGCCGGCCGGCGGGTCCTCAACGTCTACGGCCCGACCGAGGCGACGATCGCGGCGACGTGGGCGGACAGCGCGCGCGGCGACGACGTGCTGTCGATCGGCCGGCCCGCTCCCGGCTACGCGGCCTACGTGCTCGACGACGACGGCGCGCCGGTGCGGGCGGGGTCGACGGGTGAGCTGTACGTCGGCGGTCCGGCCGTGGCCCGCGGCTACCGCAACCGTCCGGAGCTGACCGCCGAGCGGTTCCCGCTCCTGCCGTCGGGCGACCGCGTCTACCGGACCGGCGACCTGGTGACCGTGCGCGCGGACGGGTTGCTGGAGTTCGCCGGGCGGCGCGACGACCAGGTGAAGGTGCGCGGGTTCCGGGTGGAGCCACGCGAGGTGGAGCAGGTTGCCGAGGACCAGGCCGGGGTCGCCGCCGCGGCCGCGTTCGTGCTCGAGTCCGGGGACGCGCTCGGCCTCGCAGTGGTGGCGGACGCCGGCGCGGCGGTGGACGTGGCCGGGCTGCGGGCGGGCTGCCGGGACCGGTTGCCGGAGTTCATGGTGCCGGGCGTGATCGACGTCGTCGCCTCCCTGCCGGTCACCGTCAACGGCAAGGTCGACCGCGAGGCGCTGGCCCGCGAGGCCGCGGCGAGCGTGCCCGTGCTGGCCGGCCGGGGTCCGTCGACGCCACGCGAGACGGCCGTGTGCGAGGCGTGGAGCTCGGTGCTCGACCGGCAGGTCGCGGACGTCGACGCCAACTTCTTCGAGCTCGGTGGGCATTCGCTGCTCGCCGCCCGCGCGGTGTCGGCACTGCGCGAGCGGACCGGCGTGCGGCTGTCCATGCAGGATCTGCTCGCGCATCCGACACCGGCGGCGCTGGCCGCCGAGCTGGACCGGGCCGGCGACGCGACGGCCCCGAAGGCGGTCACCGGCACGTGGCTGGTGCCGTGGTCGGGCAAGCCGGAGGGCCGGCCGACACTGCTGTGCTTGCCGCCGGCCGGGTCGGGTTGCGGGCGCTTCCGCGACTGGCAGAACGAGCTCGGCGACTCGGTCGCCGTGGTGGGCGTCCAGCTGCCGGGCCGGGAGGAACGGCTCGACGAGGCGCATCCGTCCTCTTTGGAGGAGATCGTGACCGCGGTGGCCGCGGAGGCGGTCGAGTACGCCGACCCCGGCGCGCCGCTGGTGGTGTTCGGCGAGAGCTTCGGCGGGCTCGTCGGCTACGAGCTGACCCGGCGGCTCGGCGAGCTGGGCCGCCGGCCGGCCGCGATGGTGCTGGCCTCGTGCGAGCCGCCGCACCTGCGCTGCAACCCCGAGGGGCTCGTGGCGTTCGCCCGGGCGGGCCTCGAGGGCTCCGAGCTGGACGAGGACACCAAGGAGCTGGTGATCGAGCTGGTGCGCAAGGACGTCACGCTGACCGTCGACTACGAGCTGCCGGCCGAGCCGGGCATCGACACCGAGGTCCACGTGTGGGGCGGCGAGGGTGACGACCTCGCGGCGCCCGACAAGCTCGACGAGTGGGCGCCGTTCCTCGGCCGCGAGGTCGCGCGCCGCCAGTTCACCGGCGGGCACGTGTTCGCGATGCAGCACGCGGTCGAGGTGCCCCGGTTGCTCGGTGAGATCGTCGCGCCGCAGGGGGTCCCGTGCTGATCGACCTCACCGACGACAGCGCGTTCGGCGGCAGCGCGTTCTGGCCGGCGATGGCCTGGCTGCGCGAGCACGACCCGGTGCACTGGCACGAGGCGGGCGGCGGTTTCTGGGCACTCACCCGGTACGCCGACGCGGTCGGCGTGTACCGCGACTCGGACGTGTTCTCCTCCCGCTACGGGATGCGGCTGGACACCAACCCGGAGGCGGTCGCGGCGGTGTCCCAGCGGATGCTGATCGTGTCCGACCCGCCGGAACACACGCAGCTCAAGCGGGTGCTGAACAAGAGCGTCTTCCCCGAGGACCTGGACGGGCTCGTCCGCGAGATCGTCCGGGAGCTGCTGGCCGAGGCGCTCGAGGCCCGCGAGCTCGACATCGTCGAGGTCGTGCGGCGGCTGCCGACGAGGGTGGTGTGCGCGTTGCTCGGCGTGGCGCGCCCGGACTGGGACTGGCTCGGCCGGACCATGAACGGCGCGTTCGAGGACCCAGACGAGCAGGCGCGGGCGGGCAACCACGCGGAGATCTTCCTGTACTTCACGGAGTTGCTGGCGAAGCGCCGGAAGAACCCGGGCACCGACTTCATCAGCAAGGTGGCCACCGACCGCCGGGAGACCGCCGACGGTGAGCGGGAGCTGACCGACGAGGAGATCATCGTCAACTGCAACGGGGTGATGGCCGGCGGGAACGAAACCACGAGGTACTCGGCGGCCGGCGGGCTGCTCGCGTTCACCCAGAACCCCGACCAGTGGGAGCTGCTGCGCACGGGCGGTCCGGAGGTGATCCCGACCGCGGTCGAGGAGATCCTGCGCTGGACCACCCCGGGCGTGCACGTCATGCGCACCGCGATGCGCCCGGCTCGCATCGGCGAGCAGGACATCGCGGTGGGTGACCGCGTCACGGTGTGGAACGTGTCGGCCAACCGCGACGAACGCGCCTTCCCCGGCGCGGACCGCTTCCGCATCGACCGGAGCCCCAACCGGCACCTGACCTTCGGCGGCGGCCGCCACCTGTGCCTGGGTGCCAAGCTGGCGAGGCTGGAGCTGTCGATCTTCCTGGAGGAGCTGACGAAACAGGTCTCGGCGGTGGAGCTGATCGGCGACCCGGCCTACACGGCGTCCAACTTCACGTGGGGTTGCCGCTACCTGCCGGTCCGCCTCACCCCGAGCCTGGTCCCGACCGGCTGAGAAGACCCTGCTCGTGTGACCGGCGCGGGGGGGGGGGGG